>NZ_JAOQJV010000001.1:0-433638 GCF_025567415.1 Dorea ammoniilytica
GAGCCATAAATCAGATAGTTGACGAAGAAAAAGGATTGTTATACACTTGGGAAAAATAAAGCGAATTCTATTCTATCTTAGGGTCTCTCTAATCTTTCCCAACTGACAGTAGGTTTACACCATCAGACTGATTGGTGTAAAGAAATTGTTAGTTGAATAAAGAAAATAAAAATGAGAGTAATCACTTTCTAAGGTATAATGGTTTCGACGAAAAAAACATATATCAAAGGAGGATTACTCTCATGGACATTGTAGCATTATTAGAAGTATTAGTAAAAGAGATTATTGCAGCTGAGGAAAAATTTTTGAAAAATCCAAAAGATTTTGGCTCAATCACAAATTTTGTGGGATTTCCGATTCCTCTCGTAGCTCTGTCGGCTCATATCGAATAGCTTCAGAAAGAAATATTCGTCATCAGGATATCCGTATCCCTGTCTGCGAAGAGTCTTGATTTTGTTGTTGATACCTTCAATCTTTGCAGCTGAGATATCATAAGTTGCGTGGGCGATAATGCCCTCAAAGTGGTTGCTAAGCAGACGCTCAAACCACAGGAAGTGTGGATTGCCCGTTGCCTTGCACATATCCATAATACTGATGATGTCTTCTGCCATAATGGCCTCATCTTTCCGAGAATAAGCCAGGTTAAGCTTTTCCTTGATCAGGTCCAGAGTAAATAGCAGCTGGTTCTCCTGAAGCAGTGCGTCATAGCGTTCCTCGTATCCTTCCTTACGGACAATACTGTCAGTTTTGAACAGACTGNATTGGTGTAAAGAAATTGTTAGTTGAATAAAGAAAATAAAAATGAGAGTAATCACTTTCTAAGGTATAATGGTTTCGACGAAAAAAACATATATCAAAGGAGGATTACTCTCATGGACATTGTAGCATTATTAGAAGTATTAGTAAAAGAGATTATTGCAGCTGAGGAAAAATTTTTGAAAAATCCAAAAGATTTTTATAGCCTGGAAACCTCGGTCAAGGCTTCCACAGAAAATTTTTCTGCCGGTTTTCTAAGTGCTGTTCTTTCCAGCATGAATGAAAGGCTGTGCAATGATGCCTGGCGAAAACTCAAGTACAATATATGCCGTCATGAAAAACGAACCCTAATAACCTCTGTTGGGGATGTGGTCTTTGACAGCACATACTTTCAAAGTCGAAATAGCGAGGGAAAGTATCATTATCTTTTGGAAGAGATGCTCGGTCTTGATGCACATGAGCGCTTCAGTGAAGCTGCAGAGACTGCAATACTGACAGAAGCAATAAAAACCAGTTATGAAGAAGCTTCAAAAGTCATACCTTCAAAATCAAAGATCACGAAAACGACAGTGATGAACAAAGTCCATGGGATTGCAGATGTGATACCTTTTCAGACTCCGGAGACAAAGAAAAAATGTAAATATCTTTTTGTTGAAGCAGATGAAGATCATATTGCCGAACAACACGGACGATGGTCGAAGGAGAATAAGGGGTTTATCAGCCGGCTGGCATATATTTATGAATATAAGCAGGAGAATCCGAAAGTAAAAGGACGAAAAGAACTGGTAAACACCTATTACTTCAGTGGATTGTATGAAGGAAGTAAAGGGGTTCGAGCGTTCTGGGAAGAAGTACAGAGTTACATAGAAGCAACCTATGATTCTGATGAATTACAACGAGTATTCATAAGTGGAGATGGAGCTGCATGGATTGATAGTGCAACAACGTATGTTGATCGTAGCTTGTATTGTGTGGATAAATTTCATATGACAAAATATATTAATGCAGCTGCAAACCAGATGCTGGATGAGGCAGAAGAAGCAAGAGCTAATCTGTACAAATTTATCTATAAAAAGCAGCGATCAAAATTTAAAAAGTATACAGAGGAAATGCTTGCATCAGCAAGCAATCCGGAACCGATATATGAACTGCAAAGTTATGCATTAGGAAACTGGAATGCAGTGATGCGAAGCTATCATAATAAACTGTTGACCGGATGTAGTGCGGAAGGGCATGTGAGTAGTGTTCTTTCTGACCGTCTGAGTTCCAGACCGATGGGATGGAGTCAGATCGGAGCGGATAGAATGAGCAAACTCAGATGCTATGAACGAAACTATGGACGGGAAAAGCTTATAGATCTCATCCGATATAGTCGCGAGCAGAGATCAATGAAGCGTAAGGGGACAGATAACATAGCCGTGGAGAAAGTGTCTATGCGGGAGATTATGACAGATCACTATGATCAGTCCAGATCCTATATTGATCGCCTTCAGGTAACAATCCCTGGATTGACAGCAAAAAAGATGGCAAGCATCAGAACCAATCTCAAACTACTTTGATCAAAAAAATGTGCAAGGCACACAAACAACCTTACCTGCTTGTTTAATCTCAAATCTGCCTTTGACTCTAGGTCAAGGATGCAGAGCACATGTCTTGTCCTTGACCTAGAGTCAAGGGCAGATAGAATAAAAACAGCAGTAAGGTTTAATAAGTGAGCCATAAATCAGATAGTTGACGAAGAAAAAGGATTGTTATACACTTGGGAAAAATAAAGCGAATTCTATTCTATCTTAGGGTCTCTCTAATCTTTCCCAACTGACAGTAGGTTTACACCATCCTAAGACTGATGTACTCTTGACTGGCAAATGTGAATGCGGTATGCTAATTACAGGACATGTAAGGAGAACGCGTATGCTTACAGAACAGAGATATGAACTGATATTACGGTTATTAGAAGATAAAAAAAGTATAACAGTAGCTGAGGTCCGGGATCTTCTCCGGACCTCAGAGTCTACCGTGCGAAGAGATATTACGGCACTGGATAAGGCTGGCAAGCTGACCAAGGTGTTCGGCGGAGCAGTGGCAAAGAATTATCAGACATTTACTCCGGCAGAGCCTACAGTGGCTCAGAAGCAGGATGTGAATCTGGAAGAGAAAAGACGGGTTGCCAAGTACGCAGCGTCTTTGATCGAACCGGGTGATTTTGTATATCTGGATGCCGGAACAACAACGGCGATGATGTTAGATTATCTGCTGGATGACAGTGTGACATACGTGACAGATGGTGTGGCGCATGCCCAGCGTCTGGTAAAGAAAGGCATGAAAGTTATCCTGCTCGGTGGTGAATTAAAAGCCAGCACCGAGGCAGTGATTGGAACGCAGGCAGTTCAGATGCTGATGAATTACCATTTTACGAAAGGCTTTTTCGGAACGAACGGCATTACCAAGAAGACGGGATTTACCACTCCGGATATCAATGAGGCGGCAGTGAAGAGTATGGCGATGGAGCAGTGCAAGGAATGTTACATCGTGACAGATGCATCTAAGTTTGATCTGATCAGTCCGGTAAGCTTCTCAACATTCTATGGTGGAACGATTCTGACTGACCAAATTGTAAGCGGCTATGAAGGCATGCAGCATATTGTAAAAGTTCCTTAAAAAAGTTGTTGACAAATCGCAAATGCCGTAGTAGAATAATTATTGTTCTGATGCGGAACAATTCAATATGCGACAGTGGCTCAGTTGGTAGAGTACAACCTTGCCAAGGTTGGGGTCGCGGGTTCGAACCCCGTCTGTCGCTCTTATAAAAGCAATTGTTTCCATCAGAACAACTGAATATGCGACAGTGGCTCAGTTGGTAGAGTACAACCTTGCCAAGGTTGGGGTCGCGGGTTCGAACCCCGTCTGTCGCTCTTGATAAAGAGATTTTCGATTTGCTTCGGAGATCTCTTATTTTTTGTACTGCAACAATTCAAGGAGAGGAGAACTGCATGGAGCTTCAGATTTATCATTCGGTAAATGAAGGTTTATACCTGTGGAATGGGACGAGTGGGCTGTTGATTGACGGACTGCATCGGGGAAGGAAAACAGGATTTTCTGATACATCGGAGCAGTATATTTGTATGATGCGTCAGGGAAGGAGCTTTTTTGCCAAACCTAATGACCTGCTTTTTACCCATATTCATGAGGATCATTATGATCAGGCGCTGGTGGATGAGTTTCAGCAAAGGTATCCGGGACGTATTGTCTATGCTCCGGGACTTGACAAAGATAATATTCAGCCAGTAGTATTAGAACATGGCATTGCCAGAATGCAGATTGAAGAATATGAGGTTTATGCATTTACTACGGTACATGACGGGAAGATTTATGAAGACGAACCGCATTGTTCATATCTGATCCGTTGGAAGAACCGCTGGATCTGGGTCAGTGGAGATGCAATCCTTGTACCAGAGCTTGTAGACGGAATACGAACATATACGGGGCAGGACAATGTCTGGAAAGCGTTTGTAATGGTCTATCAGATCAGCAGTGAAAGTGGAAAAGCTTTCCTGAAAAAAATTGCACCGGAACAGATCTGTCTGTACCATCTTCCTTATCCGGAGGATGACAGATATCATTTTTGTAATCTTGCAGAGCAGAAATGCAGGCAGTGCAAAGCAGAAGGGCTTCCGGTGAAGATGATCGCATCGGACAGCTTTATAGATAGTTAATACAGAGGATAAGATAAAAGGAGACAAGATATGAAGACAGTGAAAATTGGACTACTTGGACTTGGAACAGTAGGCGGAGGTGTCTACAAATTGATCGAGAGACAAAAGAGTGAGATGGTCAGCAAGACCGGAGCAGATGTGGAGATTGCTAAGATTCTGGTTCACAACCGGAATAAAAAGCGTGAAGGCATTGATGAAAGTTTGCTGACGGATCAGTGGAAAGACATTATAGAAGATAAAGAGATTGACATTGTAGTTGAAGTAATGGGCGGTATTGAACCCGCAAAGACGATCATCACAGAAGCGCTGAAAGCCGGCAAGAATGTAGTAACTGCTAATAAGGATCTGCTGGCAGTATGTGGTGAAGATCTGCTGGAGATTGCAGCAGCACATCATGTGGATCTGATGTTTGAGGCAGCAGTGGCTGGCGGAATCCCGATTATGCGTCCGCTTCGTCAGTGTCTGGCTGGTAATGAGATTACAGAGGTTACCGGTATTGTCAATGGTACGACGAACTATATTCTGACAAAAATGTTTGAGCTGGGGATGAGTTTTGAGGAAGCCCTTGCCAAAGCAACGGAGCTTGGTTATGCGGAAGCGGATCCGACAGCGGATATTGAAGGTCTGGATGCCGGACGTAAAGTGGCAATTATGGCTACTTCCGCATTTCACAGCAAGGTCGTATTTGATGATGTGCATATCGAGGGTATTACTAAAATTACAGCACAGGATATCAAGTATGCAAAAGAATTTGACAGTGTGATCAAGTTGATCGGTATTGCCCGTAATACGGAGAGTGGTATTGAGGCATGCGTATATCCGATGTTGCTTTCATCTGAGCATCCATTAGCATCTGTGCGCAATTCCTTTAATGCGGTATTTGTACATGGTGATGCAGTGGACGATGTTATGTTCTACGGTCGAGGTGCGGGAGAATTTCCGACAGCCAGTGCTGTGATGGGAGATATTATCGATGTGATCCGTGATATGGTAAATGGATGTACCGGACGTATCAGTAATACTTGCTACAGAGAACTCCCGGTGAAAAAGTGCAGAGATATCAGAAGCAAATTCTTCCTTCGTATGCAGGTGGAGAACCGTCCTGGCGTACTGGCTTCGATTGCAAGTGTATTTGGGGAGCATAAGGTCAGCATAAACAAGGTGGTCCAGAAGATTATTACAGATGGTATGGCAGAGGTCGTAATCGTTACGGATGCTGTTAAGGAATATCATATGCAGGATGCGCAGGAAGAACTCCTTCGCATGCCTATAGTGAAGGAGATCAGCAGTGTCATCAGAGAATATTAAACAGGGGAATCCTCTTGCGGAGGAAAAAATCGGGCGTCTGATCGCCCGGTTTGCTGTGCCGGCGATCATCAGTATGCTGGTCAGTTCGCTATATAATATTGTAGACCAGATCTTTATCGGACAGGGTGTAGGAATACTTGGCAATGCGGCGACCAATATTGCATTTCCGGTATCTATTATATGTACAGCTACGGCACTTCTGCTGGGAATCGGAAGTGCATCGAATTATAACCTGGAAGCAGGGGCGGGGAGAAATGAGCGTGCGGCAGAGATTGCAGGCAATGGACTTGCAATGCTGGTAATCTGTGGCGTGTCAATTGGTGCGATCGTACTGATTTTCTTGAATCCATTGCTACATCTGTTTGGTGTGACGAAAGAGATTTTGCCATATGCGCAGGATTATACAGGAATTACGGCAATTGGTATTCCGTTTCTGATTCTCACTACCGGAGGTAATCATCTGATCCGTGCGGACAGAAGTCCGACGTATTCTATGACCTGTATGTTAACAGGAGCAATCCTGAATACGATACTGGATCCGTTATTTATCTTTGTGTGTCACTGGGGCATCAAAGGTGCAGCGGCGGCGACAGTGATCGGTCAGGTGGTATCCGGATTGATGGTGATCTATTATTTTGCAAGAAAACGGAAGATGGAATTGAAGCGGAGTATGTTTTTACCCAAAGCGGGGTATCTGAAGATGATCGTATCGCTTGGTATGGCGTCCTGTATCAATCAGATTGCCATGGCGATTGTGCAGATTACCATGAATAATACTTTGCGGTATTATGGAGC
Organism: Dorea ammoniilytica; assembly: GCF_025567415.1. NCBI lineage: Bacteria > Bacillati > Bacillota > Clostridia > Lachnospirales > Lachnospiraceae > Dorea > Dorea ammoniilytica. The sequence goes on from NZ_JAOQJV010000001.1 coordinate 6,573, forward strand.
GCAGTCCATGTATGGATCAGAGATTCCGCTTGCCTGCGTGGGCGTTATTTCCAAGGTGAATATGGTCTTTATGGCAATCGCAATCGGCATTTCCCAGGGGTGTCAGCCAATCTGGGGATTTAATTACGGAGCCCATAATTATGACAGGGTAAGGGAAGCTTATAAGAAGGCATTTGCCATCTGTATTGTGCTTGGCGTAGTGTTCTTTGGATGTTTTCAGTTGTTTCCAAGACAGATTGTCAGTATTTTCGGTTCGGGGAGCGAAGCGTATTTCCATTTTGCGGAACGGTATTTCCGAATTTTTATGTTTGTTACGTTCATGAATGGCATTCAACCGATGTCTTCAGGATTCTTTACATCCATCGGAAAATCGAAGCTTGGTATCGTAGTATCCCTGACCAGGCAGATCATTTTCCTGCTGCCATTGATTCTGATTTTTCCGTTATTCATGGGAATCGATGGAGTAATGTATGCGGGACCGATTGCGGACGGCGCAGCAGCTCTTGTAGCAATTATATTTGCAGAACGAGAAATGAAGGCTTTACAGCAGGGTAACGTTGTGCTAGAATGATACCCGAAACAAAATAAAATTAAGAAACGCAGAGTAGGAATATGCGCGTCAAGTGCCAGCCGGACGGGGAGTTGTCGGTAGGACGAAAAGTGAAAGAATCACTTGCGGTGCACATTCCGCATCCCGCTGCTACACATAACGGTAAATACCTGCTATGAGTAGTTTTACGGGCTACTGCAAAGGAGGTATTTTTTTATGAGCAATTTGACCAAATCATTTCGAGACTCCTTTCATGAGCTGAAAGACGTAAAGGCGTTGGCAACGACAGCAATGCTTCTTGCAATTGCTGTCGTGTTAGGGTTCTACACCCTTCAGGTGACGGATTTCATTAAGATTGGTTTTGCATTTATTGCAGATGAGATGACCGGCATGATGTTTGGACCTGTAGTCGGTGGACTGATGGGAGCCGCAGCGGATATCGTGAAATATCTGGTACGTCCGACGGGAGCATTTTTCCCTGGCTTTACCATCAGCGGAGCACTGAGTGGTGTGATCTACGGAGTGATTCTGTACAAGAAACCACTTAGCATTAAGCGAATCGCATTGGCGAATGGACTGGTAATGATCTTTGTAAATATCTGCCTGAATACATACTGGCTGACATTATTATACGGTCAGGCATTTATGGCAATTCTTCCGGCGCGCGTGATTAAGCAGATTGTATTATTCCCAATCTATGTGGCATTATTCTATGGTGTAAGTAAGATTATGGGAAAAGCGCATCTCTTTACTATGGTAAAAGGAGAACGTGCATAAAGTTTTTACAGATGCATAAAATTGCAGGTGTGAAGAATTCTGAAAGATGTTCTTGATTTTCAGAAAAAAATATAGCATACTATCTATAGGGTGTATAATTTTTAATTAAGAAAGGGTGATAGTATGCAGGAGAGATTACCTGTAGGCTTCCTTTTCAAGCAGATTAATACCGTATACGAGAAAGATATCAATAACCAGCTTAAGGGAATTGGAATTACATCTTCTCAGTGTGAGGTATTGGATTATCTGTTCCATTGTGATAAGGAAGAAGTGAATCAAAGAGACATTGAGAAAGCGTTGAACCTGAAGAATCCTACCGTGACCGGACTCTTACAGAGGCTGGATGAGAAGGGGTATGTACTGATCGTACCGAATGCTAAGGATAAGAGAAAGAAGAACGTGTATCTCACAGAAAAGGCATATGATATTCAGCGAAGAATGGAAGCAGACCGGAGACGGATCGATAAGAACCTGACACTGGGAATGACCAGAAGAGAAGTACAGGCACTTCAGAAGATGCTGAATCGCGTATTATATAATGTAAGTGATGTGTAATGACAAGAGGTTTTGTCCAAGAGGGCGAAGCCTCTTTTTTATGATGCCAGAGTCAAAAGGTCTAAATCCACATGAGCTTGCAAATTAATCAGGTTAAAGTACAGAAGTGAGAAAACACTATCATTAATCATATTGCAATACATGCATTCCTATGATAAACTTTTAAATGTAAATGAGAATCGATTTCAAAATAAAAGAATAGAGGTTGATATATGAGCGTTGTAATTATTGGTGGAAATGAATGTATGGAAAGACAGTATAAGAAGATCTGCGAAAAGCACAAATGTAAGGCAAAAGTATTTACCAGAATGAAAGGTAATCTGAAGACGCAGATTGGACAGCCGGATCTTGTGATACTGTTCACAGCAACCGCGGCGCACAAAATGGTAAAATGCGCGATCAAAGAAGCACAGCGTTCCGGATCAAGAATTGAGAGAATCCACAGCAGCAGTGCAAGTGCACTGGAAGGTGTGCTGGCAGAATGTGTAGCAGCTAATTAATTACTCCTTTGTGATAAATCATTATGAAAAGGACATATCCGCTTTTGGATGTGTTCTTTTTATGTTACAATAATTAAAATGTCAGTGGAAGTGTGCAGCACAAAGCGATCCGCAGGCATCATAGTTGGGGCTTTTGCCTCAAACGTTATATTAATATTCAAGGAGGACATAGATACATGAGTTATGCTGATAGAGTGTTTATAGATATGTGCCGTGACATTATTGACAACGGCACCAGTACGGAAGGTGAAAAGGTGCGTCCGGTGTGGGAGGATGGCACCAGTGCTTATACGGTTAAAAAGTTTGGAGTGGTGAACCGTTATGATCTGTCTAAGGAATTTCCGGCGCTGACACTTCGAAGAACTGCGATTAAGAGCTGTACGGATGAGATGCTCTGGATCTGGCAGCAGAAGTCGAACAATATCCATGATCTGCATTCGCATGTCTGGGACAGCTGGGCAGATGAGAATGGTTCTATTGGCAAAGCGTACGGATATCAGCTTGGTGTGAAGCATCAGTACAAGGAAGGTATGATGGATCAGGTTGACCGTGTAATCTATGATCTGAAGAATAATCCATACAGCCGTCGTATTATGACCAATATGTATGTACATCAGGATCTGCATGAGATGGCGCTCTATCCATGCGCTTACAGTATGACATTTAATGTAACCAAGGATAAAGACAGCGATAAGCTGACGCTGAATGCGGTGCTAAACCAGCGCTCCAGTGACGTGCTGACTGCCAATAACTGGAATGTATGCCAGTATGCGGTATTGGTGCATATGCTGGCGCAGGTATGTGATATGAAGGCTGGCGAACTGGTGCACATGATTGCTGATGCGCATATTTATGACAGACACATTCCGATGGTTGAGGAACTAATCAACAGAGAGCCGCTGCCGGCACCGAAGTTTTGGCTGAACCCGGAGATTAAAGACTTTTATCAGTTTACAAGGGATGATGTGGCATTGATCGATTATGAGACGCATGAACAGATCAAGAATATTCCGGTAGCAGTATAAGATGCAATATAGAATAGATAAGAAAGGATGACGAGAAATGAATTTGATCGTTGCAGTAGATAAGAACTGGGCAATTGGATATGGTAACAAGCTGTTGGTAAGCATTCCGCAGGACATGAAGTTTTTCCGTGAGACCACAAGCGGTAAAGTGGTTGTAATGGGAAGAAAGACTCTGGAAAGTTTCCCGGGAGGACAGCCGCTTAAGAAACGCACCAATATTGTAATGACTGGGAATTCAAATTATGAGGTGAAAGATGCAGTGGTAGTGCATGATATTGATTCCCTTCTGGAGGAATTAAAGCAGTATCCGGCAGAAGATGTTTACGTGATCGGCGGCGAGAGTGTGTATCGGGCCTTGCTTCCATATTGCGATAAGGCATATGTGACAAGGATCGATCATGCATATCTTGCAGATACTTATTTTCCAAATCTGGATGAAGATCCGGAATGGAAAATGACTAAAGTAAGCGATGAGCAGACCTATTTTGATCTGGAATATGTATTTACAATTTACGAACGGGTATAGAGAATATGAAGATTTTGACGATTACGGCACAGAAACCACATAGCACGGGTAGCGGTTTTTACCTTACAGAAATGGTAAAAGGTTTTGCAACTCTCGGACATGAGCAGGCGGTACTGGCAGGCGTATACAGGGAGGATACGGTGGATTTTCCGACCGGAACAGTGTTTTATCCGGTATATTTTAAAACAGAAGAACTCCCATTTCCTATTGCGGGAATGTCGGATGAGATGCCTTATGAAAGCACCATATATGGTCAGATGAACGAAGATATGTTGGAACGGTTCAAAGCTTCTTTTGCATCTTCAATTCGAAAGGCGGCAGAGGAGTTCCGACCGGATCTGGTGATTTGTCATCACCTGTATCTGGTAACATCCATTGCCAGAGAGGTGTTGCCGGAATGCCGGGTATGTGGATTCTGCCATAATACGGATCTCAGACAGATGAAAAAGATTCCACTGGAACGGGAATATATCCGAACACAGATTCCGAAACTGGATGCGGTCTATGCACTGCATGAGGAGCAGAAGAAAGAGATCATGGAGATATATCCGGTAGAGGAAACGAAGATTACAGTTGTGGGCAGTGGGTATAATGCATCCGTATTTCATAGGCTCAGTCAGCCAGAGGTTTCGGAAGAAAAGAACGACAAGCATTCATATCGCATTATTTATGTTGGTAAGATCGCAGAAAAGAAAGGCGTGGAAAGTCTGGTGCGAAGTCTTCAGTATTTGCATATGAATACAGACGAACTGGAAGTAGATCTGGTGGGAGGCACCGGCAATCATGAAGAGTATCAACGGATATTGAGGCTCGCGGAGGAATCCAGGTATCCTGTGCATTTGCTGGGAAGACTTTCGCAGGCTGATCTGGTAGCGTCTTATAATCGAAGTGATCTGTTTGTACTGGCATCCTACAGCGAAGGACTGCCGCTTACTATAATAGAAGCAATGGCGTGTGGCTGTAAGGTGATCGTAACGGATCTTCCGGGCATCCGTCCCTGGGTAAGTGCAAATGTGGAGAATGCTCCGATATTATATTTGGAGCCGCCGGAGATGGTGAATACCGATGATCCGGTTTCGGACAGCCTGGAAAAGTTTGAAAAACGACTGGCGCAGTTGATTGAAGAGAGCAGAAAGATGCCATATCAGGGAGTTCCGGATCTGAGTCGGATTTCATGGGAGAATATTTGTCGCAAGGTGCTGTGTTATTAATAAAACGAAGGTTGACAATACAGAGGGCATCGAGATATAATTATTTCAATAACAGTTCGGAGCGATTAAGGTTCTGAATCATTGATAAATGCTATGACAGGGAGGAGTACATAAGTAGCCAGAAGCCAAGAGAGAAGATGGGTGGTGCGAATCTTCAAGATGGACTTATGGAAGTAGCCCTTGAGCAGTGGATTGAACGCTGTCATAATTATAATAAGACGGTTAGTAGGTTTCAACGCAGTTCCAGCGTTATGGGGAGCGGTATCGGATGCCGGGGGCATTCTGTACTGACAGAGAGCAGAGATGATATCTCTGAAATTAGGTGGTAACACGGATAGTATATTCGCCCTAAGCGTTAGCTTAGGGCGTTTCTTTTTCGTAATATTTACCGGTTATGAGAGGCAGGATACAGAGACAAGGAGGTATACATATATGAGAAAAATCAGTGGAAATAAGCTGCTTGTAAAGGCACTGAGAGAAGAGGGTGTGGATACATTATTTGGATATCCGGGAGCCTGTACCATTGATATCAGTGATGAATTATATAAGCAGGATTACACGAAAGTGATTCTTCCAAGACAGGAGGTAGCACTGGTTCATGAGGCAGATGCTTATGCAAGATCGACAGGAAAGGTGGGCGTGTGTCTGGTGACCAGCGGACCGGGGGCAACGAATCTGGTGACAGGACTTGCTACCGCTTATTATGACAGTGTACCGTTGGTATGTTTTACCGGACAGGTATCAAGACCTTTGATCGGTAATGATGCATTTCAGGAAGTAGATATTGTTGGTATAACCAGAAGTATTACCAAGTATGGAGTCATGGTTAAGAATCGTGATGATCTGGGACGGATTATCAAAGAGGCATTTTACATTGCGAGATCCGGAAGACCTGGACCGGTTGTTATTGATCTTCCGAAGGATGTAATGGCTGAACTTGGTGATCCGGAATATCCGTCAGAAGTTAATATTCGCGGTTATAAGCCGAATACGATGGCGCATGTGGGACAGTTAAAACGTGCGATGAAGATGTTGAATAAAGCGAAACGCCCATTATTCCTGGTAGGTGGCGGTGTGAAGATTTCACATGCTTCCGAAGAATTTACGGAATTGGTGAATATTACCAATGTTCCGGTTGTTACAACGGTCATGGGAAGAGGTGCGATTCCGACAAATCATCCATTATATATAGGAAATCTTGGTATGCACGGTGCGTATGCCTGTAACATGGCGGTCAGTGAATGTGATCTGTTGTTTTCAATCGGAACCAGATTCAATGACCGAATTACCGGTAAGCTGCATTCTTTTGCGCCGAAAGCGCAGATCATTCATATTGATATTGACACAGCAGCAATTTCTAAGAACGTAAAAGTCGATGTACCGATCGTTGCAGATGCGAGAGATGCACTGACCAGAATGCTGGAATATGTAGAACCTTGTGAGACAAAACAGTGGATAGAGCAGATTGGGGCATGGAAGGAAGAACATCCGCTGGCTGCAAAAGAGAAGCCGATCATGACTCCGAAGGATATTATCGAGACTATTAACCGGGTATTTGATGAGCTGATTCTGGTAACGGATGTGGGACAGCATCAGATGTTTACAGCACAGTTTGCGGAGATTACAGAAAAGAAACAGCTCTTGATGTCCGGTGGACTTGGAACTATGGGATACGGTCTCCCAGGTGCTATTGGAGCAAAAATCGGTAATCCGGATACTCCGGTCGTATCCATTTCCGGAGACGGTGGTATGCAGATGAATATCCAGGAGTTAGCAACAGCTGTACTGGAAGAATTACCGATTATTTCCTGCATTTTCAATAATAATAATCTGGGCATGGTACGCCAGTGGCAGAAGTTATTCTATGGAAAGAGATATTCCATGACCTGTCTTCATTCCGGAGCAGCCTGCCGCGGTAAGTGCGGAGAGGTGGAATGCCCACCGTATACACCTGATTTTATCAGGCTGGCGGAGAGCTATGGTGCAAAGGGAATCCGTGTAACGAAGAAAGAGGATATTGAACCGGCGTTCCGCGAAGCAATGAAGAGTAAAAAGACACCATATATTATCGAATTTGAGATTGATCCGGAAGATCTGGTGTATCCGATGGTAGAGCCGGGCGGTACACTTCGCGACCTGATTATGGATTGCTAATGTATGACGGTAAATCAGTAGTGGAAGGGAGATAAACGGTATGACACATAATACAATGAAGAAAAGATGGATATCCCTGTTCGTAGAGAATCAGGCAGGTGTACTTTCCAAGATTTCCGGACTGTTTTCAGGTAAAGCCTATAACCTGGACAGTCTGACTGTAGGTACAACGGAAGACCCTACGGTATCGCGTATGACCATCGTGACCATTGCAGACGATGAGACTTATGAACAGATTAAAAAACAGCTCAATCGTATGATCGAAGTAATCAAGGTGATTGATTTTACAGACACATTCGTATGGATGAAAGAGATCATGTACGTCAAGGTGCGCAGATGTGACACTGCCGATAAGGCAGAATTGTTTCAGATCGCTGAGACTTTCAAGGGCAGAGTGGTAGACTATGGAAAAGACAGTGTATTGCTGGAATTTGTTCAGAGCTTTACGAAGAATGATGCAGTAGTGAATCTGATGAAAGAAGAGTTTAATAGTATCGAAGTCGTACGCGGTGGAAGTGTCGGAATCGAGTCTATCAGTATGATGGAGAAATAGTGTGGTGGCAGCTCTGAATAGCTGACCTGTTATAAATAAAACCGAGCGCACTCTTGAATTTTGCTATTAATGGTATTATAATGACTTTATTAAATGAAATGACTAGTTACAGAACGGAGGAATGATAATCATGGAAAAGAAGAATATTGACTGGTCTAATATTGGTTTTGGTTATGTGCAGACAGATAAGAGATATGTTGCAAATTATAAAGATGGAGCATGGGACAAAGGTGCTCTTACAGATGATCCTAACATTGTAATGAATGAATGTGCCGGTGTACTTCAGTACGCACAGACATGTTTTGAAGGTCTGAAGGCATATACGACAGAGGATGGACACATTGTTACATTCCGTCCGGATCTGAATGCTGAACGTCTGATGGATTCAGCAGCACGTCTTGAGATGCCGCAGCTTCCAAAAGAGCAGTTTATTGACGCTGTTGATCAGGTGGTTAAGGCTAATGCAGGATATGTACCACCGTATGGATCAGGAGCTACATTGTATATTCGTCCATATATGTTTGGTATTAACCCTGTTATCGGTGTGAAGCCGGCAGATGAGTATCAGTTCCGTATGTTCTGTACTCCGGTAGGTCCATACTTCAAGGGTGGCGCTAAGCCGATCACAATCAGAGTAAGTGATTTTGACCGTGCAGCACCGCATGGTACCGGACATGTTAAGGCCGGGCTTAACTATGCAATGAGCCTTCATGCTATCGTAGATGCACATCAGCAGGGATATGATGAGAATGTATACCTGGATGCTGCTACAAGAACTAAGATTGAAGAGACGGGAGGAGCTAATATTATCTTCGTAACAAAAGATAATAAAGTAGTTACACCGAAGTCTGATTCTATTCTTCCATCCATTACGAGACGTTCTCTGATGTATGTCGCAGAGCACTATCTTGGTTTGGAAGTAGAGCAGAGAGAAGTATATCTGGATGAAGTAAAAGACTTCGCAGAATGCGGACTGTGTGGTACAGCAGCAGTTATCTCACCGGTAGGCAAGATCGTAGATCACGGTAAAGAGATCTGTTTCCCAAGCGGTATGGAAGAGATGGGACCTGTTACCAAGAAGCTGTATGAGACACTGACAGGTATCCAGATGGGCAGAATCGAAGCTCCGGAAGGATGGATTCACAGAATTCTGTAAGATATATGAGTTGATTGCTAATAAGAAGAAAGTACAGAAATGTATTTTCTTCTTATTTTTTTCCTGAAAATAAACAGTATATAACAGTTGACAACAGTTGGTTACTGTTATATACTGTTTGTACAAGGAGGCGATACAGTGAAGTTGATTATAAATAATTCCTCCATGCAGCCTATTTATGAACAGATCGTTTCGCAGATCAAGGCAGAGATCATGAAGGGAGCACTGAAGGAAGATACAGCACTTCCATCAGTCCGTGCATTGGCGAGAGAACTGAAAGTCAGTGCGTTGACGGTGAAGAAAGCGTATGATGAACTGGAAGCAGAAGGCTTTGTCGTTACTGTTCATGGGAAAGGAAGCTATGTGTCCTGCGCAGGGCAGGAGATTATGCTGGAGGAACGACGCAAAGAAGTGGAGAGTGATCTGGAACAGGCAATTCGCAAGGGAAGAAGCTGTGGCATGAGTAACCGGGAGATTACGGAAGTATTTCAGATTATATTGGAGGATCAGGGATAATGATAGAGATTAGACAGTTGCAGAAGAATTATCAGGATTTTCACCTGGATTGCTCGTTGCGGGTGGAAGATGGCATGATCACCGGATTAGCAGGGAAAAATGGTGCAGGGAAGAGTACGACATTTAAAGCAATACTGGGATTAATCCGTGCAGATGGCGGTGAAGTAGAAGTGTTTGGAAAGAAAGCAGCGGATCTCAGAACGGAGGACCGGGAACAGATGGGCGTTGTCCTTTCGGATTCTGGAATCAGTGAATATCTGGCAGTGGAAGATTTGATACCGGTTATGAAGAATTTGTATACAAAGTTTGACGAGAAATCATTTCGTGAACGATGTGAGCGTTTTGATCTTCCATATCATAAAAAGATTAAGGAATTTTCGACCGGAATGAAGCGGAAGCTGCAGATTAATCTGGCACTTTCCCATGAAGCAAAATTATTGATTCTGGATGAACCGACAGCTGGGTTGGATGTGAGTGCCAGGGAAGAACTTCTGGATATGCTGCGCGAATATATGGAGCCAGGAGACCGTTCGATTCTGATCAGTTCTCATATTGCAACAGATCTGGAAGGATTCTGTGATGATATTTACCTGATCAATGATGGCAAGATTGTACTTCATGAAGACACGGATGTATTACTTGGTAAATATGGGGTATTGAAAGTGACGGAAGAACAATATTGGAAAATCGACCGGAAATATATCATTGCGGTCAGAAAGGAAGAATACGGATATCGATGCCTCACCAATGAAAAACAGTTTTATCTTGAGAATTATCCGGACATTGTTGTAGAAAAAAGTGGTATTGATGAATTGATTCTTATGGAAAAGAAGGAGAAATAGATATGAAAGCGATGCTGATTAAAGATTGGAAGTTAATGAAAGGGCAGAAGCAGTTTGTATTTATCTTATGTATATTTCTGGCTGTGTTTGGAGCAACCAGTAATAATCTCGGATTTCTGATTTCTTATATGACATTGATGGCTACGATATTTAGTATATCAACAATCAGCTATGATGAATATAATAATGGAATGGTATATTTATTAGCACTTCCGATCAGCCGCAGGAAATATGTAGAGGAGAAATACTTATTTTGTTTACTGACATCTTTGATAGTGTCAGCGGTGTCCCTGATTGTTACTCTGGGCATTGGAATTGTCCGGTCGACCAATGCAACACCAGAAGATCTGGTGCTCAGTGCGGCAGTAGCCCTGGGAATGGGTGCTTTGATATGTGGCTTTATGCTTCCAATACAACTCAAATTTGGACCGGAGAAAAGTCGAATCGCTATGGCAGTAATGGGAGCTGCAATTTTTGCAATCGCATATGTCATGGCGTGGATTGGTAAAAGAATGGGTACAGATATGGAAAATGTTCTTCAGAACTTTAACAATCTGTCAGAAGGGGTGGTAGCGGTCGGTGCAGTCGTGATATGTCTGGCAGTATTGCTGATATCAATATTTATCTCTGTTCATGTGATGGAAAAACGAGAATTTTAGATATGTTTGATCTAACAATGTACAACGAAAGAGGAAGCTGGTCAGGATACAGCTTCCTCTTTTGTTGTTATTCTGTGACTTTCAATAATCAATCGCACAGTTCGATAAAGGAAAGTCTTATATTCTTCAATTGGCAATGGTTCCTGATACAGAATAGAGTTGTATCCGGCAGAACCGGCAAGCTCAACAATGGTAAAGAGCATAACATCTACGTTGTCATAACTGTAATCATCCTCTTCCACCAGTTCTATAAATTCGTCATAAATCTCGCTGTTATCTGACTCTCCGGTGAGGAGGGTATTACGCAGAGCACCCATAACCAGATTCTTAGATATGAAGTTCATAAGTGGCAGATCCTTTACCAATGTATTGATAATGTGATCAATGATAAAGATCAGCTGATTCTCCAGACCATTTACCTGAGCTTCTCGCATGGATCTGCCTGCCTTTTGGAATAAATCGCTGGTCTTATGTGCTACTAATTTGTTCTTGATATCGTATTTGTCTTTAAAATACAGATAAAATGTACCCTTTGCCACGCCAGCCTGTCTGACGATATCAGAGATAGCAGTTGCATTGGTGCCCTTTGTGGTAAAGAGCTCATATGCCGTGTTCAAAAGGGCTTCTCTTTTTTGTTTTTTGTTCTCATCCACTTTTCCCATAACAAATTACCTCTTAACGATAATTATAACCAATCAGATTCGGATTGCAAGTGGTTTTGAATAAAAAATGACCAAAAGTCACATTTTTTCAAAGAAAGTATTGACTGATGGTCATTTTTGAGATATAGTGCTACTTGAATAAATGACTGATGGTCATAAAACGAAAGGAAGTCAGAGAAATGGTTAAAGTTGGGAAGAAAATTGTTAAGTACAGAGTCGTCATTCTGATTCTGTCTGTTCTCCTGCTTATCCCATCTGCAATGGGATATTTTGGAACAAGAATTAATTACGATGTACTTACCTATCTGCCTGAGAATATTGAGACGATGAAAGGGCAGGACATTATGGTTAATGACTTTGGAACAGGTGCCTTTTCCATGTTGATCGTGGATGGCATGGAAGATAAGGATGTTGCAAAGTTAAAAGAGAAGGTTGAGGATGTCGACCATGTAACAAAAGTATTGTGGTACGATTCCGTATCGGATATATCAATCCCAGAGAGCATGCTGCCAGATAAGTTCTATAAGGCATTTAATTCCGAGACAGGTACGATGATGGCAGTGTTCTTTGATGAATCCACATCAGCGGACAGTACGATGGATGCCATTACACAGATCCGCAAGATTGCGGGTAAGCAGTGCTTTATCAGTGGTATGTCAGCAATCGTTACAGATACCAGAGACTTAGCTGAGAAAGAGACACCGCTGTATGTATTGATTGCGGTTGTTCTGTCAATTATTGTCCTCAGTATTACAATGGATTCTTTTGTAATCCCGGTGTTATTCCTTTTGAGTATCGGAATGGCGATTGTGTATAACCTGGGAAGTAACTATTTCTTTGGAGAAATATCATATATTACAAAGGCACTTGCAGCGGTTTTGCAGTTGGGTGTTACGATGGATTATTCCATCTTCCTGATGCACAGTTATCAGGAACAGCAGGTGAGATATAATGGCGATAAAGAGCGTGCAATGGCACATGCTATTTCACAGACATTTTCATCTGTAATCGGTAGTTCCGTTACCACTATTGCAGGATTTTTCGCATTATGCTTTATGAGCTTTACTTTGGGAAAAGATATTGGTATTGTAATGGCAAAAGGCGTTGTACTTGGAGTGCTTGCATGTGTAACGATTCTTCCATCTATGATCCTGTGCTGTGACAAACTGATCGAGAAGACCAGCCATAAGCCGCTGATCCCGAACATTAACCGGCTGTCAGATAAGGTGACAAAGCACTATAAAGTATATGTATTATTATTCCTCATATTGTTATTCCCTGCTATTTATGGCAATAACCACACGGGCGTATACTACAATCTGGATGAGACACTGCCTAAGAATCTGCCGAGTATCGTTGCTAATGAGAAATTGAAAGACGACTACGATATGAACTCTACCCATATCCTTCTGGTAGACAGTTCTGTAGATTCAACAAGTGTTAATAAGATGCTGAAAGAGATTGATAAAGTTGACGGTGTAAAGTGGAGTCTCGGACTTGACAACATCGTTGGACCTGGTATCCCATCAGATATGATTCCAAGCAAACTGACCAGTATGCTGAAGACGGATAAATATCAGATGATCATGATCAACTCTGTATATAAGACAGCATCAGATGAAGTTAATAACCAGGTAGATGAGATCAATAAGATCGTAAAGAAATACGATAAGGGAGCACTGTTGGTAGGTGAGGCACCTTTGACGAAGGATCTGATCGATATTACAGATACAGACTTTAAGATGGTAAGTGCAGTATCTATTGGTGTGATTTTTGTGATTATCCTGTTGCTGTTTAAGTCCATCAGCCTTCCGATCATTCTGGTGGGTGTTATCGAATTCGCAATATTTGTAAATATGGGTATTCCTTATTACACAGGCACACAGCTTCCATTTGTAGCTTCTATTGTAATCGGTACCATTCAGCTGGGAGCAACCGTTGATTACGCGATTCTGATGACGACCAGATATCGCCGAGAGCGAAGCCGCGGCGCAAGCAAACATGATGCGATCACTACAGCACATAAGGTATCAGCACAGTCTATTATCGTCAGTGCGTTGAGTTTCTTCGCAGCAACATTTGGTGTAGGTATGTACTCTAACATTGATATGATCAGTTCATTGTGTGTATTGATGGCACGAGGCGCAATCATCAGTATGATCGTAGTAGTATTCATCTTGCCATCTATGTTCATGGTATTTGATAAAGTCATCGTAAAGACCAGTAAGGGATTTCTTCCACAGTCTGGCGATGATAATAAGAAGAATCAGAATAATAATGATAACAGTAATGATGCTCTTACAGATGGAGCACAGGCATAACAGGAGGTTACGGATATGAACAAGAAGAAAAATATGAGAAGAATGGCTGGAGCCATGGCAGTTGTAGTAGCTGCCGGTGCAGCTGGAACTTGTGGATATCAGAGAAGTGCGATTACTGCAAAGGCAGCTGAGGTAGATACTGAAAAGCTGGAAGAGGTAGCAGAAAACGCACTGTCCACCAAGAGTGATGATGCAGAAGAAACAGGAACAACAAAGGAAGAATCTGTATATGTAAAAGCCGATCCATCCGGTAAAGTAAAGAAGACAACCGTAACCGAATGGCTGAAGAATACAGGAAATGGTGAATTGTCAGATACTTCTGATCTGAGTGATATCAAGAATATCAAAGGTGATGAGGAATACAAAGAGTCTGGCGACGAACTGAGCTGGGAAGCAGTCGGCGATGACATTTACTATCAGGGAACTACAGACAAGGAACTCCCGGTAGGTGTAAAGATCAGCTACAAGCTGGATGGAAAAGACATCAGCGCCGAGGATCTGCAGGGCAAAGATGGTAAGGTAGAGATCCATATCAAGTACTCTAACACATCCAAGTCTACACAGGATGTAAATGGAGCAAGTGAGGAAGTATTTACACCATTTACCATGATCACAGCAATGTTGCTGCCAGCAGATCAGTACGAGAATGTACAGATCGACAATGGTAAAGTCATCTCTGATGCAGAACGTCAGATTGTAGTAGGATTGGGATTCCCGGGACTGAATGATAACCTGAAACTGGAAGACAGTGATCTGGAGCTTCCGGAAGAAGTAACGATTACAGCAGATGTTAAGAATGCAACGGTAGAGCCATCTATCACAGTCGCTACTACAGACTTCTTACAGGATCTGGATACAGATAATATTGATGATTTCAGCGACCTGAGCAATTCTATCGATGAGCTGAATGATGCAACGAATCAGCTGGTAGATGGATCGAAAGAAGCTGCAGATGGTGCAAGCCAGCTGGCAGACGGAGCCGGAACACTGAAGAGCGGTACAGCAGCACTTGCAACAGGTGCTAATACATTGGTAGCAAAAGTCCCAACACTGGTACAGGGCGTGACAGCATTGGATAATGGTGCAAGCGATATCCAGGGAGGTCTGAAGACATTACAGGCATCTGTAGATCATAAGAAAGATGTAACCAATCCGAAAGATCAGTCTGGACTGGTAGAAGGTGCAGCAGATTTGAGCACAGGTGTGAATGATTATACGAATAATGTAGCAGCGCTGAAAGCTGGAATGGAAGCAACTAGCGAGAAACAGCCGAAGTCATTGATGCAGGGTGGAAGTGAACTGGCAGCAGGCGCTTCAGGACTGGCTTCCGGTGTTCAGACATTAAGCAAAACATTGGAGACATTGGTTGATTATGCAGATAAGGCTAATACGAATGCTCAGGCAGCGGCAACAGATTCGAAGACACTTGCACAAACTGTAGCAGGACTTACTGCAACAGCAAATGTGGCAGATGTTAATCTTACCAAGACAGCAACGTTCGATGAAAGTGCATTGAGAACAGCATTGAGCGCTGCAGGAGTTCCAGATGAGAATCTTGACGCAGCAGTGAACGCTGTAAAGAATGCAGGAGCAACAGTTACTGTTACAAAAGATGATCTGAATGGAAAGGTTTCAGCATCTGTGAATGGACTTTCAGATGTAACTGAATTAGCAGGAACAGTTGCGACAGAAGCCGGAACAGCTGCAGGATATGCATCAGGAGCAGATCAGTATGCACAGGGTGTTCAGAAATCTGTAAATGTGGGAGATGGAACAGCGGAGAACCCAGGACTTATAAATGTTTCAAAAGCAGTGGCAGATGGAGCAGCAACAGTTAATGGAGGACTTCAGAGTGTAAATACGAATCTGGGATTATTAACATCTAATAATACAAAGCTTCAGACCGGAGCAGCAGCATTATCTGTAGGATCACAGAAAGTATCCGCGGGTGTTGCTGAGTTAGCAGCTGGTTCTGATGAGCTGAAAGCCGGAACAAGTACTCTTGCAGCCGGAGCAAGCGTTCTTGCAAGCGGAGCTACACAGCTTGGTTCAGGAGCAACAGCACTGGATGAGGGAGCAGGCACATTGAAGACTGGTGCAGACGCACTTGCAGCTGGTAATGAGACATTGGCAGAAGGTATGGCTGAGTACAAGGCAGAGGCGATTGATAAGCTGACATCACTTTTTGATGGAGATATTGCAAATGTGACAACCAGACTGAAAGCTATTACAGATGCAGGTAAGGATTACAAGTCATTCGCAGGAATTAAGTCTGATATGAGTGGACGCACAAAGTTCATCATCGAGACAGAGGGTATTGACGACTAATATCATCGAAAATATATGGCACATGGAGATGTCGGGAAATCAGCAATGGTTTCCCGATGTTTTTGTTATAGTTGGGGCTTTTGTTCCCAACATCATATTTCTTAACTAATAGAGTTGATATATGAATTTATTCTGTGTTAAGATAAAAAACACGTGGAATAATCAATATTAGGAGGAAATTATAATTATGGTTGGATATAAGAATATTGATAAAAAAGCGAAATTAGAATTAAGAGATCAGCTGACTTATCAGCAGGGACAGGTAGTCAGCAAGACTCTGGTACAAAATGATGCAGTCAGCGTGACATTATTTGCATTTGAGAAGGATGAAGAGATCAGCACACATGAGTCTGGTGGAGATGCGATGGTAACTGTTCTGGAGGGAACGGGAAGATTCACGATTGAAGGAGATGTATTTATCCTTCATGAGGGTGAGACAATCATCATGCCTGCAAAGAAACCACATGCAGTATACGGAGAAGAGCGCTTTAAGATGCTTCTTACAGTTGTATTCTAGCAGATTGATTACGAATGACAGAACAGATAGTATAGATATTATACGAGTGAGGAATTAATATGGAAGCATATACAAGCTTTGCGGAAGTTTATGATACTTTCATGGATAATGTACCTTATGAAGAGTGGGCAGAATACCTGGCAGAACTGCTTCGGGAATATGATATTGAAGATGGACTGGTATTGGATCTTGGATGTGGAACCGGAAGTCTTACTGAGATCCTGGCTACAAAAGGGTATGACATGATTGGCGCGGATGGATCAGCAGAGATGTTGGAAATTGCCATGGAGAAGAAAGCACAGAGCGGTCATGATATCTTGTATTTGTTGCAGGATATGCGAGAATTCGAACTTTATGGTACGGTACGCGCTGTGGTAAGTGTCTGTGATTGTGTGAATTATATTACAGATGAGAAAGAACTGGAACAGGTATTCCGTCTGGTGAATAATTATCTGGATCCGGAAGGTATATTTATTTTTGATTTTAATACAGAGTACAAATACAAAGAGATCCTGGGTGAACAAACCATTGCGGAAGATCGTGAAGATTGTAGTTTTATCTGGGATAATTATTATTATGAAGATGAAAGCATGAATGAGTACGAACTGACACTCTTTATTAAGGAACAGGACAGCAATCTGTACCGCAAATACCAGGAAATGCATTATCAAAAAGCATATACATTGGATGCAATGCGGGAGCTTGTAGAGTGGTCAGGTCTGGAATTTGTGACTGCTTATGATGCCTATACGAGAAAGGCGCCGACAGAGACCAGTGAACGTATCTGTGTGGTAGCAAGAGAACATGGTAAGGGTGTTCCGAATTAGATGTGCAGGTATAATTTAAAGATAGATTAGATCAAGGACAGAAGAGAAAGGAGTTTTTTATATGACAGATTATATTGTCAGAGCGACAGCGGCAGATGGACAGATCCGTGCATTTGCAGCTTATACAAAAGATGTAGTAGAGGAAGCGAGAAGGCGTCATAATACCAGTCCTACTGCGACGGTAGCATTGGGACAGTTGCTGACAGCTGGTACGATGATGGGAGCTATGATGAAGAATGATACCGATATTCTTACATTGCAGATTCGCTGCGACGGACCATTAGGAGGTCTTACCGTAACAGCTGATAATCAGGGTAATGTCAAAGGATATGCAGTTCATCCGGATGTGGATGTACCGGTAAAAAATGGACAGATCAATGTGGCTGATGCATTGGATCTTGGTGTGCTGAATGTTATCAAAGATATGGGACTGAAAGAGCCATACGTAGGACAGACTATTCTGGAGACCAGTGAGATCGCAAAGGATCTGACATATTATTACATGAATTCAGAGCAGGTTCCATCTTCCGTAGGACTTGGCGTGTTGATGAACAAAGATAACACAGTAAAATGTGCAGGTGGATTTATCATTCAGCTGATGCCATTTGCAGAAGATGCAACGATTGATAAGCTGGAAGAGAACCTGAAGAATGTAACATCTGTTACAGAGCTGCTGGATCATGGATGTACACCGGAAGGACTGTTGGAAGCACTTCTTGGCAATCTTGGAATTGAAGTTCTGGATACACTTCCGACACAGTTCCACTGCAACTGTTCAAAAGAGCGTGTGGAAAAGGCGGTTGCCAGTGTTGGACGTGAGGATCTCCAGGCAATGATCGATGATGGTGAAGATATTGAAGTGAAGTGCGATTTCTGTAACAGCACTTACAAATATACAGTGGATGAGCTGAAAGAGATTCTGAAAGAGAGCAACGAAGAAGAGTAAATTGAATAAGACTTGCATGAGAGATTGCTGCAAAAGCAATAGACAAGGAGAAAGGCATGAAACAGGGATTTGTAAAGGTTGCAGCAGTGACACCGGATATCCGTGTTGCTGATGTGGAGTTTAACAAGGAACAGATCTGCAGGAAAATGGATGAAGCGGCAGCGTCTGGAGCGAAGATTATCGTATTTCCGGAGCTCTGCGTGACAGGCTATACATGTAGTGATCTGTTTACACAGGATGTACTTTTGGATCATGCAAGAGAGGTTTTAACAGAGATTGCAGCGCATACCAGAGATATGGATGCGCTGGTATTTGTGGGCGCACCGCTGGCAGTAGATGGGGAACTGTATAATGTGGCTGCGGCTATGAATCATGGGAAGATTCTTGGACTGACAACGAAGACATTTTTGCCAAATTACGGGGAATTCTATGAGATGCGTCAGTTCAGAGAAGGACCGGAAAAGGCCAGAGAGATTGAATTTGATGGGGAAATGGTGCCGTTTGGACCAAATATCCTGTTTACTGCAAAGCAGATGGAACATCTGATTGTGGCAGCTGAGATCTGTGAAGATGTATGGTCGCCGGTGCCGCCAAGCATCGAAGCAGTACGAGAAGGTGCAACAGTGATCGTGAACTGTTCCGCCAGTGATGAGACAATCGGAAAGGCAACATATCGTGAAAGCCTGATTGAGGGTCAGTCAGCAAGACTGATCGCAGGATATATTTACTCCAATGCAGGAGAAGGGGAATCCACTACGGATCTGGTATTTGGCGGACACAATCTGATTGCGGAGAATGGCACAATTTTGGCGGAAAGCAAACGGTTTGAGAATGGAATCATCTATTCGGAGATTGATGTGAACCGTCTGATGAGCGAGCGGAGAAAGAATACGACATTTAAGACAGCAAAGGAACGTACGCTGACGCGTGTGCCGTTTGATATCGAGATTACAGAGACAGAGCTGACCCGTGTATTTCCGTCGCGTCCATTTGTGCCGAGTGAGAACAGAGAACGTGCAAAGCGTTGTGAAGAGATTTTGACCATTCAGGCAATGGGACTAAAAAAAAGACTGGAGCATACCCATGCAAAATGTGCAGTGGTTGGTATTTCCGGAGGACTGGATTCCACACTGGCTCTGCTTGTGACGGCGAAAGCATTTGATGCGCTTGGATTAGACAGAAAGCATATTATTTCTGTGACTATGCCATGTTTTGGAACCACAGACCGTACCTATAACAATGCGTGCAAGATGTCATTATCACTGGGCGCGGAGCTTCGTGAAGTACCGATTGCAGCAGCGGTTATGCAGCATTTCAAAGATATCGGTCATGATCCGGAAGATCACAGCGTGACTTATGAGAACAGTCAGGCGAGAGAGCGTACTCAGGTGATCATGGACATCGCCAATGCCAATGGCGGTATGGTCATCGGTACCGGAGATATGTCAGAGCTGGCACTTGGCTGGGCAACTTATAATGGCGATCATATGTCGATGTATGGTGTAAACGCATCGGTGCCAAAGACACTGGTACGCCATCTGGTGCAGTATTATGCGGATACGACAGATGATAAGGAACTGCAGGAAGTTCTTTACGATGTGTTAGACACACCGGTAAGCCCGGAACTATTGCCGCCAAAAGATGGCAAGATCGCACAGAAGACGGAAGACCTTGTAGGACCATACGAACTGCATGACTTCTTCCTGTATTATTTTCTGCGTTTTGGATATACACCGTCCAAAATCTATCGGATTGCAAAGTATTCATTCGCAGGAGAATACGATGACGAGACCATATATAAATGGCTCAGAACCTTCTGCTGGCGATTCTTTGCGCAACAGTTTAAGCGTTCCTGTCTGCCGGATGGACCGAAGGTCGGAACCGTAGCACTGTCTCCGAGAGGAGACTGGCGTATGCCGAGTGACGCATGCGTGGCAAGCTGGATGCGGGATCTGGAGCAGGTTGCTAGATAATCTTTGGTTTAAATATGTCTATTCAGGTTGCTTTTTTTTGAGTAAATTGAGTATGATATAATCAAGAACAGAAATGTTCTCGATGTAAGAGCATCGTTAAAAGTTGGGCTGCAGATGGAGCAGGATAAATATCCATCTCGTTAGATGTCTTAACTGGACATCGAGCCTGGCAACTTGGATAAAGCTGTAGTCCACGTGGGGGACTTAATGATTTCTACGTCGTTAATGGTATCTTAACTGGATACCGAGGCTGACAACCAGCAGAAAACTCTTTAATTAAAAATCTTGGAGGAGTGTGGTTAAGCATCACACTCCTCTTTGTACATATGAGGTGTAAATGGCGACCAAGACAGATAAGAAAAATAGAATACGTCAAGGAATTATAGAATCGGCAGCAGTATACAGTCAGAATCTGGCTGGTAAGGTGTTTTTGTATGTATATGGTAATGAGTATTTTGAGGTGTTATTAGTAAATTTTTCTTGCCGATGTCTTTGAGGGTGAGAGATTCATCTGTTGAAAAAAGTAATGATGGTGAAGTGGTGGATTTTATCTTTTCCAAAGATGCGTGTAAATCTAAATATGATAGCTTGTTGGTTGAAGATAAAAATAAAATGATACCAGATTGCGTGATACCTTTGATAAGTGATAAGTTTTGTGTCGATGTCAATGAATAACTACATAAAAAGGTGAAAATGCGTGAAATTTGGAGATAAAATTAGTCATCAGATTTCACGCTTTTTGCGATATGCGGATAAATATGGTATACTCATTACCATAAATACATTCAATCTTATGGACAAATTTACGGAGGGGAATAAGATGGCTGTGGAAGAAAATAGTAAAGATCTGATTAGCGTATTATGGAGCGGAGCGGATATCCTTCGCTCGAAAATGGATGCAAATGAATATAAAGATTATTTGCTGGGAATCGTGTTTTACAAGTATCTGTCGGATTCATTTTTGATAAAAGTGTATGATATGATCTGTGATGATAAGCCGGAGACATTGCAGGATGCATTGAACACGTATATAGAAGAATTAAAAGGGGAAGATGCGGAAGAATTAGTGGCTGAGATGAAAAGAGAATGCCATTATGTTATTGAACCAGAGTTGACGTATACCCGTTTTGCTGATGATGCGAGGAATAATGTATTCAGTCGTGAACAGTTACAAAAAGCGTTTAATAATATTGAGCAGAGTGATCCACTTTTTGCAGACTTGTTTACGGATATTGACCTATATTCAAATCGTCTGGGAACGGGAGATCAGAAACAGAGCGATACAGTTGCGAGTCTGATTCGGGAAATTGATAAAGCAGATTTGTTGAATTCTGATTCAGATGTGCTTGGAAATGCATATGAATATTTGATTGGACAGTTCGCTTCTGAGACGGGAAAGAAAGCAGGAGAATTCTATACACCACAGGCTGTATCTAAGATTTTGACGAAAATTGCAATTGCTGGACAGGAGACAAAGAAGGGATTGTCAGTGTATGATCCATGTATGGGTTCAGGTTCATTGTTGTTGAATGCAAAGAGATATTCGAAAGAACCAGGTTATATCAGATATTATGGTCAGGAACTTATGACTTCTACGTATAATCTTGCAAGAATGAATATGTTCCTGCATGGGATTGTGCCTGAGAATCAGAAACTCCGCAATGGTGATACGCTGGATGGAGACTGGCCGACAGGAGAAGAGACCGATTTCAACATGGTACTTATGAATCCTCCATACTCTGCAAAATGGAGCGCGGCAGCAGGATTTTTACAGGACGAAAGATTCAGCGATTACGGTGTGCTGGCTCCAAAATCTAAAGCAGACTATGCATTTCTGCTTCATGGATTATATCATCTGAAGAGTAAAGGTACTATGGCAATTGTATTACCGCATGGCGTGTTATTCCGAGGCGCAGCGGAAGGAAAGATAAGAGAGAAATTACTGCGTTCAGGAAATATCTATGCAGTTATCGGTCTGCCGGCGAATCTGTTTTATAATACATCTATTCCAACGTGTATTATCGTATTGAAGAAGCATAGAGACGGGAGAGATGTATTATTCATTGATGCTTCTAAGAAATTTGAAAAAGGAAAGAAACAGAATACGATGACGGATGAACATATCGATTCAGTTATCAATCTTTACATGAAGCGAGAAACGGTAGATAAGGAGTCATATCTTGCCGAGTTTGAAGACATAGAAAAGAATGACTTTAATCTTAATATTCCAAGATATGTAGATACCTTTGAAAAAGAAGAAGAGGTGGATCTGAATACACTCTTGGCAGATATGAAAAAGACGGAAGAAGAAATCGAAAAGGTACAGAGTGAGTTTATAGACATGCTGAAAGAATTGACTTCCACAGATAAGGATGTTATGGCATCACTAAACAGCTTAATTGAAATGATTGAGGGGTGATGAAAATGAATAGTCCAAAGATTAGGTTTAAAGGGTATACAGAAGATTGGGAACAGCGTAAGTTGGGAGAAATCATAACTGAATATAAAGAGACTGTTGATTCGGAGTGTACATTGCCAATTCTTACTTCATCTAAAACAGAAGGTGTAATATTGCAAGAAGAGCATTTTGGAAGAAAGCAACAACATGATATTACGGGGTACAATATACTACCAAGAAATTACTGTACTTATCGAAACAGAAGTGACGGAGTAGATTTTACGTTTAATATCAACAAATGCTGTGATAAAGGGATTATTAGTAAATTTTATCCTGTTTTTAGTGGCAAGAATAGTGATGTTTTCTTCCTCTCGCTAGTATTGAATAATAGCGATGGAGTTGTACGTGAAATAGCGTATACATGTACAGGAACGGGACAGAAGGTTCTCTCATTTCTTGATTTGCAAAAGATGAAGGTTAGGGTACCAAGTTATGATGAGCAAAAAGAAATTGCAGCATATTTTGAAAATCTCGACCACCTCATCACTCTTCACCAGCGAAAGTGCGAACAGACAAAAACATTGAAAAAATATATGCTTCAAAAAATGTTTCCACAAGAAGGTCAAAAAGTTCCAGAAATTCGATTTGAAGGATTTACTGGCGATTGGGAACAGCGTAAGTTGGGGGAACTTGGGACAGTCCAGACATGCAAACGAATTTTTAAAGAACAAACATCGGAAAAGGGGGAC
Organism: Dorea ammoniilytica; assembly: GCF_025567415.1. NCBI lineage: Bacteria > Bacillati > Bacillota > Clostridia > Lachnospirales > Lachnospiraceae > Dorea > Dorea ammoniilytica. Next base: position 30,318 of record NZ_JAOQJV010000001.1, read on the forward strand.
ATTCCTTTTTTTAAGAATGGAACTATTGGATTAGAACCTGATTCATATATCTCGAGAGAAATGTATGAAGAATTTCGTAGATTATATCCTTATCCAGAAGTAGGAGATACACTGATTTCAGTAGTTGGAAGCATTGGAAGAACTGCTGAATATACAGGGAAAGATGAGTATTTTCAGGATTCAAATGTTGTATGGCTTAAGACAGATGGAAGCATTAATAAAAAGTTTCTCAAGATATCTTATCAAGTAATAAAGTGGTTGATAGAAGGGTCTACAGTCAAGCATTTATATAATGATAATATATTGCGAAGTGAGATTGTTATGCCGGTTTCGCAGATTGAACAAGCAAAAATAGCAGAGTTTTTTGAAGAACTTGATCACCTCATCACTCTTCACCAGCGAGAGTATGAAAAATTGCAGGAACTTAAAAAATTTATGTTACAGAATATGTTTGTGTAGAGAAAATTACAAATTCATAGATAAAAATTGAATGGAAGAAAAATGCTTAAAAAAAACTGATTATACATGGTTGGAAAGGGTGACTTACGATGAAGTTTATCGATGCGATATTTTTGAAATGAATTATGTAAAAAAGGCTTGAAGTCGTGAGATGTATGGAGGAACAGATATGAGTAATAAGCTGGAACTATATCACGGAAGTGGACAGATAGTTGAGTTCCCAGAAATAAGAAAAACACGATATACTAAAGATTTCTCATGGGGATTTTATTGTACAAATAGTTATCAACAGGCACATCGTTGGGCAGAACGTAAACATGAAAATGGAATTGTTAATGTATATTCTTATACGGAAAATAATCAGCTGAATATTAAAAAGTTCGAAAAAATGACTAATGAATGGCTAGATTTTATAGCTGAATGTCGTGCGGGAAAAGTTCACGCGTATGACATCGTGGAAGGACCGATGGCTGATGATACGATTTGGAATTTTGTAAATGATTATTTAAACAAAAATATTAGCAGAGAGGTTTTCTGGGAATATGCGAAATTTAAACATCCATCGCATCAGATCAGTTTTCATAGTATCAGAGCTTTGGAATGTCTGAAATATGAAAGGAGTGAGGTTATTAATGACAGTACAGTGGAATAAAGATGATTTGTTTTATGTGTGCTCTATGATTGAGTTTGTGGCCAGGGAAACCCATAACAAATGTAAGGATGTAGTATCAAAATTATCGGATAAAGCATTGAAACATCAGTTGAAAGCAGCGGGTGTAAACCACTGCCTTTCGTTTGAACAGGTATGTGACGAGTGGATCGAAGAATATGGAATAGCAGATGGAACATTTGATAATATCACGACATGCAAATATGAAGTGCCAAGCGTAACTTCTATAGGACGAGTATATCAAACGCTGATAGTAGATGTAATGGGATTGTACGAAAACATTATTGAAGCAATCAAAAAAGTGTACAGTTCATTTATTAGTGATGAAATATCAAATTTTAATTCAAGTGTATATTATAGCAATCCAGATTATATAAGATGTTCTTATGAAGCGGGGATGTTATTAGATTAGAAAGTATCACTTTTTTACAGCGTAAGTGTAAAGTGAGGGTGAAATTTAATCGAAATACTTGGGAACAGCGTAAGTTGGGGGAATTGGTAGGCATTTATGATGGAGTTCACCAAACTCCTGACTATCAAGACTCTGGGATAATGTTTTTATCAGTAGAAAATATTGCAACACTTAAATCAGAAAAATATATATCTGAAGAAGCCTTTGAAAGAGACTATAAAGTATATCCTGAAAAAGATGATATTCTGATGACTAGGATTGGAGATGTTGGTACTACGAATGTGGTAGAAACAGCAGAAAAAGTGGCATTTTATGTGAGTTTGGCTTTGCTCAAACCAAACGGAATTGATTCATATTTCTTAAGTAATGCAATGAAAACTAATGCTTTTCAGAAAGGTTTAAGAGAACGTACATTAGTAACTGCGATACCACAGAAAATCAATAAGGATGAGATTGGTAAGATTGATATTTTCATTACCAATAATGACGAAGAACAAAAGAAAATCGGAGCCTATTTTTCCAACCTCGACCACCTCATCACTCTTCACCAGTGTAAGTGAGCATGGTTGACAGAAGAGAACTAAAACGCTTGGGAACAGCGTAAGTTGGATGATGTAACTGTTAAAATTGGTAGTGGAAAGACCCCTTCGGGAGGGGAAAATGCTTATGTTGATGCAGGAATTCCACTTATCAGATCGCAGAATGTGAATGATAATAAAGTCGATTTTGAGGATATAGTTTACATTGATGAATCAACAGATAAACTGATGATGAACTCTCGTGTTTTTGCTAATGATGTTTTGCTGAATATAACAGGGGCTTCAATTGGAAGAAGTGCGGTATATAAAGGTCTAGATGAAGCAAATGTTAATCAGCATGTATGCATTATTAGGCCAATCGAAGGATATCATCCGGATTTTATACAATTGAATTTAGCTTCGGATAGGGGGCAGAAACAAATAAAGTCGAGTCAAGCTGGTGGAGGAAGAGAAGGACTTAATTTTCAACAAATAGGTAAGATGGAGTTCGTTTTTCCAACTTTAGATGAACAAAAGCAAATAGGAAATTATTTTAATAACATTGATCACCTCATCACTCTTCACCAGCGTAGACACCTCTATATGAAATATACATCTAAATGTATGATAAATATAACAATAATAGTAAAGGAGACTACACTATGCCAGAATTAGAGTCTATGATAGAGAACAAATTAATTGAACAGTTGGTTTATGGGGATTCTCAATGGACATATAGGAAAGATCTGAAGACGGAAGCCGATCTATGGGCGAATTTCAGATATATCCTTGAGCAGAATAACAAGGACAGGCTGAATGGAAAAGCATTGTCTGATTCTGAGTTTGAACAGGTGAAGAACCAACTGCAGTTTTCATCATTCTATAAGGCTGGCGAATGGTTAGTCGGTGAGAATGGAAAAGTGCAGGTTCATGTTCAAAGAGACACGGAGCGTCTGCATCTGCTGGTGATGAATCATGAGCATATTGCTGGTGGCAGCAGTGTATATGAAGTAATTAATCAGTATAGTGCATTGAAAACGGATGATGAGAATGTTCCGACAAGAGACAGACGATTTGATGTGACTTTGATGATTAATGGACTTCCGCTGATTCATATAGAATTAAAAAATAAACAGCATTCATATATGGACGGATTCAGACAGATTAAGAAATATATAGGTGAGAGTAAATTTACAGGAATATTCTCGACGGTTCAGATGTTTGTTATTAGCAATGGCGTGAACACTAAATATTTTTCGGCAGCCAGTGATACGGAGCTGAATGAAAAGTTTGTCAGTGGATGGCTTGACAAAGAGAATAATCCGGTACCGGATTTGTTTGAGTTCACAAAATGTGTTCTGCGTATTCCAGAGGCTCATGAGATGATAGCGCGTTATACGGTGCTGGATGAAGATGCGAAAAGATTGATTTTGCTCCGCCCATATCAGATACATGCGATTGAGGCTATCAGAGAGGCATCCAAGACAGGAAAATCCGGTTATGTATGGCATACTACTGGTTCTGGCAAGACGCTGACTTCATATAAAGCAACACGAAATCTTCTGATGGATATTCCATCTATTGATAAAACGATTTTTTTGATTGACCGAAAAGATCTGGATACACAGACTACAATGGCATTTCAGGCATATGCAAATAATGATCTGATCGATGTAGATGAAACAGATAATGTAAATGATTTGAAGAAAAAGCTGCAATCAGAATCCAGACAAGTGATCGTTACTACAATTCAAAAATTACAACGTTTGATTACGAAACGCCTGGAAGAGGGAACTCCAGAGTACAATAAGATTAAAAATCTTAAAATAGCATTTGTAGTGGATGAATGTCATAGAGCAGTAACACCAGGTACGAAAAGAGAATTGGAACGTTTCTTTAGCAGATCTCTGTGGTATGGGTTCACTGGAACACCAAGATTTGCGGAAAATCCATATCCACAGATGGGTGATCTTCCGCGTACGACGGAAGAATTGTATGGAGAACGTTTGCACAAATATACGATTCAAAATGCAATACATGATAATGCAGTGCTGGGATTTCAAGTGGAGCATAATGGACCTAAAAATATATCCGATGAAACAGACAGCAACAGTTATGATAACGAAACACATATGTTAAAAGTGCTGGATATTATTCTGAACAAATCTTATCACAAATTAGGTTTTCAAAATGGGAAAGGTCAGACTTATGAAGGTCTTCTTACCACGAGCTCTATTCAACAGGCTCAGAAATATTATGAACTGCTCAGCAGGGTAAAGAATGGAGAAACGACACTTCAGATTGATGAAAAGATAAAGCAGGTTCTTCCAGATTTCCCTAAATTTGCGATTACATATTCTGTGTCTGAAAATGCAGATGGTTCACAGGTTAATCAGGAAAAAATGCAGCAATCTATTGCTGACTATAACCAGATGTTTGGAACAAAATATGAGTTATCTCAGATTCAAGGATATAATGGCAATTTGAATAAACGTCTTGCGAGAAAAGATGCAAAATATAAGAGCAGAAATGAACAGCTGGATTTGGTAATTGTGGTAGACCGACTGCTCACAGGATTTGACGCTCCATGTATGTCTACAATTTTTATTGACAGACAACCAATGGGACCGCATGATCTGATACAGGCATTTTCAAGAACGAATCGGATTTTTGATAAGAATAAAGTGTATGGGCAGATTGTTACATTTCAGGCTCCGGTTCTTTTTAAAGAATGCGTTGATAATGCAGTGAAGCTGTATTCTGCCGGTGGAACCAAAGAGGCACTGGTGGCAGAGTGGGAAGAAGTTGAACCGGCATTTAGAAAAGCACTTTCTGCACTTCGGGTTTCGGCATCATCACCAGCTGATATTCCGAGTATGTCATTAAAAGAAAAAGAAGTTTTTGCTAAAATATTCCAGAATTTTGATAGATTATTTGCACAGCTAAAATCATTTACTAATTATAATGATGATATGCTGGATGAGTATGGGATTACAGAAGAGGAATATGTTGATTATGCTGGACATTATCAAAATGTGATGGAAGAGCTGAAAGCAAATCGACCGGGAGGTGGCGGAGAAGGTTCGGATATACCGGAAGCGGATCCAGATTATGAATTGATGGCTTACAGCAATACAAAAATTGATTATGAGTATATTATTAATCTGATTCAGAATATTGTGACACCAAGCAGTGATGCAGATAATGTGACACCAGAAGAACGACAGAAAAAGATTGATGAAGTGAAGCAGTATGTTGAGGAACTTCGTAAAGAAAATCCGAAGATTGCAGAGATCATGTCTAATTTGATTTATGAAATCGAACTGGATGAAGAGAAGTATAGAGGACAGTCAATCTTAAATATTGTTGAGAATATGAAAGAGGAGTGTATTGAAAAAGTTATTGCGGAGTTCTGCTTGGAATGGTATGCAGCAAAAGAAGATGTGATGTATGCAGCAATGCATTATCGAAATGGTGAAATTCCAAACGAAAGCGCTATTAAAGCGACTGTGGATTATACGAGTTATAAGAAAAATCAGGAAAATGCGGTACCTAAATTCAAATATTATGCGCGATTAATGTCAGAATTAAAAAAGACACTGGATGAAGAAATAAAACCGCTGGTTAATCATTAATCGGTTGTGTATTGGGGGATTTTTAGTGCTTATATCAGCGTAGGTGATTTCTGAAATGGAGGTACTTATGCTAAATGATATAAATCAATCTTCGTTGTTTTGCGATTATTATAAACAATGGGTGGAAGTATACAAAAAGGGTGCAATACGAGATGCTACGATGTCGAAATATCTGATGACTCATAAATGGGTGGAAAGGCTTGCACCACAATTGCGGGTTTCGGAATTGACACGTACAGCATATCAACAGTTGTTGAATGATTATGCATCAGAACATGAAAGACAGACAACATTGGATTTTCATCATCAGCTTAAAGGCGCGATTCTCGATGCGGTAGATGAAGGCTATATTGAAAGAGATCCTACGAGAAAAGCTATTATAAAAGGGAAGACACCGCGTGCAAAGAAAATTAAATATCTGAATCAGTTTGAACTTCATACATTGATTGCAGATCTTGACTTGGGAGAAGAGGCTAATTGGGACTGGTTCATCCTGCTTGTTGCCAAGACTGGAATGAGATTTTCGGAAGCATTAGCGATTACGCCTGCGGACTTTAATTTTGCAAGACAGACATTGTCTATCAGTAAGACCTGGGATTATAAAGGAGATGGAGGATTTCTTCCGACAAAAAACAGTTCATCGGTCAGAAAAATACAAATTGACTGGCAGATAGTCGTTAAATTTGCTGAATTGATAAAAGGACTTCCGGAAAATGAGCCGATTTTTGTCAGTGGTTCAAAAATATATAATTCCACAGTGAATAGCGTTCTTACGAGGCATTGCAAGGCATGCGGCATATCTGAAATTTCTATACATGGACTGCGTCATACGCACGCATCGCTGCTACTATTTGCGGGAGTATCTATTGCAAGTGTTGCACGCAGATTAGGACATGCCAGTATGACTACAACACAAAAGACATATCTGCATATTATACAAGAACTAGAAAATAAAGATGTGGATCTGGTAATGAGAACTTTGTCAGGATTATAAAAATATTTTTATCAGAGATGCTTACGCTGATGTTATAACAGTAAAAAAAGACGATATCATTGTAAAATGAAATATGAGGTGTTCATGAGAGTGACTGATGATGGAAGATATATCCATGGCATTGTCTACACGAGAGATGAGTTGGAAATAAAAATATCAGTGTTTGTAGATCGAAAATAAAAGTAAAGGACAGAGCTCTGAAAATCTCTCTCAGGTTCTGTCCTTAATCATTAATGACATGTTTTATATGCACAAAAATTGAAACAGTCTTACAGCTTGATATTCTTGAACAGTGATCCAAGGCTTGTTCCAATCTCTTCTGCTTTCGGGATCTCTACCTTTTCTACAATCTCTTCTTCCTCCGGTTTTTCTTCCAGTGCTTTCATGCTGAGACTGATCTTGCCATCTTTGACGCCGATGACTTTAACCTGAACCTCGTCACCTTTCTTCAGCACGTCGCCGACAGATTTGACGCGTTTGCTGCTGATCTGGGAGATGTGTACCAGACCGGACAGACCATTTTCCAGACGGATGAATGCACCGTAGTTCTGAATGCTTTCTACGACACCTGACAAAACGCTTCCTGCCTGAATAGCAGCAATCTGCGCTTCACGCTCTTTCTGTTCTTCTTCCTTCAGAATCTCGCGGGCTGAGAGTACCAGACGGTTCTCTGCTTCATTTACGTCAATAACGATGACATCTAATTCTTTCAGAAGATAATCTTCCAGATTCTCAATGTAAGAGAGGGACATTCTGGAAGCAGGGATGAATCCGCGCAGCCCTTCGACCATGGCAATTGCACCGCCATTTACAATACCTTCGATCTTAATATGAAGGCGGGTCTTGTTGTCCATATAACCTTTGACTACGTTCCATGGATTGGCATCGTCAAAGTGTGCTTCATAGTCAGCCATACTTTCGGCCTGTGTTGCTTCGTTCTGCATAATTTCTTCGCTCATAATGTTCTGTCCTTTCCTCACTGCGTAGCAGCTTTCTCAATCAATTAGTAATATTATATCATAGAGATAACTACAGTTCAAAAGAAAATACGAAGATATGTGAAAATGCGGTTGACGAAAGCTAAAAAAAATGGCAATCTAGATAATAGAGGAATATATTCCAGGGAGATGTATGTATGAATAACAAAACAAAACAAACATATGTAATTGGACATAAGAATCCGGACACAGATTCTATATGTTCAGCAATTGCTTATGCACATCTGAAGAAAGAGATTACCGGAGAGAGGTATTCTGCCAGAAGAGCAGGACAGATTAATGAGGAGACACAGTATGTACTGAAGCGTTTTCAGATGCGGGCACCTAAGCTTTTACCAGACGTTAAGCTACAGTTGCAGGATGCAGAGATCAATAAGATTGAGGGTTGTGGACCGAATGTATCAATTAAGCGTGCATGGGAACTGCTGAAGAAGCAGAAGATGAAGACACTGCCGATTTTAGAGAACGATGAGCTGCTTGGTATTATCACAGCAGGAGATATCGCAAGCTCTTATATGGATATTTATGATAATACGATCCTGGCAGGGGCTAAGACACAGTATAGTAATATCATTGACACCTTGGACGGAACACTGATCACGGGAGATCCGGAAAAGTATTTTACAAAAGGTAAGGTATCCATCGGAGCTTCCAGTCCGGATCTGATGACAGAATTTATCGCACCGGACGATTTGGTAATCTTGGGGAACCGTTACGAATCACATTCCTGTGCGATTGATATTAATGTCAATTGTATCATCGTGTGCCAGAATGCAGTGGTATCAGAGGTATTGGTACGGAGAGCAGAGTCACAGGGAATTGTGATCATCCAGACACCGTATGACACATTCAATGTAGCGAGATTGATCAATCAGAGTATTCCGGTGAAGCATTTTATGACACCGAAGGATCAACTGTGTAAGTTCTACATAGATGATTATATTGATGATATTCGTGAAGTAATCACGAAGCGTACATTCCGAGAGTTCCCAATTCTGAATAAGCAGGGCAAGCTGCAAGGATTCGTATCCAGACGTCGTGTCATGAATGTAAGTAAGAAGCAGGTGATCCTCGTAGATCATAATGAGAGATCGCAGGCAGTAGATGGACTGGAAGAAGCAGAGATTATGGAGATCATCGATCACCACAGATTGGGGAATATTGAGACTGCAGGTCCAGTATATTTCCGGAATCAGCCAGTAGGATGCACGGCTACGATTGTTTATCAGATGTATCAGGAGCATGGAGTAGAGATTACACCACAGTATGCAGGTATTCTGTGTTCGGCGATTATTTCTGATACATTGATGTTCCGTTCTCCGACTTGTACAGCAATCGATATCTCTACCGCAGAGCATCTGGCTCAGATCGCAGATGTTAATATGGAAGAACTGTCGGCAGCGATGTTTAAGGCAGGAAGCAATCTGGAAGGAAAGACTCCGAAAGAACTCTTCTACAGAGATTTCAAACAGTTCCGTGTAGGAGATATGCAGTTTGGCGTTGGTCAGATTAATTCTATGGATGCAGAAGAGATTAAGAAGATGAAGGAGATGCTGAAGGATTATCTGCAGAAAGCATTGAGAGACAATCGTGTAGATATGATATTCTTTATGCTGACTAATATTATGACAGAATCTTCTGAGATTCTGTGCTGTGGACAGAATGCAAAGCAGATAGTGATCGAAGCTTTTGACCTTCCGGAGGATTCAGAAGAGATCATACTTAAGAAAGTGGTGTCCAGAAAGAAGCAGGTCGTACCGCTTTTGATGTCTACATTGCAGCATTAAGACAACATTGGGAGAGCAGGATGACGAAAGAAACATGGAAAGCAGGTAACATGATTTACCCTTTGCCGGCCGTTATGGTTAGTGCGGCAGACAAAGAAGGCAATCAGAATATTATTACGATAGCATGGACCGGAACTGTGTGCACGAATCCGGCGATGTTATATATTTCCGTCAGACCGGAACGATACACCTATCATATGATCAAAGAGACGGGTGAATTTGTGGTGAACCTTACGACGAAGGATCTGGTCTATGCGACAGACTGGTGCGGCGTGAAGTCCGGCAGGGATGTAGATAAGTGGAAAGAGATGAAACTGACACCGGAGAAAGCAGAGAAGCTTGCATATGCACCGATGATTAAGGAGAGTCCGGTGAATATCGAGTGTAAGGTGACAGAGATCAAAGAACTTGGAAGTCATCATATGTTTCTGGCGGAAGTGCAGGCAGTGCATGTGGATCAGGCATATATGACAGAGACTGGCAAGTTTGAACTGAATAAGACAGGACTGGTTGCATATTCTCATGGTACTTATCTGGAGACCGGGAAACCAATCGGCACATTTGGTTACAGCGTGCATAAAAATAAAAAGAATACTAAGAATAAAAAGAAGAAAAAATAATAAAAGACGTTTGCGTGACTATCGTTCATGCAAACGTCTTTTTATCTTGTATTATCAGTTCTCTAAAGGCTTTACTTTTATTCGGTAGATTCGCTTTAACAGCAGTGCAGACAGGATTACGGAAACGATCTCTGCAATCGGGATAGCCCACCATACCATATGTAATCCGAACAGCTTGGCAAAGATAAATGCGACCGGAAGGATGACGAATAACTGTCTGGCAGCAGATACGAGCAAGCTGTAGACGCCATTTCCCAGTGCCTGGAATACAGATCCGGCTACAATACAGAATCCAGCGAAGAGGAAACTGAGCGAAATAATCCGCAGTGCCGGTTCTCCGATGGACAGCATATGTTCGGAAGCATTGAACAGCGCTTTCATCAGGAAGCCTGGAATGGTCTGGAAGATGATCAGACCGATTATCATGATCCCAATCGCGATCAGGATACTCATGCGGATTGTGTCGGTAATACGTTTTTTATGTCCGGCACCGTAATTGTATGCGATGATCGGGATCATTCCATTGTTCATACCGAATACCGGCATGAAGATAAAGCTCTGCAGTTTGAAATATACACCATATACGGTTGCGGCAGTAGAAGAGAACATCAGCAGGATCTTATTCATACCAAATGTGGTGATAGATCCGATCGACTGCATGATGATTGATGGTACGCCGACGCGGTAAATGGCTGATATGGTCTGCTTACAAGGACGGAAGCTTCTCATGTTAATGCTGATTTCACGGTTCTTCTTTATATTGAAGTAGAAAGAGAGAAGAACAGCGATGACCTGACCGATTACAGTGGCAATTGCAGCTCCGGCAACTTCCAGTCTGGGCAGACCGAACAGTCCGAAGATCAGAATTGGATCCAGAATAATATTAATGATCGCGCCGAGTCCCTGAGTGATCATGTTGTAAATGGTCTTGCCTGTGGACTGCAGCAGTCTCTCAAATGTAATCTGCATGAAGATACCGACAGACATGACGCAGATGATTGTCATGTACTGTGTACCGTATTTGACGATCAGCGGGTCACTGGTCTGCGCTGAGAAGAATGCATGCGAACAGGTAATGCCGATCACAGCGAATACGATACAGCTTATGATGCCGAGAAAGATACCGTTGCGGGCAGCGCGGTTGGCGCCCTTGAAATTCTTCTCGCCTAAGTTCCTTGACAGCAATGCATTGATACCGACTCCGGTTCCGGATGCCACTGAGATCATCAAGGTCTGGATTGGAAATGCCAGTGATACAGCTGTAAGAGCTTCTTCACATAGCTTGGCAACGAACATGCTGTCTACAATGTTATACAGAGCCTGCACGAGCATGGAGATCATCATCGGCAGGGACATAGAAATAAGTAGTTTGGGAATAGGCATGATGCCCATTTTGTTTTCTGTTTGTACTGTTTGACTCACGAGTACTCTTCCTTTCTTAACTATAAAAATATGTGAATATTTTACCGGGGTTATCCGGTCTGTAACAAAGCATACAGCGGCAATTATAACATTTTCATATATATAATGCAATGTGCAACATACCCTATTTAGCATTTTCATATGATAAATAAGGAAAATGTGTGAGGTATGGAATGGATTATGAGAATGAATGGAAAAAAAGATGGTGTACTGATGGCGTGTTACGCCTGTTTACTGGTGATTGGCGGATTATTAACATGGTTGAAATATGACTATAATACAGTAAAAATGGAGGATGTGCGAGAAGCATGTGGCTATGTCAGCGCATCAGCGACGCCTGTTGAAGCACCAAAGATTGCGCTTACATTTGACGATGGTCCAAGCGCTGTGTGGACACCGGCTCTGTTGGATGGGCTGAAAGAGAGGGGCGTGAAGGCAACCTTCTTTTTAATAGGAGAAAATGCAGATAAAAATCCGGAGATCGTGAAACGCATGGCCGAGGAGGGACATCTGATCGGCAATCATACCTATCATCATGTGGAACTCATAAAGGTATCGGAAAATGAAGCACGGTTGGAACTTGCAGATACCAGTGCTGTGATTGTCAGGATTACAGGAAAAGAGCCGGAGTATATGCGTCCGCCGTTTGGCACATGGCAGCGAAAACTAGAACAGGATATCCAGATGCTTCCTGTGCTTTGGACCATTGATCCACTGGACTGGACGACGGAGAATCAAGATGAGATCGTAAATAAAGTAGTGACGGAGGCAGAAGAAAATGATATTATTCTATTGCATGACTGTTATAAAAGTTCGGTAGAAGCCGGCCTCCGGATTGTAGATATTCTTCAGGAGGAAGGCTTTGTGTTTGTAACGGTAGATGAATTACTATTGAACTGATGAAATGAAAATGTTAAGAATACAAAAGAGAGTTGAAAGGACAGATCTAAGATGGATTTATTTGAATATGTAAGAGAAAAGAATCTGGAGAAGGAAGCACCGCTGGCGTCACGGCTTCGTCCTACGACGTTGGAAGAGGTGGTAGGACAGCAGCATATTATAGGAAAGGATAAGCTTTTATATCGAGCTATTAAGGCGGACAAGCTGAGCTCCATTATCTTCTATGGACCGCCGGGAACTGGTAAGACGACGCTTGCTAAAGTGATCGCACATACGACCAGCGCGGATTTTAAACAGATCAATGCTACAGTTGCAGGCAAAAAGGATATGGAGGATGTAATAAAGAAAGCGCAGGATCTGAAAGGAATGTATCAGAAGAAGACGATCCTTTTTGTAGATGAGATTCACCGCTTTAACAAAGGACAACAGGATTATCTGCTTCCGTTTGTGGAGGACGGTACGATCATACTGATCGGAGCAACGACTGAGAATCCGTATTTTGAGGTGAACAGTGCGTTGATTTCCAGATCCAGTATTTTTGAACTGAAACCGCTGAGTAAGGAAGATATTAAAAAGCTTTTGGAACGTGCGGTATATGATGTCGAAAAAGGTATGGGAAGCTACTGTGCAGTGATCGATGAAGAGGCACTTGATTTTCTGGCAGATGTGGCAGGCGGTGATGCGAGAAGTGCACTGAATGCGGTAGAGCTTGGCATCCTTACTACGGAACGGAGCACCGATGACAAGATCCATATTACGATCGATGTGGCTGCTGAATGTATCCAGAAACGAGTCATGAATTATGATAAAACCGGAGACAATCATTACGATACCATTTCCGCATTTATCAAAAGCATGCGTGGCTCGGATCCGGATGCGGCAGTTTATTATCTTGCTAAGATGCTTTATGCCGGCGAGGATATTAAGTTTATTGCCAGACGTATTATGATCTGCGCGGCAGAAGATGTGGGTAATGCAGATCCGATGGCGCTCACTGTGGCAGTCTCGGCATCACAGGCAATTGAGCGGATCGGTATGCCTGAGGCACAGATCATTCTGTCTCAGGCAGCAACTTACGTGGCAACTGCACCAAAGAGCAATTCTGCGGTTAATGCGATTTTTGAGGCAATGGATAATGTCAGGAAAATGAAGACCACAGTGCCGTCATATCTCCAGGACGCCCATTACGGCGGTGCAGCTAATATGGGACGAGGCATCGGTTATAAATACGCACATGATTATCCGAATCATTATGTGGAACAGCAATATCTTCCGGATGAGATCAAGGATGAGAGATTTTACCATCCAAGTGATAACGGACATGAGAAAGATATCAAAGAATGGATGAATTTTCTAAAAAATGTATAAACGGTGTTGACAAATGAAACACCTGGTGATAGATTAATAACTGTAAAGATTAGCACTCGAAAGAAGCGAGTGCTAATAAGCTGAAAGGAGGAAGCCAGATGCAGGCAAGAGAAGAGTTAAGCGAAAGAAAGCTTACGATATTGCATGCGATTATCCAGACATATCTGGAGACAGGTGAGCCGGTAGGTTCCAGAACGATTTCCAAGTATTCGGATCTGAATCTGAGCTCAGCGACCATTCGTAATGAGATGGCCGACCTGGAAGAACTGGGTTACATCCTGCAGCCACACACATCTGCCGGAAGGATTCCATCAGATAAAGGATACCGCTTATATGTGGATATGCTGATGGAAGAGAAAGAGCAGGAGCTCAATGATATGCAGGAGCAGATGCTTGAGAAAGCCGACAAGATGGATCAGTTATTGAGTCAGGCAGCAAAGGTTCTGGCGAATAACACGAATTATGCGACGATGGTTTCCACACCAGTGAATAATGCAAATAAGATTAAGTTCATTCAGTTATCCAACGTGGATGAAGAACAGTTGCTTGCAGTTATTGTGCTGGGAGGTAACGTGATCAAGAACAAGATCATTACCATGGATGAGCAGCTTAGTAATGAGAACCTGCTGAAGCTTAACATGCTTCTTAATACGAGTCTGAATGGCATGTCTATTGAAGAGATTAATCTTGGACTGATTGCCAGACTGAAGGAGCAGGCAGGTATTCACAGTGCAGTAGTCAGTGATGTGTTGGACGCAGTTGCAGATGCCATCCAGGTAGATGACGGTATGCATATTTATACCAGCGGCGCGACCAACATTTTCCGTTATCCGGAGTTATCCGATAAGCAGAGTGCGCAGGAGATCATCAGTGCTTTTGAAGAGAAGCAGCAGTTATCCGAACTGGTGACACAGACACTGGCACAGGAAGACAACACAGGTATTCAGGTATACATCGGTGATGAGACACCTGTACAGACCATGAAGGATTGCAGTGTTGTGACAGCTACATACGAGTTGGGAGAAGGAATGAAAGGTACGATTGGTATCATCGGACCAAAGCGTATGGATTATGAACATGTATTAAAATCGCTGAAGAAGCTACAGAGCGAACTGGATGCGATTTTCCATAAATCAGAATAGAAGAGAAAGGTGGTATACCATTGGAGAAAGAAAAAGATATTCATCATACAGAAAAGACTCAGGAAGAGATGGTAAAAGAAGCTGTAGAAGAAGCTAAAAAAGCGGCTTCAGAAGCAGAAGCTGAGAAGCCTGAGGCTGAAGCCGAAGAACAGAAAAGTTCAGAGGAAGCAGCGGAACAGGCAGAAGCCGATAAAGAAGAAGCTTCAGAAGGAAAGAAGGGAAAGCTTTTCGGTAAGAAGAAAAAAGACAAAAAGGACGAGAAGATTGAAGAGCTGACAGACAGACTCACTCGTCAGATGGCAGAGTTTGATAACTTCCGCAAGCGTACAGAAAAGGAAAAGTCCCAGATGTACGAGATTGGTGCGAAAGATATCATAGAGAAGATCCTCCCGGTTGTTGATAACTTCGAAAGAGGTCTTGCAGCAGTGGCAGAGGACGACAAAGAAGATCCATTTGTTCAGGGAATGGATAAGATTTACAAACAGTTGATGACCACCCTGGATGGTATCGGTGTGAAACCGATCGAAGCAGTTGGTCAGGAATTTAACCCGGATTTCCACAATGCAGTGATGCATGAGGAGAATGAAGAAGCCGGTGAGAATACGATCACCGAAGAATTCCAGAAGGGTTATATGTATCGTGACTCCGTAGTGAGACACAGTATGGTAAAGGTTGCAAATTAAGGAGGAAATAGACATGGGAAAAATTATTGGTATTGATTTAGGTACAACAAACAGTTGTGTAGCTGTTATGGAAGGTGGTCAGCCGACCGTTATTGCTAATACAGAAGGAGCAAGAACAACACCATCTGTTGTAGCATTTACAAAGACAGGCGAGCGTCTGGTAGGTGAGCCTGCAAAGCGTCAGGCAGTAACTAATGCAGAGAAGACAATCTCTTCTATCAAGAGAGAGATGGGTACAGATTATAAAGTAACGATTGATGGTAAGAAATATTCTCCACAGGAGATCTCAGCAATGATCCTTCAGAAGCTGAAAGCTGATGCAGAAGGATACCTCGGTGAAAAGGTTACAGAGGCAGTTATCACTGTTCCTGCTTATTTCAATGATGCTCAGCGTCAGGCTACCAAGGATGCAGGTAAGATCGCAGGACTTGATGTAAAACGTATTATCAATGAGCCTACAGCAGCAGCACTTGCTTATGGTCTTGATAATGAGAAAGAGCAGAAGATTATGGTATACGACCTTGGTGGTGGTACATTCGATGTATCCGTAATCGAGATCGGTGATGGCGTTATCGAAGTACTTTCTACAGCTGGTAATAACAGACTTGGTGGAGATGACTTCGACCAGAAGATTACAGATTATATGCTTTCTGAGTTCAAGAAACAGGAAGGCGTAGATCTTTCTACAGATAAGATGGCACTGCAGAGACTGAAAGAAGCAGCTGAGAAAGCTAAGAAAGAACTTTCTTCTGCAACAACAACTAATATCAACCTTCCATTCATCACTGCAACAAGTGAAGGACCGAAGCATTTTGATATGAACCTTACAAGAGCTAAATTCGATGAATTAACTCACGATCTGGTAGAGAAGACAGCTGAGCCTGTAACAAGAGCTCTGGCAGATGCTGGTATTACAGCTTCTGAACTTGGTCAGGTACTGCTGGTAGGTGGATCTACACGTATCCCGGCTGTACAGGACAAAGTAAGACAGATGACAGGCAAAGAGCCTAGCAAATCTCTGAATCCTGATGAGTGTGTAGCACTTGGTGCTTCCGTACAGGGTGGTAAGCTTGCAGGAGATGCCGGCGCAGGTGATATCCTTCTTCTTGATGTTACTCCACTTTCACTGTCTATTGAGACAATGGGCGGTGTGGCTACAAGACTGATCGAGAGAAATACTACAATTCCTACTAAGAAGAGTCAGATCTTCTCTACAGCAGCTGATAATCAGACAGCTGTAGATATCAACGTAGTACAGGGCGAGAGACAGTTCGCAAGAGATAACAAATCCCTTGGACAGTTCCGTCTGGATGGTATTCCGCCGGCAAGACGTGGTGTACCACAGATCGAAGTTACATTTGATATCGATGCCAACGGTATTGTAAATGTATCCGCTAAGGATCTTGGAACAGGTAAGGAACAGCATATTACAATCACAGCTGGTTCTAATATGTCTGATGATGAGATCGATAAGGCTGTAAAGGAAGCAGCAGAGTTCGAAGCTCAGGACAAGAAACGTAAAGAAGCAATCGATGCTAAGAATGATGCAGATGCTATGGTATTCCAGACAGAGAAAGCTATGGATGAAGTTGGCGACAAGATTGATGCTGCAGACAAGGCTGCTGTTGAGGCAGATTGCAAAGCACTGAAAGAGCTTCTTGAGAAAGTAAATATGGATGATATCTCCGATGCACAGGTTGCAGAAATCAACGCTGGCAAAGAGAAACTGATGCAGAGTGCACAGAAGCTGTTTGCTAAGGTATATGAGCAGTCACAGGGTGCACAGGGCGCAGGTCCTAACCCAGGAGCAGGCGCAGGTCCGAATCCGGGACCGGCTCCGGAAGGATTTGACGGAGATGACGTTGTAGACGGAGATTATAAAGAGGTATAATCCTTGAGTGACCAGAAACTGGTACTAAGGTGGTTCTGCTGGGCCGGTGGAGGTGACGAAACCGGTCTGGCAGATTTCTTTGTATAAAAATATTTATGATGCCAGGGTCAAAAGGTCTAAATCCACATGAGCTCGCTCATAAGTGGATGAAAGACCTTGGAACCCGCCCCAATATGAGCCTAAAAGTGGGATGCTAATCCCACGATATGCGAATAATTGGGAGGATTGTGGGAGTGCATAGCACGGAACAATCCGCAGGCATCATAGTTGGGGGCTTTTGACCCCAACATCATATTTATGTAAAAACTGCATGTTTTGAATTAAGGAGAAGTGGTTATGGCGGAGAAACGCGACTATTATGAGGTGCTTGGAGTCAGCAAGGATGTTGATGATGCAACTCTGAAGAAAGCATACAGAAAGGTTGCTAAGAAATACCATCCGGATATGAATCCGGGAGACAAGGAAGCTGAGAAGAAGTTCAAAGAAGCTTCGGAGGCATATGCTGTACTTAGTGACCCGGAGAAGAGAAGACAGTATGATCAGTTCGGTCATGCGGCATTTGAAGGCGGTGCAGGTGGTGCCGGCGGATATGGTGGATTTGATTTTAATGGTGCTGATTTTAGCGATATATTCGGAGATATATTTGGAGATTTGTTTGGCGGCAGCCGCAGAGGCGGCGGTCGTGCAAATCAGGGGCCAATGAAAGGTATGAACATTCGTAAAGCAGTGCGCATCACCTTTGAAGAGGCTGTGTTTGGATGTGAAAAAGAGATTGATGTAGTATTGAAAGATCCTTGTACCAAGTGTAATGGTACCGGAGCTAAGCCGGGTACTTCACCGGAGACCTGTAGCAAATGTGGCGGCAAAGGTCAGGTTGTCTATACACAGCAGTCATTGTTTGGTATGGTACAGAATGTACAGACTTGTCCGGACTGTGGCGGAACCGGTAAGATTATCCGTGAGAAGTGTCCGGATTGTGGAGGTACGGGATATACATCCAGCAGAAAGAAGATTTCGGTATCGATTCCTGCAGGTATTGATAATGGTCAGAGTGTACGTATTCGCGAAAAGGGTGAACCAGGTGTAAATGGTGGACCGAGAGGAGATCTGCTGGTAGAGGTGGCTGTATCCAGACATCCAATCTTCCAGAGACAGGATATGCATATCTTCTCTACCGTACCGATTTCCTTTGCACAGGCAGCACTTGGCGGTGATGTGAAGATTAAGACGGTAGACGGGGATGTTATTTATACGGTTAAGCCAGGCACAAAAACGGATACGAAGATTCGATTAAAAGGCAAAGGTGTACCGTCTGTACGTAATTCTCAGATCCGTGGAGATCACTACGTAACGCTGGTAATCCAGACACCGGAGAAGCTGAGTGCAGAGGCGAAAGAGGCATTGCGCAGGTTTGATGAACTGTCCGGTAATTCACTGAATCAGAATCTGGATGACAAGAAGCACAAAGCGAAGAAAAGTTTCAAAGAAAAAGTAAAAGAAGCGTTTGAAGATTAACGGATTTGTGCATAGGGGGATATATGATCTTACTCAGTAAAGAAGAAATAGAAAAGCTGATTGATCCAAATGAAATGATGGATCAGATTGAAGAGGCATATCGCTTGTATGGAGAGAATCAATTCTTCATGCCGCCTCGTCCGGTGATTGAACATGATAATAAGTCGTTGATTTATATGCCATGCTATACGGATGAGGTGATTGGCACCAAGATTCTGACGATATTTCCGGAGAATTCAAAGCTTGGACTTCCGTCTATTGATGGCGTAATCCTGCTGAATAATGCTGTGACAGGTGCTCCGGAAGCATTGCTTGACGGACAGTCTGTGACTGCTTGGAGGACAGGTGCAGTTGGCGGTGTGGGTATCCGTCATCTGTCACGTAAGGATTGCCATACAGTAGGCGTCATAGGAGCAGGAGTGCAGGGATTCCATCTGGCATTATATGCATGCGCAGCCAGAGATATCCATACCGTATACATTTACAATCACAGTGACAGAGATCTTACAGATTTTATTGCAAGATTGGAGAAAGCGATTGATAATCCGAATACAAAAGTGGTATGGTGTAAGAAGACAGAAGAACTGGTGAAACACAGTGATATTATCTGTACCGCTACACCATCCGCCGTTCCGGTACTTCCGAACGATAAGGAACTGCTGCGTGGCAAATGTATTATCGCAATCGGATCATACACACCGGAGATGCGTGAGATACCGGATGCCATCTGGGATCTGACGGATAAGGTATATATCGAGCTTCCGTATGCATGTGAGGAGGCGGGTGATCTCAGTCAGCCGATTGCAGAGGGAAGATTGAAAAAAGAGCAGGCGGTTCTTATGAGTGATTTCCTGAAATCCGATGCAGATGAAGACCAGATTGCGGCGGGTACAACATATTTCAAATCCGTAGGAATGGCACTCTTCGATATATGTGTGGCACAGAAATTATTAGCAAAGTCAAAGGAGAAACAGCAATGAAAGTAGTAGCAACAGAAAAAGCACCAAAAGCATTAGGACCATATTCGCAGGGATACGTACACGCCGGTGTACTGTACACGGCAGGACAGATTGCAATTGATCCGGCAGTGAACGATGTAACTGCAACTACGATTGAAGAACAGACAGAGCAGGTATGCAAGAACCTGGGTGAAGTTCTGAAAGAAGCAGGAACAGATTTTGCACATGTACTTAAGACCACATGTTTCCTGGCTGATATGGGAGACTTTGGTGCATTTAATGAAGTATATGGTAAGTACTTTACATCCAAACCAGCAAGAAGCTGTGTTGCAGTAAAGACTCTTCCAAAGGGAGTTTTGTGTGAAGTAGAACTGATTGCTGCAGTAGAAGAGTAGGAGGAATCATCATGGCAGAACAGCAGAATGGATGCACACCATCCGATTGTGCCAGCTGTGCGCAGGGGGCTACATGTGGAAAGAAACCGGTAGATTTGCATGAACCGGCGAATCCATATTCTCATGTTAATAAAGTGATTGCCGTAGTTAGCGGCAAGGGTGGTGTCGGCAAGTCTATGGTAACCGCATCACTTGCACGTATGATGCGTGAACAGGGATTTTCTGTAGGTATTATGGATGCGGACATTACAGGACCGTCGATTCCGAAGATGTATGGTATTCACGAGTCTGCAAAGGGCAGTGATGCCGGAATGTTCCCTTGCGAAGCAAAGGATGGCACTCGTATTATGTCGGTGAATCTTTTGCTGGAGCATGAGGAAGATCCGGTTATTTGGCGTGGACCTGTGATCGCAGGCGTAGTAAAACAGTTTTGGACTGACGTTATGTGGGGCGAGCTAGATTATCTCTTTATTGATATGCCGCCTGGAACCGGTGATGTACCGCTGACAGTATTTCAGTCGCTTCCGGTGGATGGAGTAGTAATCGTAACATCTCCGCAGGATCTGGTCAGAATGATCGTGAAGAAGGCTTACAATATGGCAGAAGCTATGCATATTCCAGTACTTGGTATTGTAGAAAACTATAGTTATCTGAAGTGTCCGGATTGTGGTAAAAAGATTTCTGTATTTGGTGAAAGCCATATTGATGAGATTGCAGAAGAGCTTGGCGTTCCGGTACTCGGTAAGATGCCGATCGATCCGGCACTTGCGGAGGCAGTGGAGTCGGAGAAATTCTACGAGAGTGACAACCAGTATCTTTCGGGTGCAGTGAACAAATTGTAATCTCTGGATTTGCAGATTTTATAATTACAGATTTGGAATGATAGAAGCAGTGTGTATAGGATGTACATGCTGCTTTCTTTATATCTATGCTTATAGATTAAAACTATAAGTAGGTTCGTTTATACACATTATCAATTAGACAGTCACGAGGATATGTAGGATAATTAAGATGTTATATATAAGTCAATTTAGGAAAGAGAGGGTACGAAAATGACTTTATGTGATTCAAAGAAAAAACTTGCGCTGGCAGGCGCAGGCTGTGGCGTTGTAGCTGCAGTTCTTGCATTCCTCGGCAACCCGGCAAATATGGCATTCTGTATTGCTTGCTTTGTCCGTGATATGGCTGGTTCGTTGGGAATGCATCAGGCGGAAGTAGTACAGTATGCGAGACCAGAGATCATTGGACTGGTACTGGGTTCCTTTATTATCTCTGTTGCAACGAAAGAGTATCGTTCGACAGCAGGGTCATCACCGATGATTCGTTTTATCCTTGGTATGATCATTATGATTGGTTCTCTTGTATTCTTAGGATGCCCATTGCGTATGGTGATCCGTATGTCAGCAGGAGATCTGAATGCATGGGTAGCATTGATCGGATTTATCCTTGGTGTAGGTACCGGTACGATCATGCTGAAGAAAGGAAGTACACTGGGACGTGCACATGAGACTAATCAGGCAAGTGGTACGGTGCTTCCAATCCTTATGATTGGGGTCCTGATCCTTGCACTTTTCACAAGCCTTCTGAAAAGCAGCACAGCGGGACCGGGAAGTATGCATGCACCAATCATCGCTTCATTAATCGGAGGTCTTGTGTTTGGAGCATTTGCTCAGAAATCAAGAATGTGTTTTGCTGGCGGTATTCGTGACGTGATTCTTATGAAGAATTTTGATCTTTTGACAATTATCGGAAGTCTGTTTGTTGTAATGCTGATCTTCAACATCGCAACAGGAAGATTTGTACTTGGATTCAATACACCTGGTATTATTGCTCATTCCGAGCATCTGTGGAATATCCTTGGTATGTATGTAGTTGGTTTTGCTGCAGTACTTGCTGGTGGATGTCCGCTTCGTCAGCTGATTCTTGCAGGACAGGGATCTTCTGATTCGGCAGTGACTGTGCTTGGAATGTTCATAGGTGCTGCACTGTGCCATAACCTTGGACTGGCTTCCAGTGGTACAGCAATTAATCCTGAAACTAAGAAAGTTGTTGCCGGAGCTGTAACAGCTAATGGTAAGGTAGCGGTAATTATTTGTATTATCGCATGCTTTGTGATTGCATTTACTAATAAACGCAAAATTGCAGCAATCACAAACAAATAAGTATCAATAGAATAAAAAATCCGAATGAAAGGAAGGCACCATTATGGTAGAAGTAGATGCAAGAGGATTATCCTGCCCAGAGCCAATCATGCTGACAGCAGAGGCACTGGCAAGTGCAAACGGACCGGTTAAGGTACTCGTAAGCGAGCCACATCAGAAGACGAATGTTGAGAAGCTCGCCAGGGATCGTGGCAAGAAGACATCGGTTACAGAAGATGGTACAGATTTTGTGATCATAATTGAATAAGATATAATGAAATGGAGCAGTTCTGGGAAAAACGGGGCTGCTTCTTTCTTATCTATGTGACCTTACATTTATCTTACATTTGCGGTTTTGGGAGGAATTGTATGGTAACCTGTGGTAAAATATGCGGATAAGGAGGAATGTGGAAATGTATCGAATCCTGATTATAGAAGATGATTTTACGATGGCAGAAGCCATGAAAAAACAGATTGAATCATGGGGCAATGAAGTGCGTCTGGTATTGGATTTTCAGAATGTGATTCATGAATTTATAGAATATGATCCACACATGGTGCTGATTGATATTATGCTTCCGTTTTTTAACGGTTATCACTGGTGTAGCGAGATACGGAAGATTTCCGATATTCCGGTAATTTTCATTTCTTCAGCATCTGATAATATGAATATTATTATGGCAATGAATATGGGGGCAGATGATTTTATTCCGAAGCCGGTGGATCTGAATGTGATGATCGCAAAGATCCAGGCGGTACTCCGAAGAACCTATGACAGAAGTAATCAGGTGCCGGTGCTGGAATGCGGAGGAGCAGTATTGAATCTGAATGATACGACGTTGAACTGGAATGATCAGAAGATTGAACTGACGCGGAACGAATTTCGTATTTTGAAGACCTTGATGGAGAATCGAGGCAAGATTGTCAGCAGAGATACGCTTATGACAAGGCTTTGGGAAGATGACTGTTATGTAGAAGAGAATACTTTGACTGTAAATGTAACCAGACTTCGTAAGAAATTAGAACAGGCGGGTCTGAAAGATTTTATCACGACCAGAGTGGGACACGGATATCTGATTGAACTGCCGGAGGAACATGAGTGATGAAAAAGGAACGGATAGGAGAACTGCTGAGATGGTATATGCGCGAGCATAAGCGGTGGATCTGGTTGGTTATATTACTGGGTGTGATCTATGGAAGCGTGTTTTATCTGTATAATGTTCCGGTAGAAGCGGCGGCGTATGGAACGGTACTTGGTGTGACCTTTCTTCTGGTTATGAATGTGTTATGGTTCTGGAAGTTCTGCAGAAAGCACCGGAAGAGAATGGAATTGATACCAGGAATTGAGTATGCATACCGAGATATGCCGGAGGCAGATACATTGGCAGAAAAAGATTACCAGCAGATGGTTATGGATCTTGGAAAGAGTTGCTATGAACACCTTGTGGAACTGGAGAATCAGGAGCAGGAGAGCAAAGAGTATTATACAATCTGGGTACATCAGATTAAGACGCCGATCGCTGTGATGCGGATGATTCTGCAGGAGGAAGATACCAGACAGAACAGAGAGCTTTTGGCAGAGCTGTTTCGGATTGAACAATATGCGGAAATGGCACTGTCCTACATTCGTCTGGAAAGCCGTGAGTCGGATTTTGTAATAAAAGAATATAATCTGGACGATATCATACGACAGGCAATCCACAGGTATGCACCACAGTTTATTCGGAGAAAATTGCGTCTGGTGTACGAGCCGACAGAAGTAAAAGTATTGACGGATGAAAAGTGGCTGTTATTTATTTTAGAGCAGATTATTTCCAATGCGGTGAAATATACGCCATCGGGAACCGTTACGATCCGGGTGACGGAAGATAAAAAATTGTCGGTGGAGGATACCGGGATTGGCATTGCGCCAGAGGATCTGCCGAGAATATTTGAAAAAGGTTTTACCGGATATAATGGTAGAAATGATAAAAAGGCGACAGGACTTGGGCTAAATCTTTGCCGAAAAGCGGCCGAACATCTGAACGTCGGGATCGCAGTTGAATCAAAGCCGGGAGTTGGCAGCTGTTTTACACTGGATCTGAAGGAACGTCAGTTTAATATTGAATGATTGGATAGCGTCTTTCAAAAATGTCACATGAGATGGTCATATTGTCACCGGAATCGATGTCTGACAGAGCAGGGCAGGTCTATACTGATAGCAGAACAGAAAAAGGAGGTTATAGATAATGATTATTTTAGAAGTATCATGTCTGAAAAAAGTATATACGACTCGTCTGGGTGGCAATCAGGTACAGGCTCTGGCGGATGTGTCATTTTCGGTAGAAGAAGGAGAATACGTGGCAATCATGGGAGAGTCCGGATCCGGTAAGAGTACGCTGCTGAATATTCTGGCAGCACTGGATCGCCCGACAGGAGGAAGAGTGAAACTGGATGGAAAAGATATAGGGCTGATCCGAGACAAGGAGATTACAAAGTTCCGCAGAGAAAACCTTGGATTTGTATTTCAGGATTTTAATCTGCTCGATACGTTCAGCCTGAGGGATAACATTTTTCTTCCGTTGGTATTATCCAGAAAAAGCGTGAAGGAGATGAACAGCCGCCTGCTTCCGATCGCGCATAAGCTTGGTATCCGAGATCTGTTGGATAAGTATCCATACGAAGTGTCAGGTGGACAGAAACAGCGTGTGGCTGTAGCGCGGGCGCTGATCACGGATCCAAAACTGATCCTTGCAGATGAACCCACCGGAGCTCTGGATTCCAGATCAGCAGATGATCTTCTGCGTCTGTTTGGAGAAGTGAATGAAGAAGGTCAGACGATCCTTATGGTGACACATTCCGCAAGAGCAGCCAGCAGAGCAGGAAGAGTATTGTTTATTAAGGATGGAAGAGTTTTTCATCAGATCTACCGTGGTGACAGTACAGATGAGCAGATGTATCAGAAGATTTCGAATACACTGACATTGCTCGCGACAGGCGGTGAGATGTGATGAAAAAAGGATTTTATGTGAGACTGGCTGCAAATAACATCCGAAAAAATGGTAAACTTTATATTCCGTATCTATTTACCTGTGTGCTGTCGGTGGTTATGTTCTATGTGATGATGTCTTTAAGCCTGGATCCTGCGGTGAAAAAGATGTTTGCAGGGGGAACGCTGAGCCTGATCATGAGGTATGGAACCGTGATCGTAGGTATCTTTGTATTTGCGTTTTTAATGTATTCTAATGCTTTCTTGATGAAACGGAGACAGCGGGAATTTGGAATATTTAATATCCTTGGAATGGAAAAACAGCATCTGGGACATGTGCTTTTTCTGGAAACTATGATGGTGGCAGCGGGAAGTGTAGTGCTTGGTATTCTTTTTGGTATTCTTTTCAGTAAGACCATGTTTTTGATGCTCTGTAAAATAATCGGACAGAAAAATGTATTTGGCTTTTTCATTTCAAGTAAAGCAATACTTGTTACCGCATTTTTATTTGCGGTGATACATTTCTTAATCTATCTGAAAAGCAGAAGGAAGATTCGTGTTTCTCAGCCGATTGAATTGCTACGTGGCAGCAGCGTGGGAGAACGGGAGCCCAAAAGTAAATGGATTCTGGCAATTTTGGGAGCTGTAGCATTAATTGAAGGATATTATCTGGCCTTGTCTGCGAAAGGAACCATAGATTCTATAAAGGTATTTTTTGTAGCAGTTATTCTGGTTATTCTTGCGACCTATCTGCTATTTATAGCAGGCAGTATTGTGATCCTTAAGATGCTCAGAAAAAACCGCAGATTCTATTATAAACCGGAGCATTTCATCAGCGTTTCGGGAATGATGTACCGGATGAAGCAGAATGCAGCGGGTCTTGCGAGCATTTGTATCCTGTCTACGATGGTATTAGTTATGTTGTCGTCTACCGGAAGTCTGATGATTGGAATGGAAGATATGGTACAGGCGCGTCATCCGAATGATTTTGGAATATATATGGATACATCTGATATGGAAAAGAATCAGGAAGTTCTTGATAAGATTAAAATACATTGCGAAGAATATCAGATCGCGGAAAAGGATACGACGGATTATCGATATTATACAGTGACTGGATGTCTGCAGAAGGATCATGTGTTGTTTGATCAGACAAAGTTTGATTATTTAAATGATAATGGCAATCTCAGGATTATGATGGTAATGCCATTGTCCGGGTATTGCGCAATGACAGGGGAAAAAGTAGAATTGTCCGGACAGGAGATGCTTCTGGGAACAGGACGTAATTCATATAAATATTCGAATATGAAACTGATGGATCAGGTGTATAAGGTCAAAGGGAAGGTTCGGCATTTCGAAGGAAATGGTCAGGTGAATTCGAATATTCTGGATTCCTTTACGGTGGTGCTTGCAGATGATACATTTGATGCATTGTACCAGCAGATTAAGGATGCATATAGATATGATATGAAAATATATGAATATTATGGGTTTAATGTATCGCTGAACAAAGATGCACAACTTAAGCTAAAGGATTATATGTGGCAGGCGGTGCAGGATCAGGGCGCAGACAGTATAGATATCGAATGCAGAGAAACGTCCAGAAATGATTTTATTGGAATTTATGGAGGCATGTTTATGCTTGGCATGTTCCTTGGAACCCTTTTTATTATGGCAATGGTGCTGATCATTTATTATAAGCAGGTCTCAGAAGGCTATGAAGACCGGAGACAGTTTGAGATTATGCAGAAGGTAGGTATGTCTCAGCAGGAAATGAAGAAAGTCATCCGTTCCCAGATTCTGATGGTGTTCTTCCTGCCATTAGTGGCAGCGGGTGTGCATATGGCAGTTGCATTTCCAATGATCGGAAATCTTTTGAAAGCATTCAATATGAAGAAAACAGAGTTGTACCGGAATTGTACAATTGGTGTATATCTAGGATTTGCAGTTCTTTATATTCTGATCTACAGTCTGACGGCGAAAGCATATTACAGGATTGTAAAGAAGGCATAAGTATTTTGAAATCCAGAAAAATGAGAATCGTGTATTGACGAAACGAACGTGTGTTTGTATAATAATATCAAACATACGTTCGTTTTTTGTACAGATGAAACAAGGGTACAGAAAGAAGAAAAAGAGGAGGAGCGAAGATGCAGATTTCAGAGAATATGTCTGTGATGGAGAAGCTGCGGATATTGACGGATGCCGCCAAGTATGATGTGGCATGTACTTCTAGCGGTACATCCAGGGGGAATGACGGTACAGGGCTCGGAAGCTGTGTGCAGATGGGGATTTGCCACAGTTTTGCGGCAGACGGCAGATGTATCTCTCTGCTTAAGATCCTTTTTACCAATGAATGTATTTTTGATTGTAAGTATTGTATTAACCGGAGGAGTAATGATGTGCCGAGGGCATCTTTTACTCCGGATGAGATTTGTGAGCTCACGATAGAATTTTATCGGAGAAATTATATTGAGGGATTATTTTTAAGTTCCGGGATACTGAGGAGCCCGGACTATACGATGGAACTGATCTGTGCGGCACTTGAGAAGCTGAGAAAAGTATATCGCTTCCAGGGCTATATCCATGTGAAGGCGATTCCCGGAGCCAGTGAGGAACTGATACAGCGGGCGGGATTTCTGGCAGACAGGATGAGTGTGAATTTGGAACTTGCTACGGCAGAAGGATTAAGAACGCTGGCGCCGCATAAGACCAGAGATAAGATTCTTAAGCCTATGCGGCTGGTGCAGAATGGCAGAAGCCAGAATGCTTATGAATTAAAAGTATACCATCATGCACCGTCTTTTGTGCCGGCAGGACAGAGCACACAGATGATCGTAGGAGCGACACCGGAGACGGATTATCAGATGCTCCATGTGGCAGAGACGTTATATCAGCGGTTTGATCTGAAGCGGGTGTTTTATTCAGCATTTGTGTCAGTGAATGTGGATAAGGCGCTTCCGGCTAAAACAGATCAGGGACCACCGCTTCTCAGAGAGCATCGCCTGTATCAGGCAGACTGGCTTCTTAGGTATTATAAGTTTGAGGCAAAAGAACTGCTGACAGAGGAGGAACCTAATTTCAATCCGTTGTTTGATCCGAAGTGTAACTGGGCGCTCAGACATCTGGAGTATTTTCCGGTGGAAGTGAACCGCGCACCTTATGAGATGCTTCTGCGGGTGCCGGGACTTGGGTACCGGTCGGCAGGACGGATCGTCCGGGCCAGAAGGCTTGGCACATTGGATTTTCAGGATCTGAAGAAGATAGGAGTAGTATTGAAGCGGGCAATGTATTTTCTAACCTGTAATGGGCGTATGATGTATCCGGTGAAGCTGGAACAGGATTATATTGCGAGGAATCTGCTGGATGCAGGAGAAAGGCTGCCACAGGAAGTGCGTGGCATGACGTATCAGCAGTTATCGTTGTTTGATGATGTGAGATTTGGCGGTGGTGTGAATGAAAAGAATTTATGTGTGTGAGAATGAAGTGACAGGACTTTTTTCTGCGCTTTACGATGCGTGGAAGTACCTTGTGCCGGACCATGGAGCAGAGTGTGGAATCCGTTTCCGCGGTCACCTGGAGCAGGAGTTGTTCTGTGAATATACAGAAGTTGAATCGAATGAGAAGAAGGCACTATCGGTGGAACGCATGATTTTATCCCATATGGGGTGGTATGCGTATAAGCTGATCTATCAGGCAGCTCTTTCCGATGATCCGGACAGGGGAGATGTGATCCTTGGGACGATGCTTGCTGCCAGAGAGATCCCGGACAGCAGAAGAATCATGGATCACCTGGGGAATGCGCAGGTGGAACAGACTTTTGAACTTAGCAGAACGGTGAATAATGAGACGACCAGATGGATTGAACTGATACGTTTCCGGGAACTGGAACAGGGAATCCTATATGCCAGATTTGAACCTAAGTGCAGAGTGCTTTCCTGTGTGGCACCACATTTTGCAGAACGGTTGTCGGTTGAAAACTGGATGATACATGATGCGGTTCATGAAGAATATGCGGTGCATGAGGCTGGCAGACAGTGGATATTGGTATCCGGTGAGCATGTGGATGAAGACAGGTTCAGCTCATACTCAGCGAAGGAAGAGACGTTCAGTGAATTGTGGAAAGAATTTACAGAGGCGATCGCGATTAAGGAGAGAAAGAATCCACGATGTCAGATGGGACATCTACCGTTATGGTGCAGAAAGAATCTGGTGGAATTTGAATAACGATCCGATATAGTGTACAATGGTTCATAACAAATCGGAAAGAAAGATGGAAGTTATGGACAGACAAAAAGTAAAGATCTCAGTCCGTAATCTGGTGGAATTCATCCTTAGGAGCGGAGATATTGACAATCGAATAGCAGCGCAGGACAAGGATGCTATGCAGATGGGAGCAAAGCTTCACCGCAAGATTCAGAAACGGATGGGGGCCTCTTATCATCCGGAGGTTACGCTGCGCCGGGTGGTGGAATTTGATACATTCGACATACAGGTAGAAGGTCGGGCAGATGGAATTATTGAGGAAGAACGGATATGTATCGATGAGATTAAAGGTGTGTTCAAGGATCTGGAGCGGATGGAAGAGCCGGTTCCGGTACATCTGGCACAGGCGAAGTGTTATGCCTGTATTTATGCAAGAGAAAAGGAATTGGCTGAGATTGATGTGCAGATGACTTACTGTAATATGGAGACAGAGGATATTCGCAGGTTCCGTGAGTCATATAAGGCAGACGAGCTGGAAGAATGGTTTATGGATCTGATGCATCGGTATGAGAAGTGGGCAAGATTCCAGATTGAATGGCGGGAAGAACGCAATGCATCTGTGAAGCAGGTGGAGTTTCCTTATGATTACCGAAAGGGACAGCGAGAACTGGTATCGTCAGTATATCGAACGATCCTGCGAAAGAAGAAATTATTTATTCAGGCACCTACAGGTACGGGGAAGACTCTGGCAACCGTGTTTCCTGCGGTGAAGGCAGTGGGTGAAGGGCTTGGAGAAAAGATCTTTTATCTGACAGCAAAGACGATTACCAGAACGGCAGCCGCAGGTGCATTTAATACTCTGAAAGAACAGGGATTGAAGTATAAAGTGATTACGCTGACTGCAAAAGAGAAGATCTGTTTTTGCGATAAAGCGGAGTGCAATCCTGAGTACTGTTCTTATGCAAAGGGACATTTTGACCGGGTGAATGATGCAGTTTATGAATTGATCACAGGACAGGATGCAGTCACCAGAAGCGTGTTGGAAGAACAGGCGGAGAAATGGCAGGTATGTCCATTTGAACTGGGGCTTGATACTGCAATCTGGATGGATGCCGTAATCTGTGATTATAATTATGTGTTTGATCCTAACGCTCATCTGAAGCGTTTTTTTGGAGAGGGCGTAAAAGGAGAATATCTGTTTTTGATCGATGAGGCGCATAATCTTGTAGAACGCGGCAGAGAAATGTACAGTGCCAGTCTGTGCAAAGAAGAAATCTTACGGGTGAAGCGACAGGTAAAGCATATTGATGTGAGACTGACAAAGCGCTTGGAAGAGTGCAATCGACAATTGTTGGAACTAAAGAGAAACTGTGATGGTGTGACGGTGCTTGACAGCGTGATGCATATTTATCTGAAATTGTTATCACTGATGGCGGAGATGGAACGGTTCCTGGAGGATTATAAGCAGTTTGCAGAGCGCGAGGATGTACTGAAGTTATATTTTGAAGTACGTATGTTTATTACGGTGTATGAGAAGCTGGATGAAAATTATCTGATCTATGCAGAACTTGCAAAGGATGGAGAGTTTTTCCTCCGCCTGTTTTGTGTGAATCCTGCGGTGAATCTCAAAGAATATATTGAGAAAGGGAATAGTACGATATTGTTTTCGGCTACATTACTGCCGATACAGTATTATAAAGAACTGCTCAGCACAGAGAAGGATGATTATGCAGTGTATGCGGAAACGGTATTTGAAGAAAGCCAGAGCAGATTATTGCTGGGAACGGATGTGAGTACCAGATATACCATGCGAGGCGAGACGATGTACCGACGGTATGCAGAATATCTTTATGAGATGGCATCTGCCAAAGAAGGCAATTACATGTCTTTCTTTCCGTCTTATCATTTTTTGGAACAGGTATATGACGCTTTTGTAGAATTAGCAGACAGGAAACAGAGCGCATCAGAAGGAAGAGAAGAGTATAATGTCGGACAGATTGAGTGTCTGGTACAGGCACCTTATATGTCGGAAGAAGCACGGGAAATCTTTCTGGAAGGGTTTGAAGAGGAACGTGAGGGAAGTCTGATGGGCTTCTGTGTTATGGGCGGAGTTTTCTCGGAAGGGATTGATCTTGCAAAAGAGCGTCTGATCGGAGCTGTGATCGTGGGAACAGGACTTCCGCAGGTCTGCCTGGAGCGGGAGCTTTTGAAGAATTATTTTGACGCCAGAGGTCAGAATGGTTTTGATTATGCTTATGTATATCCTGGAATGAACAAAGTACAGCAATCGGCAGGAAGAGTAATCCGGACGGAAGAAGACAGAGGTGTGATTCTTTTGCTGGATGAACGTTTTCGGGAAGCCAGATATAGAAATACCTTTCCACGAGAGTGGAAAGGCATCCAGTATTGCAATATTCATAATGTGAGAGATCAGATTCAAAGTTTCTGGTCCGGCAGTTCAGTAAAGTAAGTTAAGAACTCTGTCACAGCCGGAGATACCGGAAGTTTATCGTTGTAGACAACAGCAAGTTCTCTCTGTGGCAGGGATTCTCTGGTTTCTACAATAAAGAGTTCATCGGAATCATCAGGTACACAGTAGTCAGGAACAAAGGCAACGCCTAATCCGATACGTGCAAGGTCGATCAGCAGGTCGTTACTGCTGAGTTCTGCTTCCGGAACCAGTTCCAGCTGGTGCTGTTGAAAGAGACTGTGCAAGAATTCGCTTGTGGTACTTTGCTTGTCCAGCATCAGAAGCGGATACTCAGAGAGTTCTGCAAGTGAAAGCTTTCGATCTTTTAACTGCGAGAAAGACTGGTTAGCTACAAATACATCCCGAAACTGTTTGATCCGTTTGATAGACCAGAGATTGTTCAGGTAAGCATTTGGATAGTTTACGACGATAAAGTCTGCCTGCCCGTTTTTCAGGATATCGACACAGCGGATAGAAGTTGCATTGATGACTTTGATATGCAGATTCGGGAATGCCTGATGAAACCGTTCAATATATGGCACCAGAAAATACCGACATATTGTGTCACTGGCGGCAATTCGGATCTGTCCACCGGTAGTGATGGATTCCAGAAGCTGTGATTCGCCGCGGCGGATCAGGCTGATCGCCGGTTCGATGTGACGGAGCAGAATCTCGCCTTCCGGAGTCAGGCGTACCTTCTTAGTGCTGCGGATGAAGAGAGTCTGAGACAATTTTCCTTCCAGCGCTTTGATAGACTGGCTGACTGCCGATTGAGATATGTAGAGCTTTTTAGAAGCTTCTGAAAAGCTTAAAGTAGTTGCTACATAGTAAAATACTTTATATAATTCATAATTAATATCCATTGCAAATTCCTCCCATTAGGAAATATTATAAGGGAAAAAGGATGGAATGACAATAAAGAATAGACAAGGAGAAATAAAATGAAGCAAACACAGAAGATTTCTGCAGTGATTATGATGTTTTTACTGATAGGTGTACTTTTGCTGACCAGTTTTCAAGTGGCAATCTATGGTGATAGTCAGTACAGATTCTATGAAAGAGAATATAAGAAGTATCAGGTGGCAGACAGTCTGAATATGACGATGGATAATATTATGGATGTGACAGACCAGATGATGGCATATCTGATCGGAAAGAAGGCAGAACTTTCAGTAATTACAGATGTAGATGGTGAAACACAGGATTTCTTCAATGAACAGGACAGGTTTCATATGGGAGAAGTAAAGGATCTGTTTCTTGGAGGACTTAAGATACGTAATATTATGCTGGTGGCAGTACTGCTGATCTTGATACTGCTGGCGGCACGGAAAGCAGATCTGATAAAGCTGCTTCCAAGGGCGTATTTTGTGACACTTGGCATTACTGGTGTGATAACAATAGTGTTAGGAGTACTGTTTGCTTCAGATTTTGATAAATATTTTCGCATTTTTCATGAGATATTTTTTGATAATGATCAATGGATGTTTGATCCGGCGACAGACTATATGATCCGTATGCTTCCGGAGGGATTTTTTTATGATTTCGTATTTCGGATCGGAGGATTTTTTGTAGGAAGTCTGGCAGTATTAGGGGTTGTATCTGCAGTTTGCATCTTCATCGAGAAACGTAAAAAGAAAAATTAAGTGATTAGATAGACTTATAAAAGAGTTAAGTTATATTAATTTCATTAATAACATCAGGCGTGGTATGATAAGACATAGATAAGAAGGCGTCCGGCCTTACAGCAGCATTTAGTAGAGAAGAACCATATGGAGGAAGTTTTATGAGTAATGTAAAACGGGTGTTTGTTGAGAAAAAGGGAGAATACGCAGTTCAGGCAAAGGGTCTGTTACATGAGATTAAGGGCTATCTTGGAATTAAGGATGTAGAAAGTGTAAGAGTCCTGATTCGCTATGACGTAGAGAACCTGTCTGATGAGACGTTTGAGAAGGCATGCAGAGGTATTTTTGCTGAGATGCCGGTAGATATTTTATGGAAAGAGAGCGTTCCGGTCATGCAGGGAGACAGTGTGTTTTCTGTAGAGTTCCTTCCGGGACAGTTTGACCAGAGAGCTGATTCGGCAGAGCAGTGTGTGCAGTTTATTAAGGAGGATGAGAAGCCGGTTATCCGTACAGCTACGACTTATATTATTCATGGAAAAGGCGATAACTGTATTTCAGCAGAAGAGTTAGAGGCAATCAAGAATCATTGCATTAATCCGGTAGATTCCAGAGAAGCAGAAGAAGAAAAGCCGGAGACGTTGATCACAAAGTTTGATGAGCCGGAGGATGTAAAGGTATTTGATGGATTCCAGACGATGGATGAAGAACATCTGAAAGCATTATATGATTCGCTGGGACTAGCAATGACATTCCGTGACTTCTGCCATATTCAGAATTATTTTGCAGGAGAAGAACACAGAGATCCGACTATGACAGAGATCCGGGTACTGGATACATACTGGTCAGATCACTGTCGTCATACAACATTCTCTACAGAATTGAAGGATGTAACTTTTGGTGATGGTGATTACAGAGAGCCGATTGAAGGTGCATATAAGCAGTATCTTGCTGATCACAGCGAGATCTTTAAGGGAAGAGAAGATAAGTTTGTCTGCCTGATGGATCTTGCACTGATGGCGATGAGAAAGTTGAAAAAAGAAGGTAAGTTACAGGATCAGGAAGAGTCTGACGAGATCAATGCCTGCAGCATTGTAGTACCTGTAACTGTTGATGGTGTAGAAGAAGAGTGGCTGGTGAATTTCAAGAATGAGACGCACAACCATCCGACAGAGATCGAGCCATTTGGTGGTGCTGCTACCTGTCTGGGAGGTGCGATCCGTGATCCATTGTCAGGACGTACCTATGTATATCAGGCTATGCGTGTGACTGGTGCAGCAGATCCGACAGTATCTGTAAAAGAGACAATTAAGGGTAAGCTTCCGCAGAAGAAACTGGTACGTGAAGCAGCTCATGGATATAGCTCATACGGTAACCAGATCGGACTGGCAACCGGAGCAGTAAAAGAGATTTATCATCCGAATTATGTGGCTAAACGTATGGAAATCGGAGCAGTTATGGGAGCAGCACCGAGACGTGCGGTTATCCGTGAGACTTCAGATCCGGGAGATATCATCATTCTTCTTGGTGGACGTACCGGGCGTGACGGCTGTGGTGGAGCTACCGGTTCTTCTAAGGTACACACAGAAGAGTCTATCGAGACCTGCGGTGCTGAGGTACAGAAAGGTAATGCACCTACAGAGCGTAAGATTCAGAGACTGTTCCGCAGAGAAGAGGTCAGCAGTCTGATTAAAAAATGTAATGACTTTGGAGCAGGCGGTGTGTCTGTAGCAATCGGTGAACTTGCAGACGGTCTGCAGATTGATCTGGACAAGGTGCCTAAGAAATACGCAGGACTTGATGGTACTGAAATTGCAATTTCCGAATCTCAGGAGCGTATGGCAGTTGTCGTAGATCCAAAAGATGTAGATGAATTTATGGGATATGCCAGCGAAGAGAATCTGGAAGCTACTAAGGTGGCGGTTGTAACAGAAGATCCAAGACTGGTGCTTAATTGGAGAGGCAAGGATATCGTGAATCTGTCCCGTGCATTTCTGGATACCAACGGAGCACATCAGGAGACTACAGTAGCAGTCGATATTCCGAACCGTGCAGATACGATTCTCACAGATGAAGTGGAAGTGACAGATGTAAAGGAGAAATGGCTGGAGACATTAAAAGACCTAAACGTATGTTCACAGAAGGGTCTGGTAGAGATGTTCGACGGTTCCATTGGTTCTGGTTCTGTATTCATGCCTCATGGCGGCAAATATCAGCTGACAGAGACACAGGCAATGGTCGCGAAGCTTCCAGTATTGAAGGGCGACTGTGATACTGTAACGATGATGAGCTATGGATTTGATCCATATCTGTCAAGCTGGAGCCCATTCCATGGTGCGATCTATGCAGTGACAGAGTCTGTAGCTA
Organism: Dorea ammoniilytica; assembly: GCF_025567415.1. Lineage (NCBI taxonomy): Bacteria > Bacillati > Bacillota > Clostridia > Lachnospirales > Lachnospiraceae > Dorea > Dorea ammoniilytica. The sequence goes on from NZ_JAOQJV010000001.1 coordinate 66,457, forward strand.
AGATCGTGGCAGCAGGTGGAGATTATAAGAAGATTCGTTTTACTTTCCAGGAGTACTTCCGTCGTATGACAGAAGACCCGCATAGATGGAGTCAGCCGTTTGCAGCACTGCTTGGCGCATATGATGCACAGCTTGGATTTGGACTTCCGTCTATCGGTGGTAAGGACAGTATGTCAGGTACATTTGAAGATATTGATGTACCGCCGACCCTGGTATCATTTGCAGTAGATGTGGCAAAAGAAAAAGATATTATCACTCCGGAACTTAAGAAAGCAGGAAGCAAGCTGATCTGGATCAAGACTCCAAAGGCAGAGTATGATCTTCCGGATTATGAGAAACTGATGGCAGTTTATGAGAAGTTCTCAGAGGCAGTGCATACAGGTAAGGTATTATCTGCATATGTATTGGATTGTCACGGTGTAGTTCCGGCAGTTAGCAAGATGGCATTTGGTAATAGCATGGGTGTGAAGCTGTCTGACGAGATTCCGGCAGGTCAGTTATTTGCACCGGCATTTACAGATATCGTGGCTGAGGTGGAAGCTGATAAGATTGATGAACTTGGATTTGAATATGTTGAGATCGGTGAAGTGACTGCAGAACCGAACTTTGTATATGGTAATACCGTAATCACAATTAAAGAAGCAGTAGACGCATGGAAAGAGACTCTGGAAAGAGTATTTAAGACCGTATCCGGAGAAGAGACAGGAAGTGCAGTTCCGGAAGTGGGAGAAGAGAAGTCTGCTGATGGCAAACTTGGAGAAGATGGGCTGTTCCGTGCATCTAAGGTATATGTATGCGAGCATAAGATCGCACAGCCGACAGTATTCATCCCGGTATTCCCTGGAACCAACTGCGAATATGACAGTGCCAAGGCATTTGAGCGTGCCGGAGCAAAGGTGATCACCAAGGTATTCCGCAATATGGATGCGTCAGATATCCGTGATTCGGTAGAAGTATTTGAAAAAGCAATCAGTCAGTCGCAGATCATCATGTTCCCGGGCGGATTCAGTGCAGGTGATGAGCCAGATGGATCAGCCAAATTCTTTGCAACTGCATTCCAGAACGCAAAGCTGAAAGAGGCAGTGCAGAAGCTTTTGAATGAGAGAGATGGTTTGGCACTTGGTATCTGTAATGGATTCCAGGCACTGATCAAGCTTGGTCTTGTACCAAACGGAGATATCGTAGGACAGGATGAGAATGCACCGACACTGACATACAATACAATTGGACGCCATATTTCCAAGATGATATATACCAAAGTGGTTACCAACAAATCTCCATGGCTTCAGAAAGCAGAACTTGGCGGAGTATATACCAATCCTGCATCTCATGGAGAGGGACGTTTTGTCGCTAACAAGGAATGGCTTGCAAAACTCTTTGCAAATGGACAGGTAGCAACCCAGTATTGTGACCCGGAGGGCAATATTACCATGGATGAAGAGTGGAATGTCAATGGATCTTACTGCGCGATCGAGGGAATCACAAGCCCGGACGGAAGAGTGCTTGGTAAGATGGCACATTCCGAGAGACGAGGACGTTCTGTAGCAATTAATATCTATGGTGAGCAGGATATGAAAGTATTTGAATCAGGTGTAGAGTATTTTAAATAAGTTGATCGAAACGTGTGGCAGCCCTCCGGGAAGTATATCCCGGAGGGCTGTCTGTGCGTTGATGCAAAAAATGTGGCAGATTCGAAAATAAAGCATTTATAGTTTATAGATGGTATGCGAGAATAAAAAGTATAAAATAGGGACAAAAGAATTGATTATTTTTGTCTTTTTTGCAGGAAAACGGAGATTGGATTGCAAAAAAAACAAAAAACAGCAAAAAAACCTCTTGTTTTTTGATGGTTCGTAATATAATATGATATGAGAAAAATATATGCAATTAGGAGGACAAAAGAATGTCATACGTTGATGAGGTTATTGCAAAAGTTGTTGAAAAGAACCCGGCACAGCCAGAGTTCCATCAGGCAGTAAAAGAAGTGTTGGAGTCACTGAAACCAATCGTTGATGCTAACGAAGAGAAATATCGTAAAGAGGCTCTTCTCGAAAGACTTGTTGAGCCAGAGAGACAGATTCTGTTCCGTGTACCTTGGGTAGATGATAACGGACAGGTTCAGGTCAACAAGGGATTCCGTGTACAGTTTAACAGTGCAATTGGTCCATACAAGGGAGGAATCAGACTTCATCCATCAGTAAACATCGGCATTATCAAGTTCCTTGGATTCGAGCAGATTTTCAAGAACTCCCTGACAGGACTTCCAATCGGCGGAGGTAAAGGTGGTTCGGATTTCGATCCTAAGGGCAAATCTGACAGAGAGATTATGGCATTCTGCCAGAGCTTCATGACAGAGCTTTGCAAGCATATTGGAGCTGATACAGACGTACCTGCAGGAGATATCGGAACAGGTGCAAGAGAGATCGGATATATGTTCGGACAGTACAAGAGAATCCGTAACGTATACGAAGGAGTTCTGACAGGAAAAGGACTTACATACGGTGGTTCACTTGCAAGAACAGAAGCTACAGGATACGGACTTCTGTATCTGACAGAAGAACTTCTGAAAGTTAATGGTGATGATATTGCAGGCAAGACGGTTGTTGTATCTGGTGCTGGTAATGTAGCTACATACGCTATTGAAAAGGCACAGCAGCTTGGTGCTAAGGTTGTTACATGTAGCGATTCTACAGGTTGGGTATATGATCCGGACGGAATTGATGTGGCAGCACTGAAAGAGATCAAAGAAGTAAAACGTGCAAGACTGACAGAATATAAGAATTACCGTCCGAATTCAGAATATCATGAAGGACGTGGTGTATGGTCTGTTAAGTGTGATGTCGCACTCCCATGTGCTACACAGAACGAACTTCACATTGAAGATGCTAAACAGCTTGTTGCTAACGGATGCAAGATGGTTGCAGAAGGTGCTAACATGCCTACTACAATGGAAGCTACAGAGTACCTGCAGGAGAACGGAGTTATTTTCGCACCTGGTAAAGCAGCTAATGCCGGCGGTGTCGCAACATCTGCACTGGAAATGTCTCAGAACAGCGAGCGTTTGAGCTGGACATTCGAAGAAGTAGATGCTAAGCTTCAGGGAATCATGGTAAATATCTGCCACAACATGGTAGATGCTGCTGAGAGATACGGACACAAGGGCAACTACGTAGTAGGTGCTAACATTGCCGGATTTGAGAAAGTAGCAAATGCAATGCTGGCTCAGGGAATCTGCTAATTTCGACTTAGAATCACAGATTGCAATCTGATATAGAATGATGGGATGCCATAACATATAATGTGTTGTGGCATCCTTTTTCATTTTATGCTATAGTTAATTCAAGATTTTAGGATACATGAATGAGTAAAAGGAGGCTTTTATGAAGGTATTAGTATGTAATGCGGGAAGTACCTCGCTGAAGTTTAAATTATTTGATATGCCGGAAGAGCGTGTGCTTGCAACAGGCAAGATTGAACGTGTGGGAAGTGAGGATAATGCAATCTTCCATTATCAGGACGCGGAAGAATATGCGGTGAAGTTAGAAAAGCAGTGCATTCCTACGTATACAGACGGCATTCAGAAGTTCCTGGACTGTCTGTTGGATCCGGAGCACAGAGTATTAAATTCTCTGGACGAGCTGGAGAGAGTAGGATTTAAGACGGTGCTGTCGAAGGATCATTATGGCGTGCATGAGCTTACGCCAGACGTGCTGCAGGGCATGGAGGATTATATGGTGATTGCTCCGGCACATAATACACCTTATCTGAGCGCAATCCGTCAGTTTCAGAAGCTGACACCGGATGCGAAGCTTGTTGGCGTGTTTGAGACGGCATTTCACAGAACCATTCCGGCAGAACGTTATATGTATGGTATTCCTTATGAGTGGTATGAGAAATACGGTATTCGCAGACTCGGCTATCACGGGGCATCCCATGAATATATCTCTGATACAGTGGCAGAAAAATACGGCTCTACAGGAAAAACCATTTCCTGTCATTTGGGTGGAAGCTGTTCTTTGTGTGCGATTGATGATGGCAGGAGTGTAGACACCAGCTTTGGAATCTCGCTGCAGGTAGGAATCAATAATTCTAACCGTTGCGGAGACATCGATCCATTTATTATTCCATTCTTACAGAAAGAAGGCATGGATCTGGATGATGTATTATACGGATTAACCAAGAACGGAGGACTGCAGGGTATCTCCGGTGTGAGCAACGATCTGCGTCTGGTAGAAGAGGCTGCGGCAGAAGGCAATGATAGGGCAAAGCTTGCTGTTGATATATTCTGTAACGATATTGTGCGTTATATTGGCATGTACTATGCAGAGCTTGGCGGACTGGATCACCTGGTGTTTACAGCAGGTATCGGCGAGCATAATGCAACTATCCGATCTAAGGTGTGTGGCAAGCTTGCACACATGGGGATCTGGATTGATGAAGAGAAGAATCAGGCGGTCGGTAACGAGGCGGCATGTATTTCTAAAGATGATTCTCCGGTGACAATAGAAGTGATTCCGGCTAATGAAGAACTGGGCGTGGCACGGAAAACATATGCCTTATAATTGCGTGAAAAGTATATAAAAAATATTTTTTTAAAAAAATTCAAAAAAGGTGTTGACATTTGCCTTAAAATAATTGTATAATAGCGAAGCAGGTTGAGGGAAACAACTTAACCTGCTGAACGAAAGGGATCTTAGCTCAGCTGGGAGAGCATCTGCCTTACAAGCAGAGGGTCACAGGTTCGAGCCCTGTAGGTCCCATTACAGCAACAAGCTGTAAGCAGTTCGATAAGAACTGAATATAGAGTATGGCGGGATAGCTCAGTTGGCTAGAGCACACGGTTCATACCCGTGGTGTCGCTGGTTCAAATCCAGTTCCCGCTACTGAAAAGAAGTTCACGAATGTGAGCTTCTTTTTTTGTGCAATAAGCCTCCGTGTAGAAAACTTTTTTTGAAAAAGCAGAATACATATGCTATCCTTTAGAAGAACCTTGCCTGCGTATACAGCAGACAGAAACTACGAAAAATATCCAGGGAGGATGATATATATGAGAATAGGTATGGGATATGATGTCCATAAATTAGTAGAAGGAAGAGACCTGATCCTTGGCGGCGTAAAGATACCGTATGAAAAAGGACTTCTTGGTCATTCAGATGCCGATGTGCTGATCCATGCGATTATGGATGCGCTGCTTGGAGCGGCGGCACTGGGGGATATCGGGAAGCATTTCCCGGATACAGACCCGGCATATAAAGGAATCTCCAGCGTGAAGCTGTTACAGCATGTAAGAGGGCTTCTGGAAGAGCATCTCTACGTAATCGGCAATATTGATGCTACGATCATTGCACAGCGCCCGAAGATGGCACCGCATATTGAGGCAATGCGGAAAAATATTGCAGAAGCACTTGGAATTGAAGTAGACCAGATCAATATTAAGGCAACAACCGAAGAAGGGCTCGGTTTCACCGGAACTGGGGAAGGGATATCCTCCCAGGCGATTGCAGCACTGGAAAACATCCGAGATTACAGCTATGCGGTAGGTACTGGTGCAGAAAGCGGATGCCAGGGATGTGGCGGATGCCCGAAAGGAGCAAAATAGATGAAAGTTAGACATTTGGAGCAGACAGAGCATGGACTTACCAGACCGTTGTATGAAGAAGTGTTCAGTGAGGACAGTAAGCGCTTCGTAGATTATTATTATACCGAGAAAACGAAAGATAATCAGATTTATGTGGCAGAAGAGGATGGAGGAATCCAGGCAATGCTGCATCTGAATCCGTATGAACTGAATGTAAATGGCATGAAAAAGAAGGCAAATTATATCGTGGCGGTTGCGACCAGAGAGTCATATCGGGGACGTGGCTTTATGAAAGCACTGCTAGAGACGGCGTTGAAGGATATGTATCGGGAAGGTGAGAGTTTTACCTATCTGATGCCGGCAGCAGAGGCAATCTACACGCCGCACGGATTTCGCACAGTGTATACACAGCAGTTAGAATACTGCCCGATCGGCGAAGCGGGGGATGTGACACTGGAAAATGGAATTACCTGTCAGGTGCGTCCGGTGGCAAATCAGGATATTCCGATGCTTGTGAATGCGGAAAATGCAGCGTTGGAAGCAGAAGGCTATCAGGTATATACGCTGAAAAGCGAAATGTATTACGAGCGGCTGATGAAAGAATATGCCAGTGAGGGCGCGAAGCTGATGCTGTATTATCTGAATGGGCATCTGGTCGGAAACTGTCCGTATGTCCCGGAGCAGGAAGAGGAAGAAGCACCGAAGATTATGATCCGTATTACGGATACAAAACGGATGTTAGCATCTGTAAGCTTGCGGGAGCTTACTGCAGTGTGCTTTCAGATTACGGATCCGATCATTGAAGAGAATAACCGTACGGTGGTAGTGACCGGTACGGAACATTCTGGCGTAATGCTGATGGACGGTAAAGAAGAGAACAGCGAGGGTACAGTGACGGTGGAAGCGCTGGGTGAATTATTGTTTGGAGTAAAGACAGTAAAAGAAATATGTCTGGAAGAAGGAGTCTCCATGTCAGATCGGATGAAGGAAGAAATGAAGAAGATTATACCATTGTCTAAGATTCGTCTGGACGAAGAGGTGTAGCAGAAAACAGAAGCGTGCGGAAATATTCTTTAGAAAATCTTTGGAAATTCCGAACGCTTCTTTTAAGAATGAATCCCTATACTAAAGGCGTAGATGAAACAGGAGGCTGAATTGGAATGAGTGGAACATATAATCATGTATTGATTGTGGAGGATGACAAGGAAATACGGGAAGGAATTAAGATATATCTAAAGAGCCAGGGTTATCAGGTATATCAGGCGACGGACGGCGTGGAAGGACTGGAAGTGATTGACCAGGAAGAGATTCATCTGGCGATCGTAGATATCATGATGCCGAGGATGGATGGAATCACCATGACAGCAAAGCTGCGGGAAAAATATGACTTTCCGGTTATCTTTCTTTCTGCCAAGTCAGAAGAAGTAGATAAGATTCTGGGACTGAACATGGGAGCCGATGACTATGTGACGAAGCCATTTACCCCAATGGAACTGCTCGCCAGGGTGAACTCTCAGCTCCGCAGGTACAGCAGATTTATGGAACGACTCGGTGCAAAAGAACAGCAGGAGCATGTGTATACGGTAGGAGGTCTGGAACTCAATGAGGACACCGTGGAAGTAACAGTGGATGGCGAATCGGTGAAAATGACTCCCATTGAGTATAAGATTTTGCTGCTGTTGATGAAGAATCCGGGAAGAGTGTTTTCAGCAGACGAGATCTATGAGCGAGTCTGGAATGAAAGAGCGATCAATACGGATACAATCATGGTCCATGTCCGCAATATCCGGGAGAAGATTGAGATCAATCCAAGAGAGCCTAAATATTTAAAGGTGGTGTGGGGAGTTGGATACAAAATTGAAAAACAGGCATAAATTATTTGTGGTAGTATGGGTGCTTTTTGCACTTTGTTTCGCTGCTAATCTCAATAACATGTATATGACTACGTCAGAAGCGGCAAACGAGGTGGCGGCAGAAATGGTAGCAATGGCAGTGGCTGCATGGATATTTCCGATGTTCCGATTTTTTGAGACGGGCAATGAAAAAATATTTTATGCGCCTCTTGAACTGGTAATCCTTGTTGGATCCATTGCTGTGGGAACCAGCGTGTTCGGAGGACTTCCATGGCTGATGTCAATGCGGGAGGATGGAACTGGAAAAATGCTGTGGGGCATGGCTGTTATCGCAGCCGCTTACTGGTGTTCTGGCTGTGTGCGCCAGGTCTATGTGATGGGAGTTTCGGCTTATGTGAAAGAACGGGTGCTTCTGGTGCGCTATGGGAAACAGATTCCGGGATGGTGCAGCAAGACGATAAAAAAAGCACAGAAAGGGATAGAGAAAGTATATCATTCCTTTGATAATATTGATTTCACCGACCGGAATAATAAAACAATACTGAAAATCGTGCTGATCAATGCGCTGATTCTGACGGTAATTACCGTATTGTGGTTCTATGGAATCGTAGCAGTTGTGATTTATTCAATCATATTATTCTTCATTTTGCGTAAGTATTTTAACGATCTGAAGGATAAATATGCATTGCTGTTAAATGCGACCAATCAGATGGCAGAAGGTAACCTGAATGTAGAAGTGACCGATGATCTGGGTGTGTTTAATCCATTTAAGAAAGAACTGGAGAAAATTCAAGATGGTTACCAGAAAGCGGTAGACAAAGAGGTGAAAAGCCAGAAGATGAAGACGGAACTGATCACGAATATGTCGCATGATCTCAAGACTCCGCTGACCGCGATTATTACCTATGTGGATCTTCTGAAACTGGAAAAGGATGAGGAGAAGCGGAAAGAGTATATCCAGATACTGGAAAAGAAATCTCTGCGCCTGAAGGTGCTGATCGAGGATCTGTTCGAGATCAGTAAAGCAACCAGCCAGACGGTAATTCTCAACAAGATGGATGTGGACGTGGTAAATCTGTTTAAACAGGTAAAGCTGGAGTTGGACAGCAGATTTGAAGAAGCAAAACTGAGCTTTCGCTGTACCTGGCCGGAGGAAAAGCTGATCTGTGAACTGGACAGTCAGAAGACGTACCGCATCTTTGAAAATCTGCTGGTGAATATTTCCAAATATGCCATGCACGGAACCAGAGTATATACGAAGGTATGCCGGGAAGACAATGAAGCTGTGATTCAGCTTCTCAATGTGTCTGCGGCAGAGATAACGGTAAAGGCAGAAGATCTGACAGAGCGTTTTGTGCGGGGGGATGTATCCCGCAATACAGAAGGCTCCGGACTTGGACTTGCGATTGCCAGAAGCTTCACCGAATTACAGCAGGGAACCTTCCATTTGACGATAGAAGGAGATATGTTTAAAGTGGAAGTCAGATTTCCACTTAAAGCGGTTAAAAATGTTGACAATTCGCCGGAATTCGCATAAGATATAATCTATATGAGAAAGACGCAGAACGAAGAGAGTAAGAAATGGCGGAACTGGCAGAGAGGGATTGTCACCGGCTGTAAGCAGTCCTGAGGGAAGTGTTTCTGAAGTGCATTCGGGAGTCGGTCTGGTGAACCATTGTCTGTGAGTCAATTATTAGCCGGGCACGTAAGACGCACGTTACGCGTACAGGAGTGGAGAATCAGACAGATACGAAAAGTGTCAGAGGTCGGGTTCTCTATAAGAGTGGAACCGCGGAGTTAAGCTTCGTCTCTTTATATAAGAGACGGAGCTTTTATTTGTATCGCGACGAGTCAAAGTCCTAGCTTGCTAAGGACCTTGACGACCGCGTACAATCTCGGAATGTGCCTTTTGGTACTTCCGATGATTTACGTTCAGAACAGCATTTTGGAAGTGGCTCTGAACAGATATAATAACATGCGGACTGCTTTAGTGTGAATGAAAAGGAGAGGTTTGTATGGGAGCGTTATCCTATATACAGGAAGAGATAAATGTGATCAGGGAGAGAGATCCCGCGATCAAGTCCAATATGGAAGTATTTCTTTATCCAAGTTTCAAAGTGATATTGAGTTACAGGATCGCACATAAGCTGTATCTCGGTAAGCATTATTTTCTGGCAAGATGGATTTCCCAGAGAGCTACCAGAAAGACGGGTATTGAAATCCATCCGGGAGCAACTATCGGCAAGGGGTTATTTATTGACCACGGAAGTGGTGTGATCATCGGAGAGACAGCAGAACTTGGTGATAATGTAACATTGTATCAGGGGGTAACTCTTGGCGGTACCGGCAAGGAACAGGGCAAGCGTCATCCTACCCTGAAGGATAATGTCATGGTCAGTGCCGGAGCAAAGGTGCTTGGATCATTTACCATAGGAGAGAATTCGAAGATCGGAGCAGGATCTGTGGTGTTGAATGAAGTGCCGCCAAATTGTACTGTGGTTGGTGTTCCGGGACGTATCGTGAAGATGGGTAATCTGAAGATCCCGAGAGCGGATATGGATCAGATACATCTTCCGGATCCGGTTACCAGCGATATCAGCCAGCTGCAGCGGGACAATATTATGCTAAAAGAACGAGTCAGTGAACTGGAAAAAGAACTGAGAAAGAATAATAAAGATAAAGCAAAAAAGGAGAAGAAGAATGAGACTGTATAATACTATGAGCAAAAGAAAAGAAGAATTTGTACCGGTCGAAGAAGGTAAAGTAAGGATGTATGTCTGCGGACCAACCGTATACAACTTTATTCATATCGGTAATGCAAGACCAATGATCGTGTTCGACACTGTGCGCAGATACTTTGAATACAAAGGATATGATGTGAACTATGTATCCAACTTCACAGATGTAGATGATAAGATCATCAAGAAAGCGATCGAAGAAGGTGTTCCGGCAGAGGAGATTTCTCAGCGTTATATCGCGGAGTGCAAGAAAGATATGGATGGCATGAATATTGAGCCTGCTACTACTAATCCGCTGGCTACACAGGAAATTGACGGAATGATCGATATGATCAGCACTCTGATTGAGAAAGGCTATGCATATGAGAAGAACGGAACCGTATACTTCCGTACCAGACAGTTCAAAGATTATGGCAAATTATCTCATAAGAATCTGGATGATCTGCGTTCCGGTAATCGCGCCCTGCTGGTAAGCGGTGAGGACGAGAAGGAAGATCCGTTGGATTTCGTACTCTGGAAACCAAAGAAAGAAGGCGAGCCTGCATGGGAGTCGCCATGGAGTGATGGACGTCCGGGATGGCATATCGAATGCTCTGTAATGTCAAAAAAATATCTGGGCGAGCAGATCGACATTCACGCTGGTGGTGAAGACCTGGTATTTCCACATCATGAGAATGAAATCGCACAGAGCGAGGCTTGCAACGGCAAAGAATTTGCCAAATACTGGATGCACAATGCATTTCTGAACATTGATAACCACAAGATGAGTAAATCTCTCGGCAACTTCCGTACAGTCCGTGAGATCAGCGAGCAGTATGATCTGCAAATACTTCGCTTCTTTATGTTGAGTGCACATTACAGAAGTCCGCTGAACTTCAGTGCAGAACTGATGGAGGCATCTAAGAATGGGCTGGAGCGTATCCAGAATGCGGCTGATAACCTCCGCTATATGATGGAACAGGCAAAAGAAGAATCCATGACGGATGCTGAAAAAGATAATCTGGCTAAGACAAAAGAATTCGTAACTGCATTTGAAACTGCAATGGAAGATGATTTCAACACAGCAGATGCAATCGCAGCAATCTTTGATCTTGTTAAATATGCTAATACAACAGCCACAGCAGAAGGCTCAAGGGAATATGCAAAAGCACTTTATGACCTGCTTGTAAAACTTACTGATGTACTGGGACTTATTGTTGACAAGAAGGAAGAAATACTGGATGATGAGATTGAAGCACTGATCGCAGAGCGTCAGGCAGCAAGAAAAGAGAAGAACTTTGCAAGAGCCGATGAGATCCGTGATGAACTGGCGGCAAAAGGAATTGTACTTCTGGATACCAGAGAAGGAGTAAAATGGAAAAAAGCATAAAGTGGGATTTTGATACTTGTATGCAGGAGATGTTTCAGATGCAGGAGGTGGAGGCGGAGACCTATTCACCTCTTGCATTGGCATATATCGGGGACTGCATATTTGATTTAGTGATTAAGAACCTGGTACTGAACCGGGGCAATAAACAGGTGAAAAAGCTCCACAAGGAGACCAGTCAGATCGTACAGGCATCCAGTCAGTCGAAAATGATGCGTGTGCTGCAGGACGAACTGACGGAAGAGGAGCATCAGATCTATAAGCGCGGACGTAATTCCAAGACGATCAGTCCGGCAAAGAATCAGTCTGTGACAGATTACAGACGCGCCACCGGATTTGAAGCACTTATGGGATATCTCTATCTGCAGCGCAGATATGAGAGGATGCTGGAACTGATTAAAATGGGACTGGACAGTCTGGATAACAATGAGGAGCAGTCATGAAAGAAATGAATGAGAATTATGAAGAGAGTAAGAGTCTCGTAATAGAAGGAAGAAATGCAGTGTTGGAAGCACTGCGTTCCGGCAAGCCGATGGATAAGCTGTATGTACTGGATGGATGCCAGGACGGTCCGATCCGTACAATCGTGCGTGAGGCGAAGAAGCATGATGTGATCCTGCAGTTTGTTACAAAGGAACGCCTGAATCAGCTTTCAGAGACCGGAAAGCATCAGGGCGTGATTGCACATGCGGCAGCTTATGAGTATGCGCAGGTAGAAGATATGTTGGAACTTGCAAAGAGTCGTGGCGAAGATCCGTTCATTTTCCTGTTGGATAATATTGAAGATCCTCATAATCTGGGCGCAATCATTCGTACAGCTAATCTGGCGGGAGCACATGGAGTGATCATTCCGAAACGCAGAGCGGTAGGACTTACTGCGACAGTAGCGAGAACATCAGCGGGAGCACTGAATTATACGCCGGTTGCCCGTGTGACCAATCTGAAGAAGACGGTAGAAGATCTGAAGAAGCAGGGACTGTGGTTCGTATGTGCGGATATGGATGGTACGGTGATGTACGACCTGGATCTGAAAGGACCGATCGGTCTTGTAATCGGCAATGAAGGCGAAGGTGTCAGCCGTTTGATGAAAGAAAATTGTGATTTTGTTGCAGGTATACCGATGAAAGGTGATATTGATTCTCTGAATGCATCGGTGGCGGCAGGCGTGCTGGCTTATGAGATTGTCAGACAGAGATTGGGATAGAGATTCAGAATGAGACTTAAATTTTAATAAGAACAGGAGCAGTTATGGGCACGTCAAACTATGAGCAACTGACAGATGAGCAGCTGATTCGCAATCTTCGAGATGGTGATAAGAAGATTATGGATTATATCATGGAAAAGTATAAAAACGTAGTGCGCAAAGAAGCGAAAGCAATGTATCTGATTGGCGGAGAGAATGATGATCTGATCCAGGAAGGGATGATCGGTCTGTTTAAAGCGGTACGTGATTATGATACGGAGCAGGAAGTGCCCTTTGGAAGTTTTGCCAGACTGTGCATCCGAAGACAGATGTACAGCGCGGCAAAAGCTTCCGGTCGGAAGAAGCATATACCGCTTAATTCCTATGTGTCTTTTTACGAAGAAGCGGAACAGGGAGGCAGAGAGTATGTGCTGGATACTATTGAAGCGGGTGTGGAGAGCAATCCGGAGCATGCGATGATCATGCAGGAATCCATGAACCGCATCGGAGAGGAACTGGAAGAGAGTTTGAGTGATCTGGAAAGCAGAGTGCTGTATCTGCATCTTCTTGGAACGGATTATAAGACGATCGCAGGGCTTCTCAAGAAGAGCCCCAAAACCATAGATAATGCATTACAGAGAATCAAAAACAAAGCCGGGAAGATTCTGAATAAGTAAGAATCTTCCCGGCTTCTTTTCTCTAAGCTGTTGAGCGGAATCGAACCGCCGACCTCCGCCTTACCAAGGCGACGCTCTACCGACTGAGCCACAACAGCACGCATAAGATATATTTCATATGCAACGTGATTAATATACAATATAAGAGCGTAGTTTGTCAATGGTAAATTTGAAAATATTGTATTGTGGGTTAACTGGAATTATGATAAGATAAAACACATGATGAGAAAGACAATGAGGAGGAAACCCATGGGAGAAGAAGTAGTTTCAAAGAATTTTATTGAACAGGAGATAGATAAGGATCTGGCTGAAGGCAGATATACAGAGGTCTGCACCAGATTTCCGCCGGAGCCGAATGGTTATCTGCATATCGGACATGCCAAGTCTATCCTGCTTAATTCAGGGCTGGCTAAGAAGTATCATGGAACATTCCATCTTCGATTTGATGATACGAATCCAACAAAAGAAGATACTGAGTATGTAGAGTCTATTAAGACAGATGTAGAGTGGCTGGGTGCTGACTTTAAGGATCATCTGTATTTTGCGTCTGATTATTTTGATCAGATGTATGAATGTGCGGTGAAGCTGATCAAGAAGGGCAAGGCTTATGTCTGTGATCTTAGTGCTGATGAGATCCGTGAGTACCGCGGTACACTGACAGAGCCTGGTAAGAACAGCCCGTACAGAGACCGCAGTATCGAAGAGAATCTGAAGTTGTTTGAAGAAATGAAGAACGGCGCATATAAGGATGGAGAGAAGGTACTTCGTGCGAAGATCGATATGGCTTCACCGAATATCAACATGCGTGACCCTGTTATCTATCGTGTGGCACATATGCATCATCACAACACCGGTGATAAGTGGTGCATTTATCCGATGTATGACTTTGCTCACCCAATTGAGGATGCGATTGAGAAGATTACACACTCGATCTGTACACTGGAGTTTGAAGATCACAGACCGCTGTATGACTGGGTAGTAAGAGAGTGCGAGTTTGACCCGGCACCGCGTCAGATTGAGTTTGCCAAGTTATATCTGACTAATGTAGTAACCGGCAAGCGTTATATCAAGAAGCTGGTACAGGATGGCGTGGTAGACGGATGGGATGATCCAAGACTGGTATCTATTGCAGCACTGAGAAGAAGAGGATTCACACCGGAGTCACTGAAGATGTTCGTAGATCTGTGTGGCGTATCCAAGTCTCAGGGATCTGTAGATTATGCAATGCTTGAGTACTGTATCCGTGAAGATCTGAAGATGAAGCGCTCTCGTATGATGGCAGTGCTTGATCCGATCAAGCTGGTTATTGATAATTATCCGGAAGGAGAAGTAGAGTGGCTGGAAGCCGAGAACAATCTGGAGAATCCAGAGCTTGGCAAGAGAAAGATTCCATTCTGCAAGGAACTGTATATTGAGCGTGATGACTTCATGATTGAGCCACCGAAAAAATATTTCCGTCTGTTCCCGGGTAATGAAGTACGTCTGATGCAGGCATATTTTGTAAAGTGTGTAAGCTATGAGACAGATGAGAATGGCAATGTGACAGTTGTACACTGTACTTACGATCCGGAGACTAAGAGCGGAAGCGGATTTACAGGACGTAAAGTCAAAGGTACGATCCACTGGGTGGCAGCACCGTATGCAAAACAGGCAGAGGTACGTCTGTATGAGAACCTGATCGATGAAGAGAAGGGTGTGTATAATGAAGAAGACGGATCTATGAACATTAATCCGAATTCTCTGGAAGTGAGAAAGAATTGTTTTGTAGAGCCGAACTTCGGCGATGCAAAAGCATATGACAGCTTCCAGTTTGTGAGAAACGGATATTTCTGTATTGATGCAAAGGATTCTACACCGGATGCACTGGTATTTAACCGTATTGTATCTCTGAAGAGTTCTTTCAGACTGCCTAAGAAATAAGAGAATAAACAGATGAATGAACTGACTATGACATTGGCGTCCCGTAATGGGACGCCTTTGTACGAACAGATATATTTATATATTAAAGAAAATATTGTAAGCGGCAAATTCGTATACCACGAGAAGCTTCCGTCTACCAGAGCGCTGGCAAAGCATCTTGAGGTGAGTCGGAGTACAGTAGATCTGGCTTATGAACAGCTTTTATCGGAAGGATATATTGAATCAGAACCTTATCGGGGTTACTATGTAGCGCAGATTGAGGGGCTGTATCAGATCAGAGAAGTGAAGAAGCGACAGATACCGGAAGTACGGGAGAAGGAAGAGACCTGTCGTTATGATTTTACGCCAAATGGTGTAGATTTGAAGAGCTTTCCTCATAATGCCTGGAGGAAACTCTCCAAGGAGATCCTGCTGGATGACGAGGTGGAGTTATTTCGCCTGGGTGATCCTCAGGGAGAATTAAGTTTTCGAAAAGTAATCTGTGATTATCTTTATCAGGCGCGTGGGGTGAAATGTGATCCCCATCAGATTATAGTAGGAGCAGGAAATGATTATCTTCTGATGATGCTGTGCTCTGTAATCGGAAGAAATCATGTGATTGCAGTAGAGAATCCGGCATATAAGCAGGCGTATCGTCTGTTTTCCAGCCAGTCATATCCAGTAGAGCCAATAGAGATGGACCGTTATGGTATGCGGGTGGATATGCTTCGGGAATCTGTAGCGGATATTGCATATGTGACGCCGTCCCATCAGTATCCTACCGGTATCGTGATGCCAATGAAGCGTAGGATTGAACTGCTCGGATGGGCGAATGAATCAGAGAAGCGCTATATCATCGAGGATGATTATGACAGCGAGTTCCGATATAAGGGCAAGCCGATCCCGGCACTTCAAGGAAGCGATGCGAACGGTAAAGTGATCTATCTTGGTACATTTTCCAAATCCATTGCCCCGGCGATCCGCATGAGCTATATGGTGCTGCCGGAAGAGTTGGCGACAGTTTATCATGAAAAATGTGGATTTATCAGTTCGACGGTTTCCAAAGTAGACCAGCTTATCGTGCAGCATTTTATTGAAGAAGGATATTATGAGAGACATCTGAATAAGACGCGTGCCCTGTATAAGGGAAGACATGATGTGCTGATCCGGGCGTTGCAGGAGATGAATTTTGACTGTAAGATTGCCGGAGAGTATGCGGGTGTGCATCTGTTGATGTCATTTGCAGATCATGTGTCTGAAAGTGAACTGGTCCGCAGGGCTGAGAATGCAGAAGTGAAAGTATATGGTCTGTCAGATTACTGCATTGGAGAAAATCATAGAAGTGCGACGATACTTCTGGGGTATGCCAATCTGTCGGAAGAAGAGATCAGGGAGGCAACAGCGATATTAAAAGGAGTCTGGACGGATATACCGGGTGTGAAAAAATAAAAAAGATGCTGTCAGGGATTAATATGATATCCCCGGCAGCATTTTTGTGTTTGGAATTATTCCGCTTTTTCTTCCGCTGCTTCAGCTTCAGCAGTCTCTTCAGTATCCTCGGCATTTTCTTCCTCGGAAGGTGTTACAGTTTCCTCTGTTTTATCTTCTTTCGTTTTATTTTCTTCAGCTTCAGCCTTAGGAGCAGTGTTCAGCGGAACATATTCACGTTCAGAAGAATCGGAATCTTCGGTGGCAAAATCGTCATCGAATTCATCCAGAAAATCATCAGAGTTATCTTCCTTTTTAAGATAATAAGCTACTCCGGCAGCAACTGCACCACCAACAGCAGCAAGACCTAATGCACGTTTGAAAAATTTTGACATGGGTATGACTCCTTTCTAGTCTTTTCTGACATTTACGTCATATACAAATGTATTGTAATACTTTTTGACAGAAAAAGAAAGGCGTGCGATATAAAATTTTACTAAAATACCAGAGCTTTCCTGCTCTGGGAAAGATTTCTTGTGAAGCATATGGAAATGTGCTACACTGAGTATCGGACTTAAGGGATAGATATACATTTGTGAGGAGAATATTAGAAATATGGAGAAGAAGAAGCTGAGAAAAGTCCAAAGCGGTTTATTTCGAATTATATTCAGTCGTACCGGACTTGTTTTGGTTATGATTTTACTGCAGATTGGTCTTTTTGTGGTGTCCATGAGCAGACTGCAGCAGTATTCACATGTGATCAATGGTTTCTTTCGAATACTAGGTATTATCGTGCTGATTTATATTATTAATTCAGAGGATAATCCTGCATTTAAGATGACCTGGATGCTGTGTGTCATGGCATTTCCGGCAATCGGATCTTTGTTTTATGTATATGTGAAGAGCAAAGTTGGAACCAGATGGGTAAGAGGACGACTGCGGAATCTGAAGTTAGAAGAGCGCCCTTATATGCAGCAGGACAGGAGGGTACTGCAGGAACTGAAGGAAGAAGGTCCTGGCAAGGCGAATCTTGCGGCGTATCTTTCTAGTCAGATGCATTTTCCGGTATATAAGAATACAGAGATCACGTATTTCCCATTAGGAGAAGATAAGATGCAGGCACTTTACCGGGAACTTGAGAAGGCGGAGCATTATATTTTTTTGGAGTATTTTATTGTAGCAGAAGGACATGTGTGGGATACGGTACTGGATATTCTGAAGCGTAAAGCAGATGAAGGGGTAGAAGTTCGCTTTATGTATGATGGCATGTGTGCAATTTCAAATTTCCCATATTATTATTACAAAAAAATTCGCAAAATGGGCATCCAGTGCCGGGTGTCTAATCCGATCATCCCATTCCTGTCTACGGTGCAGAATAGCAGAGATCACCGTAAGATATGTGTAATTGACGGCAAGGTTGCGTTTACCGGCGGAGTCAACCTGGCAGATGAGTATGCCAATGAAATTACACGTTTTGGTCACTGGAAGGATACGGCGATCATGCTGAAGGGTGATGCAGTACAGAGTTTCACTATGTTGTTTTTGGAAATGTGGGCAGTCAATCAGATGGAACCTGCGGACTGCCAGAACTATCTGACACCGAAGCATGTAGTGCCGGATCCACCGCATGGTTATGTGATTCCGTATGGAGATCATCCGTATGATAATGAAAATGTAGGCGAAGAAGTGTATTTCCATATTCTGAATCATTCCAAGAAGTATGTGCATATCATGACGCCGTATCTGATCCTGGATAGTGAGATGATTACAACGCTTACCAGAGCAGCGAAAAGCGGTATAGAGGTGATTATTATTATGCCGCATATTCCGGATAAATGGTATGCTTTTGTACTGGCACATACTTATTATAAAGAATTGATTCAGGCGGGGGTAAGCATCTATGAATATACGCCGGGATTTGTACATGCCAAGGTGTTTGTATCAGATGATGATACTGCAACTGTAGGAACAATTAATCTGGATTACCGCAGCCTGTATCTGCATTTTGAATGTGGTGCATATATCTATGATCATCCGGTCGTTGCGGATATTGAGCAGGATTTTCAGGAAACACTTAAAAAGTGTCAGAAAATCAGCCTGACAGAAGTGGAGAACAGACCAGTTACATATAAGGTGATGGGGCAGATTTTACGATTAATTGCACCTTTGATGTAAATAACAATGTACAAAAAAATTTTTTTATAGTATAATATCAGATGGCTGTTATAAGAATAGCTTCACAATAGTCATCAGCAAGATGAATAACACAGGAGGAATTGTTATGGTTAGAGCAGTAGTTGGCGCGAACTGGGGAGACGAAGGAAAAGGTAAGATTACAGATATGCTTGGCGAAAAAGCCGATATCATTGTTCGTTTTCAGGGAGGTGCCAATGCGGGACATACAATAATTAATAATTACGGTAAATTTGCACTTCACACATTACCATCAGGTGTGTTTTACGGACATACTACAAGCATTATCGGTAACGGTGTCGCACTGGATGTTCCGGTGCTGTGCAATGAGATCCAGTCTATCGTAGACAGAGGTGTGCCGAAGCCGAGAATTCTGGTTTCCGACCGAGCACAGATGGTAATGTCATATCACAAGAAGTTTGATGCATATGAAGAAGAACGTCTGGGCGGCAAATCATTTGGTTCTACCAAGTCAGGTATCGCACCATTCTACTCAGATAAATATGCAAAGATTGGTTTTCAGGTAAGCGAGTTATTTGATGATGAGCTTCTGAAAGAAAAAGTTGTACGTGTTGCAGAGCAGAAGAACGTATTGCTTGAGCACCTGTATCACAAACCGGCAATTGATCCTGATGAGCTGTATAATGAATTACAGGAATATAAAGAGTTAATCGAGCCATATGTATGCGATACATCTCTATATCTTTACAATGCGATCAAAGAAGGTAAAGAGATCTTGCTGGAGGGTCAGCTTGGCTCACTGAAAGATCCGGATCATGGTATTTATCCAATGGTCACATCTTCATCTACATTGGCCGGATACGGAGCAATCGGAGCAGGTATTCCTCCATACGAGATCAAGCAGATTGTTACTGTATGTAAGGCATACTCAAGCGCAGTTGGAGCAGGAGCTTTCGTAAGCGAGATCTTTGGTGATGAGGCTGACGAACTGAGACGCCGTGGCGGCGATGGTGGAGAGTTCGGTGCAACAACCGGACGTCCAAGACGTATGGGATGGTTCGACTGTGTAGCATCTAAGTACGGATGCAGAATGCAGGGAGCGACAGATGTAGCATTTACAGTACTGGATGTACTGGGATATCTGGATGAAATTCCAGTATGTGTAGGATATGAAATTAACGGAGAAGTGACAACAGACTTCCCAACTACACATCTGCTTGAAAAAGCAAAACCAGTATTCAAGACACTTCCGGGATGGAAATCTGATATTCGCGGTATCAAGAAGTATGAAGATCTTCCGGAGAACTGCCGTAAGTACGTAGAATTCATCGAGGAACAGATCGGATATCCGATTACAATGGTTTCTAACGGACCGGGTCGTGAAGATATTATTTACCGTCAGGCAAAATAAATGTATAAATATTTCTGAATTACAGATAATAACTCTGAACTATGAAAAGGAGGGAATCTGTAATGCCAGAATTGAAATGTACAGTACAGACTTGTGTGCATAATAAGCAGTATTTCTGCGATCTGGATCATATCCAGGTAGGAGGAGAACATGCAAAGCGGGCGGATGAGACCTGCTGTGACAGCTTCGAGGAGCGCACAGGTGACACATACAGCAATGTAACTGGTCAGGCTTCAGCTACCAGTAATATTCGATGTGAGGCAACAGAGTGCCGTTACAATCAGTCGTGCAAGTGCCATGCCGGTAAGATCAGTGTGGAGGGCGGAGACGCCTGTCAGTGTAAGGAGACAGAATGCGCAACGTTCTGTTGTTAATGCCTGAAAAGGAATGAAAATAAGAAGACAGGGTTACAGTGAATGATTTGCTGTAGCCCTGTTTTTGTGTTATACTAAGCAAATAGCATAATATGTCAGGAGCATAAGAAATGGAAGATAAGAAAAAAGAGTCAGAGACTCCGAAGGGTTACTATAGTAACGCACCGAGGATTGGAAATAACGGGCCATCCAGACTGAGACGCGAGATCAGCAAAGGAATGACTTTTTTTGTAGTGATTGCAGCGAGTATTGCATTTTACTTTGCACTGTTGAGGCTGACCAATATATCTGGTGTATTCAGCAAAGTATTGGACGTGCTGAAGCCGATTCTGTACGGATTATTAATTGCATTTTTGCTGAATCCGATCGTGAAGCAGACGGATAAGATACTGATTCCGATATTGAAAAGGAAAATGAAGAATGAGGCGAGGGCAGAGAAACTGTCCCGTACAGCAGGAATATTGCTGGCGTTGATTATTATGGTATTGCTCATCAGCGGATTAATCAATATGCTGATCCCGGAATTATACAAGAGTATTCGTGATCTGGTGTTTACTCTGCCACGTCAGATTAATCTTTTAGTTAATCAGATCGGAGATATTCAGGCAGATGAATCCAATACCGGAGTCATGATGCGGACATTTATCAAGCAGGCGACCAGTACATTTCAGGACTGGTTAAGCAATAATCTGTTTACACGAATGAACGAGGTTATGGGAAGATTGACTAATGGAGTGATTGATTTTGTTAGTGAGATATTCAACGCATTGATTGGTGTGATTGTATCAATCTATGTATTATACAGTAAGGAGACTTTCGGAAGACAGTGCAAGAAGATGACTTATGCATTGCTCAGCCCATCTCATGCCAATGTGGTACTGCATATTACACAGAAGGCCAATGATATATTCGGTGGATTCCTGATTGGTAAGATTATTGATTCTGCGATTATCGGAGTGCTTTGCTTTATTGGACTGTCATTTTTGAATATGCCATATACAATGTTGGTCAGCGTAATTGTAGGAGTGACTAATGTAATACCGTTCTTTGGACCATATATCGGTGCAATTCCGAGCACATTGCTGATTCTGTTAGCAAATCCGATTAAAGGCATCTATTTTTTGATTTTTATTCTGCTGTTACAGCAGTTGGACGGTAACTTTATCGGGCCGAAGATTCTTGGTAATTCTACAGGACTCAGCTCATTCTGGGTAATCTTTTCAATCCTGCTTGGAGGTGGATTATTTGGATTTTTGGGAATGCTTCTTGGTGTGCCGACATTTGCAGTCATTTATTATATCATTGAACTTATCATTGATGGAAGACTGCACAGGAAGAATCTTCCGGAAAGTTCGGATTACTACGATGAATACAGTTTTGTAGATGATACTGGTAAGTATGTGATATCCAGAGAGACTATGGAGAAAAAACATAAAGAAAAATGTGAAAAAGAAAAAAGCATGAAAGAAAAAGGGGAATAACTATGCCGATTCGTGTACAGAATGATCTCCCGGTTAAGGAGATATTGGAAAGTGAAAACATATTTGTGATGGATGAGCACCGTGCGACGCACCAGGACATCCGTCCGATTCAGATAGGACTTCTGAATCTGATGCCATTAAAAGAAGATACCGAGCTTCAGATCCTGCGGTCTTTATCCAACACACCGCTGCAGGTGGATGTGACATTTGTGAGAGTATCCAGCCATGTATCTAAGAATACATCAACCAGCCATATTAACAAGTTCTATCAGTCTTTTGATGAGATTAAGAATCGCCGTTTTGACGGATTTATCATTACCGGGGCACCGGTAGAGCAGATGCCGTTTGAAGAAGTGGATTATTGGGATGAACTGATGAAGATCATGGATTGGACCAAGACGAACGTAACTTCGACATTGCATCTGTGTTGGGGAGCTCAGGCGGGTATTTATTATCATTTTGGTATTGATAAAGTACAGGTGGATCATAAGCTGTTTGGTGTGTTCAAGCATAAGGTGCTGAACCGCAGGATTCCGCTTGTAAGAGGATTTGATGATGTGTTCTATGCACCGCATTCCCGTCATACGGATGTGCCGATAGAGAAGTTACGTGCGGATGACCGCATTACAATTCTTGCAGAGTCAGACGAAGTGGGACTGTTTCTAGCTATGGCACAGGAAGGACGACAGATCTATGTGATGGGTCATCCGGAATATGACAGAGTGACGCTGGATGGAGAGTATAAGCGTGACCTTTCCAAGGGGCTTCCAATTGATATGCCGAAGAATTATTATCCGGATGATGATCCGAATAATAAACCGGTATTGACATGGAGAGCAGCAGCCAATAACCTGTATACAAACTGGCTCAATTATTACGTCTATCAGGCGACCCCGTATGACCTGGAGGGAACACCGTTCTAAGCCCAGTAAAATCAACGGATTCCGCTATTTTAAAGCATTCTGGCTGCTATGTTAAAATCACTCGATTTTGATGTAAATTAATATAAATTTTTTCCAATATGAAAAAGGCAGTAAATACACTTATCTATCTAACGATGGAGAGGAGTCATTTATTGCCTTTTTTTGTGTTATACTGTTAGTAAGATATGCACTGTGAAATAAGTCTGTTTTTAAAACAAATGGATTGGAGTGGAGATGTTTGAGAAAGAAAAAGTTAGCTTAGGAATTTAAGATTAATAAAAGGAGTTTGATGTGAGGGATAAAAAAGCACGGATTAAAACAATATTAGCTTTTGGAACGGTATTGATAGTGGTTATGGTGGCGTGGCTTCTAAATCAATTCGATCGCTCCAGGGATGTACTTCCTAATGAGAATACTACGATAAATCTTTATGGAGAGATGCATGGTTATAAAGAATTTTATGACATTGAATTTCAAGAGTGGAAGAAATTCTATGATGAAGGATGTCGCAATCTGTTTATAGAATTGCCATATTTTAGCGCAGAGTTTTTGAATGAGTGGATGAAAGAAGACTCGGATGAACTAATTGATAAGTTTTTTGAAGAGATTAAAGGCTCGGCAGGAGATAATGAATATTTTTATGAGTTTTTTCATGAGATAAAAGAATATTGTCCGGAGACGATATTCTATGGAACCGATGTGGGGCATCTGTACAATACTACCGGGTTGAGATATCTTAGATATCTGGAAGAAAACGGGCTTACTGATTCTGAGAAGTATTCGTTAGCTAATGAAAATATACAGCAGGGAATTGCATATTATGAATCCAATGATTCTGCCCGGAGAGAATCGTATATGGTATCCAATTTTATAAATGCTTATGAACGATGTGGTGGTGGAAAAATCATGGGAATCTATGGAAGCTATCATACAGATTTTCACAATTCTGACGTAATGGTGGTAAAGCTTAAGGAAAAATATGGTGATAGAATGAGTGCAGTCAGAGTAAAGATAATTGCCTTTGAGCAAATGGACGAGCCGTATGATTTCGGATTTTGTATTACTGGTGTCGTATTCCTGCTGATGTTATTTGTTCCCAATATCATGTGGACGCGTAAAGGGAAAACAATCGGATATGTTGAAAGTGCAAAAAAAGAAAATAAAGTATTGCTGATATTTGAGCGTGTTGGACAGGTCGCAGTAAGCACAGCACTTGTGTTTTTTTCCGCACTTAATCCCAAAGTAATGGTACTTGTTGACGGATTGTACTTTGAATGGAAAATTATAATTTGGATGATGGCATTAACTTTGATGATTTTATATGAATGCTATTGGATGAAATATTTCAAGAGCTCCAAGACGATGAAAGATTATTATAGTTCTTTTGTGGGATTTCCATTGGCAGGGGCGACGCTTCCGGTCATGGCGGTATTGCTATTAGGAATTTATTCAGAAAATGTAATTGTAATTTGCTCAGCAATTATTCTTGGGATTGGTCATATCGGAATACATTACATGCATAAGAAAGAGATTAAGCGGAATATGGACAAGTTTATGATTTAAGGATAGAATGATTTGCAAGAGGAGTGCTAGAATCATGAATAAGAAATACCCCATGCTCTTGTCACCGGGCAGCATTGGAAAAGTAGAATTGAAAAACAGAATCGTCATGAGTGCTATGGGGATGAATCAGGCGGACAATGGATTTGTCAATGACGCAGTGATTGAACATTATGCTGCCAGAGCCAGAGGTGGCGTCGGACTTATTATTGTGGAAGTAACTTGTGTCGATGCACCACTGG
Source organism: Dorea ammoniilytica (assembly GCF_025567415.1). Taxonomy (NCBI): domain Bacteria; kingdom Bacillati; phylum Bacillota; class Clostridia; order Lachnospirales; family Lachnospiraceae; genus Dorea; species Dorea ammoniilytica. The sequence continues at coordinate 91,324 of NZ_JAOQJV010000001.1, forward strand.
GGAAAAATACAGGAAATCCGCTCATTCTTGATGGTGACAAATACATTCCCGGGATGCAGAGGCTGACGGATGCGATTCATGCAGAGGGAGCAAAATGTTTCCTGCAGATCAGCCATGCCGGGCGTGGAGCATTTCGCAGGATAACGGGCATGCAGCCGGTTGCACCGAGTGCAGTGGCGATGCCGTATTCTACGATGATGGAGTTGTCGAATGAGACACCGAGAGAGCTTACTGTTGAAGAGATTCATAACATTGAAGAAAAGTATGCGCAGGCAGCACTTCGGGTGAAAAAGTCAGGATTTGATGGCGTGGAAATTCACAGCACAGGATATTATCTTGGACAGCAGTTTTTGTCTTCCGTGGCAAATGTGCGGACGGATGAGTATGGTGGCAGCAGAGAGAACCGAATCCGATTTCACCTGAATATCATCCGGCGGATTCGTGAACTGTGTGGAAATGATTTCCCGATTGTGGTGAAGTTCAGTGCTACAGAAAGCGGAAAAGATGCCGGAATCACCGTGAAGGATGGCATTTATTATGCGAAAAGACTGCAGGATGCGGGCGTGGATGCGCTTGAAGTTCTTGCAGGCGTGTGGAGCAGTGAGAAAGAGAATACCGTGAAGGGTTCAGAAACAGAATGCCAGACAGCAGGTCTGTGCCGGATTCTGAAGCAGGGGATTCGTAAAATGACGGGGAAGGATCCTGTGATAAAAACGATCGGCGGCGGACAGGTGCAGCATCCGCAGGAAGCAGAGCAGGCACTTGAATCGCATCAGTGCGAGTTCATTTTTGTGGGAAGAGAATTACTGGTACAGCCGGATTTTGTAAAACTGATTGAAGAAGAAAGAGAAGATGAGATTAAGCATTGCATTGGATGCGGAATCTGTTCGCGTGTGCAGCTTCAGAAGAATGAGGCATGCAGGTGTGTGTTGAATCCTCAGGTTGGACGAAAAATAAAGGAGAACAGAGTATTATGAAATGTGAAGGGAAAATAGCATTGGTTACAGGTTGTACTAGCGGCATCGGTAAAGCAACGATGTACAAACTGCTGGAAGAGGGTGCAGATGTCTATATGTTAGTTCGTAATCTGAAACGAGGGAAAAAACTTGCGGAAGCGACAGAAGAAAAATATCCGGGAAAGGTAAGCGGAGTCCTTTATTTTGAATGTGATAAGTTGGAAACTATAGAATCTTCAATCAAGGAAGCATATGAGGATGCCGGCAGAATCGACATTTTTATTAATAATGCGATTGGTGGAGCCTCTGCGGCAAAGGATAATCTTACGGTGACTGAGACCAGTCATGAGACTTGTATGGGATTGATGGAATCTATCCTGGGCGTCAGTGCAGAGTGCGCCAGAGTGGTAATTCCGCTGATGATCGCGGGAGGCGGAGGCTCGATCGTTAATGTATCGTCATCCACAGGAGTTCAGCCGGATGTGTCTCGTACCTACTATGGAGTCGCAAAAGCGGCGGTAAATATGCTGACGCAGCAGATTGCGGTTCAGTACGGAAGACAGGGAATTCGGTGCAATGCAGTTCTGCCGGGATTTACCGTGTCGAAAGCGACCGAGAAAGCCATGCCGAAAGAATTTAAGGAAGCGTGGCTGAAGCATACACTGATCAGACGGCTTGGCACACCACAGGATCAGGCGAATGCAATCGTATTTCTGGCATCGGATGAAGCATCCTGGATCACCGGACATCTGATGGAAGTGTGTGGCGGTTATGGACTGGCAGCGAATATGTATGGTGATGTTGTGGAGCCTCCGAAGGTGTAATATTGGAAAAATATGGGAGAATCGATACATTTGTCTGTAAAATTTAAAAAAATCAAAAGATTTTCTTGACATACTCTGTTACACTGTCGTACAATAGCACTTGTAAATAGTAAAACCGTTGAGAAAGAGGAGTAAGTTATCAGCGTGAAGTTAAAGAGAGTGGCAGGTGGTGAGATTGCCATACGGAACGGATAGCTGAATGGACTTTCGAGGGCAGCCGGAAATCGAAAGAAATTATGGCCTGTCGGGAACCGAACCCGTTATCAATCAGGGATGTATGTTAGTACATGAGAAGAGTGGACGCTAGTCAAGTTGAGTGGTACCGCGATAATGATGATAATTATTACCGCCTCAAACATTTTGTTTGGGGCGGTTTTCTTTATTATTTGGACGAAGTTCACTGATTATCTCTCCTAACATGAAACTTATAGCAAAGAAAAGGAGAATAGTATTATGAAAAAGAAAACAATCGCAATTATGATGACAGCAGCAATGGTGATGGCTATGGCAGCAGGATGTGGCAGCAAGGAGTCCTCATCTTCAGACGGAGACAACAAGGAAGCAAACTACAAGATTGGTATTCAGCAGTTTGCAGAGCACGGATCACTGGATAACTGCCGGGAAGGTTTCCTGGAAGGACTGGAAGAGGAAGGCATCAAGGAAGGAGATAATCTGAAGGTAGAAGTTAAGAATGCGATGGCAGATACTGCTACCAATGCTCAGATCGCGGATTCTTTTGTATCTGATAATATGGATTTGATCTGTGCAATTGCAACACCGAGTGCACAGAGCGCATATAATGCAGCAATGGATAAAGATATTCCGGTTGTGTATACAGCAGTTACTGATCCGGTTGCAGCAGAGCTTGCGGACAAGGATGGTAATCCGGTAGGTAATGTAACAGGAACTTCTGATACACTCCCGGTTGAGGAACAGCTGAAAATGATCCGGGAAATGATGCCGGATGCTAAGACAATCGGTATCCTGTATACAACCAGCGAAGCAAACTCCGTATCAGCCATTGCAACATATGAATCATTAGTAGATCAATATGGATTTACATTGGAGACAAAGGGAATCAGCCAGACATCAGAGATCGCACTTGCAACAGACGATCTGCTGACCAAAGTTGACTGCATTACCAATCTTACAGACAACACTGTAGTAGCATCTCTTCCTACTATTCTGGAAAAGGCGAATGAAAAAGGTATTCCGGTATTCGGAAGTGAGATTGAACAGGTGAAGATCGGTTGCCTGGCCGCAGAGGGTATTGATTATATCCAGCTTGGCAAACAGACAGGTAAGATCGCTGCACAGATTCTGAAGGGCGAGAAAAAAGCATCAGAGATTCCTTATGAGATTATTTCTGAGCCAGGTTTCTATGTAAATACAAAAGTAGCAGAGAATCTTGGAATCGAAGTTCCATCTGACCTTGCTGATTCAGCAGTAGAAAGCTTCGATACCATTTCTGAATAAGTTAACGGAGGCATTTTTCATGGATTTTGTAATATCAATTTTAGAGCAGGGGTTGATCTACGGGATACTGGCTCTTGGAGTATATATCACCTATAAGATTCTGGATTTTCCGGATTTGACCGTAGATGGAAGCTTTCCGCTGGGCGGTGCGATCACAGCGCATTTTCTGACAGGAGGGATGAACCCTTACCTGACACTTCTGCTGGCATTTGCGGCAGGAGCAGTAGCTGGTATCTGTACTGGACTGATCCATGTGAAATGCCGTGTCCGCGATCTGTTATCTGGTATTATTATGATGACAGCGCTGTGGACGATTAATTTGTATGTGGCAGGAACGGCGAATGTTCCGTTATTCTCACAGCAGACAATATTTAAAAATGATACATTGAGCAATATAATCCCGGAAGGTGTTCAGGCATACACTACATTGATCATTGTAATCGTTCTGGTAGTGATCAGCAAAATTCTGCTGGATCTGTATCTGGAGACCAAATCCGGTTATCTGCTTCGCGCAGTCGGTGATAATCCGACGCTGGTTACATCTCTTGCAAAGGATCAGGGGAATGTAAAGATTGTGGGACTTGCAATTGCAAACGGTCTGGTGTCACTGGCAGGCAGCGTGTTCTGCCAGGAAGAGCGCGTATTTGAAATCTCAATGGGCACCGGTGCTATCGTTATCGGACTTGCGAGCGTTATCATTGGCACCAGCCTGTTTAAGAAGCTTACCTTATTAAAGGCAACCTCGGCAGTGCTGATCGGTTCTGTGGTATATAAGGCATGTGTGGCAATCGCACTCCGCAATTTCGAACCACAGGCAATGAAACTGATTACGGCAGTATTATTCCTGGCAATCCTGGTGCTTGGTATGGAACGCAGAAAGAAGGTGAAGACGGATGCTGGAGCTTAAGCATATCCACAAATATTACAATCCGGGCACAGTCAATGAGATGTGTCTGTTTCAGGATTTTAACCTGACAATCGAAGATGGAGAATTTGTTTCTGTAGTAGGAAGTAACGGTTCCGGTAAGACGTCTATGCTCAATATTATCTGTGGAAGTATTCCGGCAGAAGGTGGACAGATCTGCATTGGTGGAAAGGATATTTCCAAAGAAAAGGAATATCAGAGAAACCGTCGTATTGGTCGTGTGTATCAGAATCCGGCAGTGGGAACCTGTCCGTCGATGACCATTCTGGAAAATATGTCTCTTGCAGATAATAAGGGTAAGAGCTATGGATTTGGCAGAGGAACGAATAAAGCAAGGATCAATTACTACAGAGAACAGCTCAGCCAGCTTGGACTCGGGCTGGAAGATAAGATGGATGTGAAAGTAGGCGTGCTGTCGGGCGGGCAGCGTCAGGCAATGGCACTGCTCATGTCCACAATGACTCCGATCGAATTTTTGATCCTGGATGAGCATACGGCAGCGCTTGATCCGAAGACTGCAGAACTGATCATGCAGCTTACCGATAAGATCGTAAAAGAAAAGAAACTGACGACCATCATGGTTACACACAATCTCCGTTATGCAATGGAATACGGCAATCGTTTGCTGATGATGCATCAGGGAGAGGCTATCCTTGACAAGAAGGGCGAGGAAAAGTATAGTATGTCTGTGGATGACGTTCTCAAATTATTCAATGAGATCAGCATCGAATGCGGAAATTAAAGGGGAATGTGACAGATGGCAAAGAGAATTGCAAAGTTTGAAAAGGTGAGTTTCGCACAGTTCGAAGCAGCCTGGAAAGATACATTTGACGAGAGTAGTACAGAGAAGATTCAGAAAATCTATGACGGAATCGAACTCCCAAAGCGTGCAACCAGCGGATCTGCCGGGTATGATTTCTATGCCCCGGTTGATTTTACCATTGCACCGGGAGAGACGGTAAAGATTCCGACCGGTATACGGGTGCATATGGAAGAAGAGTGGGTGCTGAAGTGTTATCCGAGAAGTGGACTTGGATTCAAATATCGTCTGCAGCTTAACAATACGGTCGGTATCATCGACAGTGACTATTATTATTCTGACAATGAAGGACATATATTTGCCAAGATTACCAATGATTCGAATGAAGGCAAAACGGTAGAACTGAAAGCCGGTAATGGATTCATGCAGGGAATCTTTGTGGAATATGGCATCACGGTGGATGACGATGTGCAGACAGTGCGCAACGGCGGATTTGGCAGCACGACCAAGGCATAGATGTCGGATCAGAAAGCGTAATAAGAATGAGATAAGAACGGATATGCAGGGCAGAGGCTCTGCATATTTTTTTTGCACGTGGGCATGCTATTTCTGATATATGTCTGAATGACAGAAATGGAGGAGTGGATATGCCTGAATACAGAAATGCCACTGCGTCGCTGAAGGAAAATACAGCCTATGTGAATGAGATCCTTCCGGTGCAGGAGAGCTTTGATATCGTTCAGAGAAATATGATGATCGGAGGCCGGGAGGCAGCATTTTTCTTTGTGGATGGATTTACGAAAGATGAATCAATGTTGAAGATTATGGATTCTATGATGTCAATTACGGAAGAAGATATGCCAAAGAGTGCAACGGCATTTTCAAAAAGTCATATCCCATATGTGGAAGTGGATATTCTGGTGGGGTTTGACCAGATATTTCATAATATTTTATCCGGAACAACAGCGTTGTTTATTGATGGATATGAAGGCTGTTTTATCATAGATTGCCGTACGTATCCGGCAAGGAGCGTGGATGAGCCGGATAAGGACAAAGCACTTCGCGGATCCAGAGACGGATTTGTAGAGACGATTGTGTTCAATACTGCACTTATGAGGCGTAGAATCCGGGATCCACATCTGATCATGAAAATGATGCAGGTGGGAGAAAGTACGGGGACAGATGTGGCAGTCTGTTATATGGAGGATCGAGTAGATCCGGAACTGTTGAAGAAATTATTGCGTAAAATCAGTCAGATACGGATTGATGCTCTGAGAATGAATCAGCAGAGTCTCGCAGAATGTCTGATGAAACGTAAGTGGTATAATCCATTTCCTAAGTTTAAATATACAGAACGTCCGGATACAGCAGCGGTATGTCTGCTAGAGGGAAAGATTGTAATTATGGTGGATAATTCTCCATCGGCAATGATTCTTCCAACATCAATCTTCGATATTGTGGAGGAGGCAAATGATTATTATTTTCCGACTTTAACAGGCGTGTATCTTAAGATTTCCAGAGGTTTAATTGCGTTTATGACGGTATTCCTGACGCCGCTATATCTGCTTTTTATGCAGAATCCGCAGTGGCTGCCGGAGAAATTTGAATTTGTTGCGGTGCGGGATATGGTGAATGTACCGCTCATCTGGCAACTTTTGATTCTGGAACTGGCTATCGACGGCCTGCGGTTGGCTGCAATGAATACGCCGAATATGCTAAGTACGCCGTTGAGTGTAATCGCAGGTCTCGTATTGGGAGAATTTTCAGTATCGTCTGGGTGGTTTAACAGCGAGATTATGCTCGCAATGGCATTTGTCTCTGTAGCAAATTATACACAGCCAAATTTTGAACTTGGTTATGCACTGAAATTTATGCGTTTGCAGCTATTGATTTTGACTGCAATTTTGAACTGGGCAGGATTCGTACTTGGTGTGCTGGTGGTGGTCGGAAGCATTTGCTTTAATAAGACGCTGACCGGACACAGTTATCTGCATATTAGCCGAAATTAGTAAAAAAATGATGTAAAATTTTGGCGTGGGAATCTCTTGAATTTGTGGACAGATGGAGTAAAATCTTATATGATTAGGTCATGAATGACAGAGGGGACGAGGAGGTAGACCATGCGAGATTATATCATTACAGTAAACAGTACCGTTGATACGGGAAAGGAATGGCTGGAAGAACGCAATGTGCCGGTGATTCCACTGAAATATACAATAGATGGACAGGAGTATACAGATATGTATGGACTGTCAGACAAAGAATTTTTCCAGAAGCTGAGAGAGGGTAAGATGTCAGTGACCTCTCAGATCAATCCGGAGGAAGCAAAAGAAATGCTGGAGCCATATGTAAAAGAAGGAAAGGATGTGTTACATCTGGCATTTTCATCAGCACTCAGTGGCACCTGTAACAGTATGAAGATTGCTGCGGAAGAATTGCAAGAAGAGTATCCAGAGGCAAAGGTTATAGTAGTGGATACGCTGTGTGCATGTATGGGAGAGGCGATGCTTCTATATTATGCGTTAAAGCAGAAAGAAGCAGGCAAGACAATTGAAGAAGTGGCACAGTGGGCAGAAGAGAATAAACTGCATGTTTGTCATAATGTAACGGTGGATGATCTGTTCCATCTGCACAGAGGAGGGCGCGTATCCAAGACAGCGGCAGTGCTTGGAACCATGGTAAAAGTAAAACCGATCATTCATATGGATGATAATGGTGCACTGCAGGTAATCGGTAAAGAGCGCGGTCGTAAGAAATCTCTGCATAAGATTGTCGACATGGCAGTGGAGCGTTCTAAGGGATGGGACAATGAGATCATTATGATTACCCACGGCGATTGCCTGGAAGATGCAGAGTATGTGGCGAAGCTGGTTCGTGAGAAAATGGGCGTTGAGAATGTATTTATCCATAATATTGGAACGGTTATCGGCAGTCATACTGGTCCGGGTGTAGTAGCTACATTCTGTATGGGAAATAAACGATAAAAAAGTATTGACACAAGAGTAGAAAAGTGGTATATTAACTTTTGTGTGAAGAAAAGAAAGTAGAGTATCCGCTCTCACCATAGCACAATCGGGTGACTATTGGTTTAATATATTGCATAACATCATTCTTTTGTTTAAAAAGATTTTTATGTGGATAGATGAGTGGATAGTCAGTGACTGTTCACTCATTTTGTATTAACAGATAACAGATGCAGAGATGTATCAGACAATCTATGATGGAGGTGTACGACAATTAGCGATTTAATGATTAACGAGCAGATCAGGGACAGAGAGGTACGTGTAGTAAGCGCAGATGGAGAGCAGCTTGGAGTGATGTCTTCAAGAGATGCTATGAAGCTTGCAAGAGAGGCAGAGCTGGATTTGGTTAAGATTGCTCCTAAGGCACAGCCGCCGGTATGTAAGATTATCGACTACGGCAAGTACAAATACGAACAGAGCCGCAGAGAGAAAGAGGCCAAGAAGAAGCAGAAGACGGTGGAAGTTAAGGAAGTACGCATGTCACCGAACATCGATGCTAACGATCTGAATACAAAGGTAAATAATGCCAAGAAGTTCATTCTGAAAGGCAATAAGGTTAAGGTAACTTTGCGTTTCCGCGGAAGAGAGATGGCTCATGTTCAGCAGAGCAAGCACATTTTGGATGATTTTGCAGATATGCTGAAGGATGTTGCACAGGTTGAGAAGCCGGCCAAACTCGAAGGACGTAATATGAGCATGGTTTTAACCGTAAAACGTTAAAAATAAAAAATACATTAAGGAGGATTTTATCATGCCAAAAATTAAAACAAATAGAGCCGCTGCTAAGCGATTCAAAAAGACAGGTACAGGAAAATTAAAAAGAAATAAAGCTTACAAGAGCCATATCTTAACCAAGAAGTCTACAAAGAGAAAAAGAAATCTCAGACAGTCTACAATTACTGATGCAACAAATGTAAAGAACATGAAGAAAGTATTACCATATCTCTAAGATCTGGTAATTGTTGAAGGAGGATATAAGACATGGCAAGAATTAAAGGCGGATTGAACGCTAAGAAGAAACATAATAGAACCCTGAAACTGGCAAAGGGATACAGAGGAGCACGTTCTAAGCAGTACAGAGTCGCTAAGCAGTCTGTAATGAGAGCACTTACTTCTTCATATGCAGGAAGAAAGCAGCGCAAACGTCAGATGCGTCAGCTGTGGATCGCTCGTATCAATGCAGCAGCAAGAATGAATGGTCTGTCATACAGCAAGTTCATGTATGGACTGAAGCTGGCTAATGTTGACATGAACAGAAAGATGCTTGCAGAGATGGCTGTTAATGATCCGGCTGGATTCGCTGCAGTAGCAGAAGTTGCAAAGAGCAAATTAGCTTAATTGTAATAAATAATTTAAACTTTTTAAAAAGTTTTAAAAACATTGACAACCGTTCGGGGATGTGCTATTATAATCTTCGGACGGAATAAGTCATGCGGAAGTGTCGGAACTGGCAGACGAGCAAGACTAAGGATCTTGTGATCAATGCGATCGTGTGGGTTCAAGTCCCATCTTCCGCATAGGGCAATCTGAGTAATCAGGTTGCCTTTTGTTATATTTACAAGACGAAACAAGATTTATTCATTTAGGTATTGACATTTATCTATTCATTCGATATAATATTTAATGTTCAGCGGAAGTGTCGGAACTGGCAGACGAGCAAGACTAAGGATCTTGTGATCAATGCGATCGTGTGGGTTCAAGTCCCATCTTCCGCATAAAGGCAATCTGAGTAATCAGGTTGCCTTTTTTTGTATTCCGACGAGTCAAAGTCCTAGCTTGCTGAGGACCTTGACGACCGCATACAATCTCGAAATGTGCCTTTTGGCACTTCCGACGATTTGTGCATAAGCCGCAATGCAGAAATCAAGTTTGTGCGCCACGTACCGGATGAGTGATTTTGCCGTATAAACAATGTTCTTATACATAACACTTTTACAAACTAAAAAATAAAATTAATAAATATGGATTTGAAACGGTAAAATATTGATATAAAATTTAAAATGTAAAAATATAATGTTGACACATGATGATTCTGTTACTATAATGTGATTGTAGGAGATAGAGACATGAGAAAAAAAGTAGATGATCCACGTCTGATGATCAAGGTATGTGATCTGTATTATAATCAGAATGCCAGCAGACAGGAGATCGGGCAGGAACTGGGACTTTCCAGACCGACGATTGCAAGGCTTTTGGATTCGGCAAGAGAACAGGGACTTGTCCGCATTGAAATTCCGGATCTGGATACCATAGCTTACTGGGAACTGGAGAAAAAACTGGAAGAAAAGTACGGCCTTAGACAAGTACTGGTGGTAGATGGCAGTGATGACAAAGATACACTGGAGAGTGCGCTTGGAAGTTCGGCAGCCAGATATCTGCAGTATGTGATCAAGGATGACAGTATTGTAGGTGTATCGATGGGATCCACCCTTCACCACATGGTATCGGCATTACAGAAGGCTCCGGCAGAGCGGGTAACTTACGTGCCATTAGTAGGCGGCATGGGAAGACTTCGGATGGAACTTCATGCCAACAGTCTGGCGGAGAAGATGTCAAGGTTGGGAGATGGAACATTTATCCCATTGCACGCACCGGCGAGAGTATCCAGTACACTGGTGCGGGATGAGCTGATGAAGGAAGAGAGCGTGCAGGATGCAGTGAAGCTGATGAACCGGATTGATGTGGCACTGGTGGGAATCGGTTATCCGAATGAACATTCTGCGATTAAGGCGACAGGTTATTATAAGGAAAATGAGATAGAGTCGCTAGTGTCGAGAAAGGCTGCCGGAGAGCTGTGTATGCAGTTCTATGATATCGAAGGCTATACTGAGCCGTATGCATCGGATAATGCTGTGATCGGCATGGATATTCACCGGCTATGTAAAGTGCCCTGTTCCGTTGGTATTGCCGGAGGAAAAGAGAAGTTGTCGGCAATTCAGGGTGCGATCAATGGAAAATATATCAATGTGTTAATAACAGATACGGAGTGCGCCAGAGCACTGTTATCTGATGAGGAGGAAGAATAAGATGAATGAGATTCTGAACATGACGATCAATGAGATGCCGCAGACAGAGTTTGACTGTTCCTGTGGACGCCATCATAATTTCAGTGTCCACGATATGTCTATCCGCAAGGGAGCAATCGAGGATCTTCCAAAGATGGCGGAACCATTTAAGGATGGCAAGATTCTGGTAGTGTATGATAATCATACATATGAAGTGGCAGGAAGAAAGGCAGTACAGCTTCTGAAAGACAATGGTTTCAACATCAAAGAGCTGATGTTTGATACCGGAGACGATATTCTGATCCCGGATGAGAAGACGCTTGGACGTATTCTGCAGGAGCAGGATCTGGATACAAAGCTGATGATTGCAGTAGGATCCGGTGTTATCAATGATTCGGTCAAATTTGTGACATCCCGTACCGGACTTCCTTATATTATTGTGGCAACAGCGCCATCTATGGACGGATACGTGGCAGACGGAGCACCAATCGTATCTCATGGATATAAGTATTCCCCGGTTGCACATTTGACTTATGGATTGATCGGAGATACAGACATTCTTCAGACTGCACCACAGGATCTGATCCAGGCTGGTTATGGTGATGTGGTTGGTAAGATTACGGCAATCACAGACTGGGATCTGTCTGTAAAGGCAAATGGAGATTACCGTTGCGATACCTGCGTGACATTGGTGAAAAGAGCATTAGATAAGTGTTTTGACAAAGCAGAAGGCTTAAAGAGCAGAGATGCAGAATCACTTGGAGCACTTTTGGAAGCACTGACACTGACCGGAGTGGCAATGGCACTGGTTAATATTTCACGTCCGGCATCCGGAGCAGAGCATATGCTGTCACACTTCTGGGAAATGGATTATATTGCGAGAGGTTTGAACCCGAACCATCATGGTATCCAGGTTGGCGTGGCAACTCCTGTAATCGCAAGATTTTACGAAGAACTGGCAGATATTCTTCCGGAAGGAACCGGAGAACTGTGTCCGCCCCATGAAGAGATTGAGGCATTGCTTGCCAAAGGAGGAGCACCGATCAGCCCGAAGGAGATCGGCATCAGCAGAGAGTTATTCCACGAAAGTCTGATGAAGGGATATACAGTCAGACCGAGATATTCCGTACTGCAGTTTGCAAAGGATAAGGGAAGACTGGAACAGATTGCAGACAAGATTACAGAAGAGATCTATGGTTAAGAGGTGTGGTATGCTGAGTAAAGAAGAAGCCTTAAAAGGTGTGAAATTATTTGTACTGGATATGGACGGAACCGTCTATCTGGGAGATCAGCTGATCGAGGGATCGCTGGATTTTATCCGTCAGGTAGAAGCGTCCGATGATATGGACTTTGTGTTTTTTACCAATAATGCATCTAAGGTGCCATCCGTATATGTCGAGAAGCTTCATAAGATGGGATTGGATGTGGATGAAAACAAGGTCATCACAGCAGGTGATGTGTGTGCAGAGTTCCTGAAAGTAAATTATCCGGGAGCAAGAGTGTATCTGAATGGTACACCGGTTCTGGAAGAGAACTGGAAAGAAAAGGGAATCCAGTTAGTGGAAGAAGATCCGGACGTGGCTGTACAGAGTTTTGATACGACACTGACTTACCACAAACTGGACAGAATTTGTCACTATGTAAGAAATGGTGTGCCATTTATTGCAACACATATGGATACAAACTGCCCGACCGAGTATGGATTTATGCCGGATTGTGGCGCAATGTGCAGTCTGATCACAGATTCTACCGGAGTGAAGCCGAGATTTCTTGGCAAGCCTTGGAAAGAAACGGTCGATATGGTAGCCGAGATTACCGGATATCAGCCATCTGAGATGGCATTTGTTGGTGACAGACTTTACACAGATGTGGCAACCGGTGTTAATAATGGAGCGAAAGGCTTCCTGGTACTGACCGGAGAGGCAGATATGCAGACGGTGGCAGAATCGGATGTAGAACCGACCTGCATTTACGAATCACTGGAAGAAATGAAAACATATTTATAATGCCAGAGTAAGGTAATGACATATAAGGAGGACGAAACTTATGAAAATCGCATTTGGATGTGACCCTAACGCAACAGAATTTAAACTTCAGTTAATGGACTATGTAAAAGGACTGGGACATGAAGTGGCAGATTTCGGAAGTGATGATCCGATTTATGCGAACACAGCTATTGAAGTTGCACAGGCAGTTGCCGGTGGTAAATACGACAGAGGTATCGTAGTATGTGGAACCGGAATCGGAGTATCAATTGCAGCTAACAAAGTAAAAGGTGCTTACGCAGCATGTATTCATGATGTGTATCAGGCACAGCGTGCGGAGCTTTCTAACCATGCCAATATTATCACTATGGGATCACAAGTTATTGGAATCCAGCTTGCAAAAGAACTGGTAAAAGAGTATCTGTCTGTAGAATGGGATCCAAACTGCAGATCTGTGGACAAGGTTCAGAGAATCATTGATTTTGAAAATGAACAGTAAAAATATATAATAGGAGAGTCAGGGATTTTAAAGTCTCTGACTCTTTTTTGACATTTTTCATAAAGATATGTAATATGATATTAATAAGATTCCAAAGCGGAAATGCGTGCAGAGAAATGAAGGAGGTAACCGGTATGATGATTCGTGAACAGCTTGAATTGCGTGAAACAGAGATATTAAGTCCCTATGCGAGTTTCAGCAGAGAGTCAAGAGGACGGGAACGTGAGGAAGAAGAATGTGATATCCGTCCGGTGTTTCAACGGGATCGTGACCGGATCCTTCACAGCAAGGCATTTCGCAGGCTGAGGCAGAAGACACAGGTGTTTTTACAGCCTATGGGAGATCATTATCGGACGAGACTTACCCATACGCTGGAGGTGTCACAGAATGCAAGAACGATTGCCAAGGCACTCAGATTGAATGAAGATCTGGTAGAAGCGATTGCACTTGGACATGATCTTGGTCATACGCCGTTTGGACATGCCGGAGAGCGGGCTTTGAATGAAGTATGTGAATTGGGGTTCAAGCATAATGAGCAGAGTGTACGCGTAGTCGAAGTGTTGGAAAAACAGGGGAAGGGGCTGAATCTCACCTGGGAAGTGAGGGATGGAATCCGTAATCACAAATCTAGCGGATGTCCGGCAACATTGGAAGGGAAACTGGTGCAGTTATCGGACAAGATTGCCTATATCAATCATGATATTGATGATGCTGTACGAGGTGGCATTTTAAAAGAGGAGGATCTGCCTTCAGAATATACCGACATATTGGGACATTCCAGCAAAGCCAGGCTGAATCGCATGGTGCATGATGTGATTACGCAGAGTATGGATCGCCCGGAGATCCATATGTCGGATGAGGTGTGGAAAGCCATGCGTGGGCTGAGACAGTATCTGTTTGAACATGTATACCTGAATCCGGTGGCAAAGGGAGAAGAGGCGAAGGTGATGCATATGATTACGAATCTTTATCATATTTATATGGAAAAACCGGAACTCATGCCGGAGCAGTTTTTGAATATGCTGGAAAATGGCGCCGCGTCAAGAGAACAGATAGCGTGTGATTATATCGCAGGTATGACAGATTCCTACGCAGTTCATACATTTGAGGAATATTTTATTCCGAAATGTTGGAAAAATTAAAGGAAATCAGAAAGTTCTGTCGAATTTATATAAATAGGGAGTATTTTGAGTATTCCCAAAGACTAGAAAAGAGGATGCAGCAGATTTATGTATTATCCCGAAGAATTAATAGAGGAAGTACGACAGAAGAATGATATCGTGGATGTGCTGTCCGGCTATGTGAAGCTTCAGAAAAAGGGAAGTTCTTATTTTGGACTATGTCCATTTCATAATGAGAAGTCCCCGTCTTTTTCGGTTAGCAGACAGAAGCAGATGTACTACTGTTTCGGGTGTGGAGCCGGAGGAAATGTATTTACATTTCTGATGGAATATGAGAATTATTCATTTCCGGAAGCAGTAAAGGTACTGGCAGACCGGGCAGGAGTAGACCTGCCGGAGATCGAGTATTCTAAGGAGGCCAGAGAACGGGCTGACCTGAAGAGTACATTACTTGAGATCAATAAGTTAGCAGCCAAGTATTTTTACGCGCAGCTTAAGACAGAACAGGGCAGAACGGCATATACATATCTGAAGAAGCGGGAACTGAGTGATGAGACGATTGTGGCATTTGGACTGGGCTATTCTAACAAATACAGTGACGATCTGTATCGGTATCTGAAAACCAAGGGCTATACGGATGAGGTACTGATGCAGGCAGGACTCATTTCCATGGACGAGCGTCACGGACCGTATGACAAGTTCTGGAATCGTGTTATGTTTCCGATCATGGATGCCAACAATCGAGTGATTGGATTTGGCGGACGTGTGATGGGAGATGGTAAGCCTAAATATCTGAATTCACCGGAGACACCGATTTTTGATAAGAGTCGGAATCTCTATGGACTTCACCGGGCAAGAAGTTCCAGAAAACCGTATTTCATACTATGTGAGGGTTATATGGATGTGATTGCCCTGCATCAGGCAGGCTTTACCAATGCAGTCGCATCACTGGGAACGGCACTTACGCCGGGACATGCATCACTGATCAAGCGGTATGTGAATGAAGTATATCTGACTTATGACAGTGATGAAGCAGGAACAAAGGCAGCTCTGAGAGCAATGCCGATTTTGCGGAATGTGGGGATTACGGCAAAAGTAATCCGCATGGATCCATACAAGGATCCGGATGAATTTATCAAGAATCTGGGGACGGAAGCATTTGAGGAACGGATTCAGAAAGCACGCAATGCATTTATGTTTGGACTGGAGATGCTGGAGCGGGATTATGATCTGAATACACCGGAAGGAAAGACCGGATTTATGCACGAGGCGGCGAAGAGACTGGCGGTATTCGATGAAGAGATCGAACGCAGTAATTATATAGAAGCAGTTGCAAAGGCATACCGGGTTAATGTGGACGAGTTAAGGAAGTTG
This sequence comes from Dorea ammoniilytica, assembly GCF_025567415.1. NCBI lineage: Bacteria > Bacillati > Bacillota > Clostridia > Lachnospirales > Lachnospiraceae > Dorea > Dorea ammoniilytica. The sequence continues at coordinate 107,272 of NZ_JAOQJV010000001.1, forward strand.
GTGGTGCGGACGGCAGTACAGACAGGACTTGCAAAGCCTGTGGAGAAGCCGAGAACCACGAGAAACCGTGAAAAAGAGGCGGACGACGGTATTTTGAAGTCACAGAGAATCCTTCTGACATGGATGATCGATGATGCGAATGTCTTACAGCAGATCCGGAGAGTGATCCGGTCAGATGATTTTACCGAGCCACTTTATCGGACGGTAGCAGAACTTCTGTATCAGCAGATGGACGAAGGCTTAGTGAATCCGGCACAGATCATGAATCATTTTTCAGATGAAGAGGAACACCGCAAAGTGGCAGAATTGTTCCATACAAAGATTAGAGAATTAACCACTAGGGAAGAGCAGGAAAAAGCATTGAATGAGACCGTGCGTCGTGTTAAGCAGAACAGTCTGGATGAGATGGCGAGGAGACTGGAGCCGACAGACATTGCGGGACTCCAGAAACTCATGGAGGATAAGCGGGCACTTCAGGATGCAAAGGGACTGCATATTTCCATAATTTAAGGATAAAATATAAACAAGCAGTGAGAGGATGGACATTACATGGAAGAGAACATTGTAAAATTTGAGGAAAAGCTGAAAGAACTGGTAGCTCTTGGAAAAAAGAAAAAGAGTGTCCTTGAGATTCAGGAGATCAATGACTTTTTCTCAGATATGGAGCTTAGCCCAGAACAGATGGAGCAGGTATTTGAATATCTGGAAGCGAAGGGGATTGATGTGCTCCGAATCAATTCGGATACAGATGACGATGACGATATGGAAGTTATATTGTCAGATGAAGACGAAGTAGATATGGAAAAGATCGACCTGTCTGTTCCGGATGGAATCAGTATCGAAGATCCGGTACGTATGTATCTGAAAGAGATTGGTAAAGTGCCACTTTTGTCTGCGGAGGAAGAGGTTGAGCTGGCAAAGCGTATGGCAGAAGGCGATGAAGAAGCTAAGAAGCGTCTGGCTGAGGCGAATCTTCGTCTGGTAGTCAGCATTGCAAAGCGTTATGTGGGACGAGGTATGCTGTTTCTGGATCTGATCCAGGAAGGTAACCTGGGACTGATTAAGGCGGTTGAAAAATTTGATTATCAGAAGGGATTCAAGTTCAGTACTTATGCAACATGGTGGATTCGTCAGGCCATTACAAGAGCAATTGCGGATCAGGCAAGAACGATTCGTATTCCGGTGCATATGGTTGAGACAATTAACAAATTGATTCGTGTATCCAGACAGTTACTTCAGGAATTAGGACGTGAACCTACCCCGGAAGAGATTGCAGAAGAGTTGGACATGCCGGTAGAACGTGTACGTGAGATTCTGAAGATTTCACAGGAACCGGTGTCTCTGGAGACACCGATCGGTGAAGAGGAAGACAGCCACCTGGGTGATTTTATTCAGGATGACAATGTTCCGGTACCGGCAGAGGCAGCAGCAGCGACATTGCTGAAAGAGCAGTTGGATGAAGTGTTGGATACTCTGACAGAGAGAGAACAGAAGGTGCTCCGTCTTCGTTTCGGTATGAATGATGGTCGTGCACGAACTCTGGAAGAAGTTGGTAAGGAGTTTGACGTTACCAGAGAGCGTATTCGTCAGATTGAGGCGAAGGCACTTCGTAAGCTTCGTCATCCGAGCCGTAGCAGAAAACTGAGAGATTATCTTGAATAAGAAAGAGGCGCCTATGGAACTATCAAAAAGACTGAAAGCTGTTGCCGGTCTTGTGACAGAGGGCGCCTCTGTTGCTGATATCGGAACAGATCATGGTTACGTACCAATTTGGCTGATCCAGTCCGGACGAGCAGCAAAGGTGATCGCAATGGATGTAAATGAAGGTCCGCTGGAGAGAGCCAGAGGGCATATCCGGTCAAAGAGACTGGAGAATGTGATATTTACCAGAAAATCAGATGGACTGCAGGCATTGCATGTGGGAGAAGCAGACACGATGATTGCAGCCGGAATGGGGGGCGGTCTGGTGATAAGGATTCTGGAGAATTCATCGGAGATTACAGCAGATCTGAAAGAATTTATCCTGCAGCCACAATCAGAGATTCACAAGGTCAGAGAATATCTGAATCGGCATGGTTACCGGAGCGTGGAAGAGGATATGGTAGAAGAGGATGGCAAATACTATCCGATGATGAAACTGGTGCATGGAGAAGAAGCGCCATATTCACAGGAGGAGTTGTATTATGGGCGCTTACTCCTGAAGAAAAAGAATCCAGTATTATATCAGTTCCTTCAGAGAGAACATAGCTTAAAAAAGGGGATCGCTGATAGATTGGGAGATCAGACCGGAAAAGGAGCAGAGAGCAGACAGAAAGAGCTTCAAGACGAACTGGAACGGATTGAACATGCAATTGCTTCTTATGAAATGTAGAGAAATAAAGTAGCAAAACGAGGTGATACAGATGTTGTGTCAGAAAATTATAGAAACACTGGAGGCGCGTTATCCTGGAAGCTGTGCGATGGACTGGGATAATGTGGGACTCCTTGTGGGAAGAAGGAAAAAAGAAGTACATCGCATTTATGTGGCAGTGGATGCAACGGATGAAGTGATCGAGGAAGCGATCGAAGCACAGGCAGATATGCTTGTGACGCATCATCCGATGATATTTTCCGGAATGAAACAAATAACAGAAGATGATTTTATCGGCAGAAGAGTATTGCGCCTGATTCAGAATGATATAGCATATTATGCGATGCATACCAATTATGATGTGATGGGAATGGCAGAGCTTTCGGGTGAAGTACTGGGACTTAAAAATGCAGAAGTACTGGATGTGACCTGCCAGAGTCCGTTAGACGGCAGCCCGCAGGGGATCGGCCGTGTAGCAGATTTGGAAGATCCGATCTGTCTGCAGGAATGTTGCGAACTGGTGAAAGCGAAATATGAACTGGAAGCAGTAAAAGTATTCGGAGATCCGTCTGCAGAGATCCGTCGTGTGGCAATCTCTCCGGGAGCCGGCAAGAGTATGGTATCGGCAGCATTTGCGGCGCATGCAGATGTACTGATTACAGGAGATATTGACCATCACACCGGAATTGATGCGGTTGCACAGGGGCTTATGATCATAGATGGTGGTCACTATGGGATTGAGAAAATATTTGTACCGGATGTGGCAGCGTTTCTCCGGGAGAAATGTCAGGCGATCGATGTAGTGGAAGCACCTGTATGTAATCCATTTCAGATCGTATAAGGCAGAAAGGAGCGATGGATATGGCACAGGAAATGGTCAGTGTTCAGATTGGTGAAGAGATATATCAGTACGAGAAAGGTACAACGTATCGTGAGATTGCGTTAGCTCATCAGCAGGATTATGAAAATGACATTGTGTTGGTATTTGTTAATAAGAAGCTTCAGGAATTGAGAAAAACATTGAAGACAGATTGCGAGATGCAATTTGTCACAACAGGGGATCAGATTGGATATGCAACTTATAAGCGCAGTATGAATCTGTTACTGGTAAAAGCAATCTATGATGTGTGTGATCACGCTCCTGAGACGAAAGTGAGGATACATTTCTCAGTCAGTGATGGGCTGTACTGTACAGTGGAAGGCGCCATGGTAAATACTGAGTTCTTAGAGAAAGTTAAAGTACGTATGCAGGAAATGATCCGGCGGGATATTCCAATCAACAAACGGACGGTCGATACCGATGATGCAGTTGCATTGTTCCGCCAATATGGTATGGAAGATAAAGAGAGACTGTTTGCGTATCGGAGAGTATCAAAAGTAAATCTTTATAGTATCAATGAGTTTGAAGATTACTTTTACGGATATATGGTGCCGAGTGCCGGATATCTAAAATGGTTTGAATTGTATCCATATGAGGCGGGATTTGTTATTCAGATGCCGACAAAACAGGCACCAAAAGTGGTGCGTCCATTCCGCCCGGCCGAGAAGCTGTTCCATGTTCAGAAAGAATCTGTACACTGGGGAGATATGCAGAATATTGAGACGGTTGGTGCATTGAACGATGTGATCGTAAAAGATGGACCGGGAGAAATGATCTTGGTGCAGGAAGCGTTACAGGAAAAGAAGATTGCGGATATTGCGGCACAGATTGCGGCCGATCCGAAGGTCAAATTTATTCTGATTGCAGGACCGTCATCTTCCGGTAAGACGACATTTTCCCATCGTTTGTCCGTACAGCTTAAGGTAAATGGCATGGTACCGCATCCGATTTCTGTAGATAATTTCTTTGTAGAACGAGAAGATACACCGATAGATGCGGATGGAAAGTATGATTTTGAGAGTCTTCAGACGGTAGATGTCAAGCTGTTCCATGACTGTATGCTCCGTCTGCTGAATGGAGAAGAAGTAGTGCTTCCGACCTTCAATTTTAAGACAGGACACAAGGAATACATCTCTAAGCCAAAGAAGATGGGGGTAAATGATGTGCTGGTAATTGAAGGCATTCACTGTCTGAATCCCAAAATGACGGCAGGACTGCCGGATGAGAATAAATTCAAGATTTATATCAGTGCGTTGACACAGCTGAATATTGATGAGCATAATCGAATTCCGACTACTGACGGCAGACTGATTCGCCGGATCGTACGGGATGCCAGAACCAGAGGCACATCGGCGAAGAATACGATCGCTATGTGGCAGTCAGTACGCCGGGGTGAAGAGAATAATATTTTCCCATATCAGGAAGAAGCAGATGTAATGTTTAACTCATCGCTGATCTATGAACTGGCGGTATTGAAAGAATATGTAGAACCTCTGCTGTTTGGAATCGAGCATGACTGCCCGGAATATCCGGAAGTGAAGCGATTGCTGAAATTTCTGGATTATTTTGTGGGAATTGGCAGTGAAAGAGTGCCGGCCAATTCGCTGTTAAGGGAATTCGTAGGTGGAGGATGCTTCCAGTTGTAAAAATACAGAATATACCAATGTATATGCCATTATAAAAAGGACAGAATGCAAAGGATAAAGCCTGCTGGCAGATATGTTTGCATACTGTCCTTTATTTTGCATATGAATTAAGCAAATTATCGAGTCTTACTATAAAATTCCGCGATCTTATCCATTCTTGCTGCCATATTCTGGAATAGCATATCAACTAATGTAATTGCGGTCATGGACTCTACGACAACTACGGCACGCGGTACGATGACCGGGTCGTGGCGTCCGTGGATCGTGAGTGACAGAGGCTTACCATCCTTGTCTACGGTATCCTGTGGTTGTGAAATGGATGGTGTAGGCTTAATGGCTGCACGGAGAACAATTGTACTGCCATCGCTCATACCGCCCAACACACCGCCGGAATGATTGGTTTCTTTATATATGCCATCTGAATTAGAAGAAAATGCATCGTTATTCTGACTTCCGGAAGCTTTGGCAGCCTGGAACCCATCTCCGATTTCGAAGCCCTTGACGGCACCGATAGACATTATGGCTTTGGCAAGGTTGGCATCCAGTTTTTCAAAAACTGTCTCACCGATTCCTGCTGGCATATGGTCTACCCGGCATTCGATGATACCGCCGGAGGAATCCTGTGATCGGATGCATTCCTCAAGATAAGCAGAAGCTTTTTCGGCGTACTGATTATTTGGCATATATAACGTATTATCTGTGATTACACTATAGTCATAGTCCTGTTCCGGAATGCTGACCGGTCCGATGGACTTGGTGTAAGCCATAACCTGGATGCCAAGAGATTCCAGAATCTTACATGCAACAGCACCGGCAGCTACACGACCGATGGTCTCGCGCCCGGAAGAACGTCCGCCGCCACGGTAATCACGAAAGCCATATTTGGCATCGAAGGTGTAATCGGCATGTCCCGGACGGTAAGTGTTCATGATATTACTGTAGTCGCGGGATTTCTGATCCTGATTGCGTACAAGAATGGAGATCGGAGTTCCGGTAGTGCGTCCTTCAAAGACACCGGATAAGATCTCCGCCTGATCACTTTCTTTGCGCTGGGTAGTGAATTTACTCTGTCCCGGCTTACGTCTGTTTAAATATTTCTGAATATCTTCTTCTGACAGAGGAAGACCTGCCGGGCAGCCGTCGATCACAACGCCGACGCCTGCACCATGAGATTCTCCCCATGTTGTAATTCGAAAGATTGTTCCATATGATGAACCTGCCATAGTGTGTATAATCTCCTTTATGAAAACGTGTTTTCTGCTATTATAGCGCAGGAATATAAAAAAGGCAATTTGTGGAACGAAAAGTAGAATGAAAAGGGGTGCGGGAGTGTTGCGGATGAATAGAAATGTGGTAAAATAAAGAAAATTATCTGCTGGTGCAGGAGTAAAGGGAGGGTAATATGAAGAAAACAGATACAAAATACCAGGCGTTTATCCAGATTCTTCGAGAGGAATTGATTCCGGCTATGGGATGTACGGAGCCGATTGCACTTGCATATGCTGCGGCGATTGCAAGAGATACTCTTGAAGCAATTCCAGAACGAATCGAAGTGGAAGCGAGTGGAAGTCTGATTAAAAATGTGAAGTCGGTGATCGTGCCTAATACTCAGCAGTTAAAGGGAATTCCGGCAGCTGTGACAGCAGGTATTATTGCAGGAAATGCAGAAAAAGAACTTGAAGTAATTGCTGAGGTGTCAGAAGAGCAGATTCAGGAAATGAAACGATATCTGGAACAGACGCCGATTACGGTAAAGCCACTGAACAGCGGGATTACATTTGATCTGATCATTAAGGTATATAAAGGGACATCGTACAGTAAGATCCGGATTGCGAATTATCATACAAATGTTGTGTTAGTGGAGAAAGATCATAATATACTGGAACAGAAAGAAATTAATGAAGAGACAGAAGAAGGACTGACGGACCGGTCATTATTATCTATGGAAGATATATGGGATTTTTCTCAGACTGTAGATATTGAAGACGTGAGAGCAATCATTCATCCACAGATTGTCTGTAATATGGAGATTGCAGAAGAAGGAATCCGTGGTGATTATGGTGCAAATATCGGTTCAGTATTGCTTGGCATGGGAGAAAATAATGTACAGACTCGTGCAAAGGCTATGGCAGCGGCAGCTTCCGATGCAAGAATGAACGGATGTGAATTGCCGGTTGTGATTAATTCTGGAAGTGGTAATCAGGGAATAACAACATCTGTTCCGGTTATTGTATATGCAAGAGACTTGAAGGTAAGTGAAGAGCAGATGTATCGTGCATTAGTATTAGCAAATCTGACTACGATACATCAGAAGACACCGATTGGAAGATTATCTGCTTATTGTGGGGCTGTCAGTGCTGGTGTAGGCGCAGGAGCAGGAATTGCGTATTTGTGTGGCGGAGGATATAGAGAGATTATTCATACGGTAGTAAATGCTGTGGCAATCGTATCTGGAATGGTATGTGATGGAGCAAAAGCGTCGTGCGCTGCCAAAATAGCTTCTTCTGTGGACGCAGGGATCCTTGGATATTATATGTATAAAAACGGACAGCAATTCTATGGAGGTGACGGACTGGTCACAAAAGGCGTGGAAGCAACATTGAAAAATATTGGTCGTCTGGGGAAAGAAGGAATGAAAGAAACAAACCGGGAAATCATTCGTATTATGACGGAAGAACCATGCTAAAAATGGTAAATTCTACTGTACTTTTGGAAATTACCGTATTATAATTGGGATTGTATTTATAATTGTGAGGAGTATATGATACATGCGAGATAAGAAAAAGAAGAATAAAAAGAACAACTTTTCTTCTATCGCCGGGGATGATATCGAGATTATCGATGATGAAGAACTGTTGTCAGGATCTCTGAATGATGAAGGAGTAGATGATTCTGATGTTGAAGAGGAGTACGAAGAGTCGGAAGTAGAACCGGATGATGATCAGGCAGATGCAGATCAGGACGATGATCTGGATTATGATGAAATAGACGATTTGGATGACGATCTTCCGGATGAAGAGGATGATAAGATCATTGAGGGTGATGAACTTATTGAAAAGCATCGTAAAAAGAAGCGAAGAAGACGCATTATTTTAATTGTGTTCTTGGTATTGATAGCGTTATATGGTGCGGTGTCAGTTTATTTTAGTTTCCATTTTTTCCCAAATACGAAGGTAAACGGAGTAGGGTTTTCACTGAGCAGTGCGGAGCAGGTACAGGCTCATATGAAGGAAGAAGTCAAAGGATATACATTAAGGATGAAAGAATCTGATGGCGGTACAGAGACGATTAGCGGAAGTGATATTGATATCGAGTACGTTGCAGATGATTCTGTTGAAAAACTGATCAAGAAGCAGAACCCATTACTTTGGATTACAGGACTCTGGAAGCAACAGAATATTGAATCGTCTGTAGGCGTGAAATATGATAAAGATAAGCTTACTGAAGTAATTGAGAATCTGGATTGCATGGCAGAAGAGAATCAGACACCGTCTGTATCTGCAAAGCCGGAATTTACAGGTGAGAAGTTTGAAGTAGCCGCAGAGCAGATCGGAACAGCGATCGACAAGGACAAATTTGCAGAGACCGTTACAAAAGCGATCAATGGATTTCAGTCAGAGGTTGATCTGATGAAGGAGGACTGCTATATTCTGCCAAAATATACGAAGGATTCACCGGAAGTTGCAGAGGCATGCGAGAAGATGAACAGCGAACTGGGAGCGAATATTACACTGGACTTTTCTCCGAACACAGAGGTTGTGGACAGTTCGGTAATCTCTCAGTGGATTGCAGTAGATGATAATATGCAGGTAACTTTTAATCAGGATGCGGTTAAGCAGTACATAGCAGATCTTGCTGCAAAGTATGATACAGTTGGCAAGACAAGAAATTTTACTACTGCAACAGGTAATGTCGTACAGGTAGAAGGTGGTGGTTATGGCTGGAAGATCGATCAGGATGCAGAGTACAATGCATTGATCAGCAATATCCAGAATGCAGAGACCGTGACCAGAGAACCAAATTATTCCAGCCGTGCAGCAACACATGATGCTAATGATTGGGGTACTACGTATGCAGAGGTGGATCTGACAGCACAGCATATGTATTTTATCCAGAATGGTCAGATTGCTATGCAGTGTGATATCGTGACCGGTAATCCGAATAAAGGTAATGCAACACCGCAGGGAATGTATTCTCTGTATTACAAGCAGCAGAATCAGGTGTTACGAGGAAAGAAGCTGGAAGACGGAACCTATGAGTATGAGTCTCCGGTAGATTACTGGATGCCGTTTAACGGTGGCATTGGATTTCACGATGCGTCCTGGCAGTCTGCTTTTGGAGGCGCGCGTTATCAGACATATGGTTCTCATGGATGTGTGAATATGCCTCCGGCATCAGCTGGTGAATTGTATAATCTTATTCAGGCAGGAACACCTGTAATCTGCCATTATTAATCAGAACCAGTGAAACGCGTTCCGGTGAGAACCGGGGCGCGTATTCTATGTATCGTGCAATAAGAGAATGAAAGGAATAATAGTATGTACGAATTATTGAAAAAAGACGGCAGGGCCAAGCGTGGGCGTCTGCATACCGTACACGGTGATATAGAGACACCGGTGTTTATGAATGTAGGTACAGCGGCGGCTATCAAAGGTGCGGTATCTACGGCTGATTTACAGCAGATCGGTACACAGGTAGAACTTTCTAATACTTATCATCTTCATGTAAGACCGGGCGATCAGGTAGTGAAGAAGATGGGAGGCCTGCACAAATTCATGGTGTGGGACAAGCCGATTCTTACAGATTCAGGTGGGTTTCAGGTGTTTTCGCTGGCAGGACTTCGTAAGATAAAAGAAGAAGGTGTATATTTCCAGTCACACATTGATGGTCATAAGATATTCATGGGACCGGAAGAGAGTATGCAGATCCAGTCTAATCTTGCATCTACGATCGCAATGGCATTTGATGAATGCCCATCCAGTGTTGCAGACCGTGATTATATGCAGAAGTCAGTAGATCGTACTACCAGATGGCTGAAGCGTTGTAAGGCAGAGATGGAACGCCTGAACAGTCTGCCAGATACGATCAATAAGCATCAGATGTTATTTGGTATCAATCAGGGCGGTATTTACGAAGATATCCGTGTTGCCCATGCTGATGAGATTTCCAAATTGGATCTGGACGGTTATGCGGTTGGAGGTCTGGCAGTTGGAGAATCTCATGAAGATATGTACCGAATTCTGGATGAGGTGGTGCCGCATCTGCCAGAGAATAAACCGACCTATCTGATGGGTGTTGGAACACCGGCCAATATTCTGGAAGCGGTAGACCGTGGCGTAGACTTCTTCGACTGCGTATATCCGAGCCGCAATGGACGGCATGGACATGTATATACCAAACACGGTAAACTGAATCTGTTTAATGCCAGATTTGAGCTGGATGACAGACCGATTGAGGAAGGTTGTGGCTGTCCGGCTTGTCAGATGTATTCCAGAGCATATATCCGTCATCTTCTGAAGGCAAAAGAGATGCTGGGAATGCGTCTCTGCGTACTTCATAATCTGTATTTCTATAATCACCTTATGGAAGAGATCAGAGATGCGATTGATGCAGGACGTTATAAGGAATATAAAGAAGAGACACTGAGGGGATTTGAAACGCCGGAAGATTAATTTATGTATAATAGCGGAAGATTATAAAGAGCTTATAAAGAAATAGAAAAAAACCTTGATGAATAGCAGAAAATTGTGTATGATAGCAATAGTGTTTTTTTATCAAGATGGCAGGAGGAATAGATTATGTTTACATTAGCATCAGGATTAGCTAACAGCCCACTTGGACTGATTCTTATCTATGCAGTTATTATCGGTGTGTTCTGGTGGTTCCTTATGAGACCACAGAAAAAGGAGCAGAAGAGACTTGCACAGCTGCTTTCAGAACTGGAAGTTGGAGATACTGTTCTTACAACAAGCGGATTTTATGGTGTGATCATTGATATCACAGACGATGATGTGATCGTAGAATTCGGAAGCAACAAGAACTGTCGTATCCCAATGCAGAAATCAGCAATCGTTCAGGTTGAGAAGCCAGACGCTGAATAAGAGCAAAAGGAATGGAGTGTTCTCTGTTTAAAACAGAGGACACTCCATTTTTTTGTGTTTTTAAACCATGAAGGGTTGAAAGCAATAGAAAAATACGATAATATAAAAGATAAAACAGACATAACTGTAGATATTGGGATGAAAGGAAGGATCATATGAACCTGAAAATTGGTGTGATTAAAGGGGACGGAATCGGTCCGGAGATAGTAACAGAGGCTATGAAAGTCCTGGATCAAGTAGGAGAGGTATATGGTCATACCTGTGAGTATGAACAGCTTCTGATGGGGGGAGCATCTATTGATGTACATGGAATTCCATTGACGGACGAGACAGTAGAGACAGCAAAAGCATGCGATGCAGTGTTGATGGGATCTATCGGAGGAGATGCTAAGACATCACCATGGTATAAACTGGAGCCATCAAAGCGTCCGGAAGCAGGACTTCTTAAGATCAGAAAAGCATTGAATCTTTTTGCCAATCTGAGACCGGCAGTGTTGTATGATGAACTGAAAGGAGCCTGCCCATTAAAAGAAGAGATCACAGAAGGCGGCTTTGATATGATGATCATGCGTGAACTGACTGGTGGATTGTACTTCGGTGAGCGTAAAACAGTAGAAGAAGACGGAGTACTGAAGGCATATGATTCCCTTACATATAATGAAAATGAGATCCGCCGCATTGCAAAAAGAGGTTTCGATATTGCGATGAAGCGTAGAAAGAAAGTAACAAGCGTAGACAAGGCAAACGTGCTGGATTCTTCTAGATTATGGAGAAAGGTTGTTGAAGAAGTAGCTGAGGATTACCCGGAAGTTGCGTTGGAGCATATGCTGGTAGATAACTGTGCAATGCAGCTGGTACGTGATCCGAAACAGTTTGATGTTATCCTGACAGAGAATATGTTCGGAGATATTCTTTCTGATGAAGCAAGTATGGTGACCGGTTCAATCGGAATGCTGGCAAGCGCGAGCCTGAATGAAACGAAGTTTGGTCTCTATGAGCCAAGCGGCGGTTCTGCACCGGATATTGCAGGCAAAGGCATTGCAAATCCGATTGCTACCATTCTTTCAGCAGCAATGATGCTTCGTTTCAGTTTTGATCTGGATAAGGAAGCAGATGCGATCGAACAGGCGGTATCTCAGGTATTGAAAGACGGATATCGTACGATTGATATTATGTCAGAAGGTAAAAAGCAGATCGGCACTGTGGAAATGGGCGATCTGATTGCAGGATATATCAAATAACAGGTTACAGGAGGAAGATAAAATGAGAAGTGATACAGTTACAAAGGGAAAACAGCAGGCACCGCATCGCTCACTTTTTAACGCATTAGGACTGACAAAAGAAGAGATGGAGAGACCATTGGTCGGTATCGTAAGCTCTTATAATGAGATTGTTCCGGGGCATATGAATCTGGATAAGATCGTGAACGCTGTAAAGCAGGGCGTAGCAATGGCAGGAGGAACACCAATTGTATTTCCGGCGATTGCTGTCTGTGACGGAATTGCTATGGGACACATTGGTATGAAATACTCTCTGGTAACAAGAGATCTGATTGCGGACTCTACAGAGGCTATGGCTATGGCTCATCAATTTGATGCTCTGGTTATGGTACCGAACTGCGATAAGAATGTACCGGGACTTTTGATGGCAGCGGCAAGAGTGAACGTGCCGACTGTATTTGTCAGTGGCGGACCGATGCTTGCCGGACGTGTACAGGGTAAAAAGACCAGTCTTTCCAGCATGTTTGAGGCAGTAGGAGCTAATGCGGCAGGCACACTTTCTGATGAAGGTCTGCTTGAATTTGAGAACAAGACCTGTCCTACCTGTGGATCATGTTCCGGTATGTACACAGCTAACAGCATGAACTGTCTGACAGAGGTACTTGGAATGGGACTTCGCGGAAATGGTACGATTCCTGCAGTATATTCTGAGAGAATCCGTCTTGCAAAACATGCAGGTATGAAAGTTATGGAAATGTGGGAGAAGAATATTCGCCCAAGAGATATTATGACAAAGGATGCAATCCTGAATGCGCTGACAGTAGATATGGCACTGGGATGCTCTACCAACAGTATGCTGCATCTTCCGGCAATCGCACATGAGATCGGTATGGACTTTGAGATTGATTTCGCAAATGGAATCAGCGAGAAGACTCCGAATCTTTGCCACCTTGCACCGGCAGGCCCAACCTATATGGAAGATCTGAATGAAGCCGGTGGTGTCTATGCAGTTATGAAAGAACTGGATAAGCTTGGACTGATCCATAAGGACTGTATGACAGTTACAGGTAAGACGGTAGGAGAGAATATTGAGCATGCAGCGAACCTGAATCCAGAAGTTATCCGTCCGGTTGAGAATCCGTATTCTAAGACCGGTGGACTTGCGGTTCTTAAGGGTAATCTTGCACCAGACGGAAGTGTTGTAAAGCGTTCCGCAGTTGTAGACGAGATGCTGGTACATGAAGGTCCTGCAAGAGTATTTGAATGTGAAGAAGATGCAATCGCAGCAATCAAGGGCGGTAAGATCGTAGCAGGTGATGTGGTTGTAATCCGTTACGAAGGACCAAAGGGAGGTCCTGGTATGCGTGAGATGCTGAATCCAACTTCAGCCATTGCAGGTATGGGACTTGGCTCAAGTGTGGCACTGATCACAGACGGACGATTCAGCGGAGCATCCAGAGGAGCTTCTATCGGTCACGTATCGCCGGAGGCTGCTGTAGGCGGACCAATCGCGCTGGTAGAAGAAGGAGATATTATCAAGATTAATATTCCGGAGCTTACGCTTCAGCTTGATGTATCGGATGAAGTATTGGAAGAGAGAAGAAAGAACTGGACACCTAGAGAACCTAAAGTAACAACAGGATATCTTGCAAGATATGCTGCGATGGTTACATCAGGCAATCGTGGCGCAGTACTGGAAGTACCTAAGAATAAATAGTGATATACAGAGAGGATTAAATATGCAGTTGACAGGAGCAGAAATCGTAATCGAATGCCTGAAAGAACAGGGTGTAGATACTGTGTTCGGTTATCCGGGCGGAGCGATTTTGAATGTATATGATGAATTATATAAACACAGTGATGAGATCACTCATATCCTGACATCCCATGAACAGGGAGCAGCACATGCGGCAGATGGATATGCAAGAGCTACCGGCAAAGTGGGAGTATGCTTTGCAACCAGTGGACCGGGAGCGACCAACCTGGTTACCGGTATCGCAACCGCTTATATGGATTCTATTCCGGTAGTGGCAATTACCTGTAATGTGGGTGTAGCACTTCTTGGAAAGGACAGTTTTCAGGAGATCGATATTGCCGGTATTACAATGCCGATTACCAAACACAATTATATCGTAAAGGATGTCAATGATCTGGCAGATACAATCCGTAAAGCGTTCGTAATCGCACAGACAGGACGTCCGGGTCCGGTATTGATTGATATCCCGAAGGATGTTACAGCAAATAAGACAGAATATGTACCTGAGAAGATTACACCGGTACAGCCGTCAGAAGATATCTGTAGAGAAGATCTGGATCATGCACTGGCTATGATTCGTGAATCCAGGAAGCCATACATATTTGTAGGCGGAGGTGCGGTATTATCCGGAGCTTCCAAAGAATTGTATGAGTTTGTTAAGAAAGTGGATGCGCCGGTTACCGATTCTTTGATGGGAAAAGGTGCATTTCCTGGTACGGATGATTTGTACACAGGTATGCTTGGCATGCATGGCACGAAGACTTCCAACTACGGCGTCAGTGAATGTGACCTCCTGATCGTACTTGGAGCGAGATTCAGCGATCGTGTTACAGGCAATGCTAAGAAATTTGCAAGCCATGCCAAAATCCTTCAGTTTGATGTAGATGCGGCTGAAATGAATAAAAACGTATTGATTGATGAAGGCGTGATCGGAGATCTGAAAGTGGTACTCAGTCAGATTAATAAAGAATTGGAGCAGCAGGATCATGCAGATTGGATTGCGAAAATCCGCGATTATAAAGAAAAATATCCGCTTACTTACCATCCGGAAGGATTGACAGGTCCATATGTGGTAGAAGAAATCTACCGTCAGACGGAAGGTAAAGCAATTATTGTCACAGAGGTTGGACAGAACCAGATGTGGGCAGCGCAGTTTTATAAATATACAGAGCCGCGTACATTGTTGACATCCGGTGGGCTTGGAACCATGGGATATGGACTTGGTGCATCACTTGGTGCCAAGATGGGACATCCGGACAAAGTGGTTGTCAATGTGGCAGGAGACGGATGTTTCCGTATGAATATGAATGAGATCGCAACAGCGGTCAGACATAATATCCCGATCATTCAGGTGGTTGTCAATAACCATGTACTTGGTATGGTACGTCAGTGGCAGGATCTGTTTTACGGACAGAGATATTCAGCTACGGTACTGAATGATGCAGTTGACTTTGTAAAGCTGGCAGAAGCAATGGGAGCTGCAGGATTCCGTGCAACTTCCAGAGAAGAATTTCAGGAGATATTTGCAAAGGCACTACAACTTGGTAAACCTGTGGTTATCGATTGTCAGATTGATTCGGATGAGAAGGTGTGGCCAATGGTTGCACCAGGAGCCGCAATCAGTGAAGCGTTCGATGAACACGATTTAAATAATAAGTAAAACGGAGGATACAAAGATGAGCAGAGTGTACAATTTTTCAGCAGGCCCGGCAGTACTGCCGGAAGAGGTTCTGAGCGAAGCAGCAGCAGAAATGATGGATTACAACGGAACAGGAATGTCGGTAATGGAAATGAGTCACCGCTCGCAGGCCTTCCAGGAGATTATCGACACTGCTGAGGCAGATCTGAGAGAACTTATGAATATTCCGGATAACTACAAAGTACTGTTCCTGCAGGGAGGAGCATCTCAGCAGTTTGCGATGATTCCTATGAATCTTATGAAACACGGAGAAGCAGATTATATCGTAACCGGACAGTGGGCGAAAAAAGCATGGCAGGAAGCTCAGAAGTATGGTAAGGCGAATAAGATTGCAACTTCCGAGGATAAGACATTTTCCTATATTCCGGATTGCTCTGATCTGCCAATCTCAGAGAATGCAGACTATGTGTATATCTGCGAAAATAACACAATATACGGAACGAAATACAAAGAGCTTCCAAACACCAAGGGTAAGATCCTGGTATCTGATGTATCTTCCTGTTTTCTGTCAGAGCCGGTAGATGTAAGCAAATATGGCATTATTTATGGTGGCGTGCAGAAGAATATCGGACCTGCTGGTGTTGTGATCGTGATCATCCGAGAGGATCTGATCTCTGATGATGTACTGGAAGGTACACCGACCATGTTAAAATATAAAACACATGCAGATGCCGGATCACTCTATAATACACCGCCGGCTTATGGCATTTATATCTGTGGCAAGGTGTTTAAGTGGCTGAAAAAACAGGGCGGTCTGGAAGCAATGAAAGAACGCAATGAAAAGAAAGCAAAACTTCTCTATGATTATCTGGATGAAAGTCGTCTGTTCAAAGGAACGGTTGAAAAGAAAGATCGCTCACTGATGAATGTACCATTTGTGACAGGGGATAAAGAACTGGATGCTAAATTCGTAAAAGAAGCGAAAGAAGCTGGACTGGAGAACCTGAAAGGCCACAGAACCGTAGGTGGTATGCGTGCAAGTATCTACAATGCGATGCCATATGAAGGTGTTGAATCACTGGTGACATTTATGAAGAAATTTGAGGAGGCAAATCTGTAATGTACAAATATTATTGTTTTAATGCAATTGCAGAATGTGGACTGGCAAATCTCAGTGAGGATTTTGTACCAGTCAGTGATGCTAAGGATGCGGATGGAATTCTGGTAAGAAGTGCAGCACTTCACGAACTGGAATTTGGCAAGAACCTGAAGGTCATTGCGCGAGCAGGAGCCGGTGTGAATAATATTCCGCTGGATCGCTGCGCAGAAGAGGGAATCGTAGTGTTTAATACACCAGGAGCCAATGCGAATGGTGTAAAAGAACTGGTTATTGCAGGTATGCTTCTGGCATCCAGAGATATTTTGGGTGGCATTAACTGGGTACAGGAAAATGAAGAAGACGGTAATATTGCCAAAGATGCCGAGAAAGCAAAGAAAGCTTTTGCGGGCTGTGAGCTGGAAGGAAAGAAACTCGGTGTAATCGGTCTTGGAGCCATCGGTGTGCTGGTAGCCAACGCAGCACAGCATCTGGGAATGGATGTGTATGGCTATGACCCTTATCTGTCAGTGGAATCTGCATGGAAGATTTCCAGAGGGATCCACCATGCAAGAACTGTGGATGAGATTTACAGTGAATGTGATTATATTACGATTCATGTACCGGCACTTGACAGTACAAAGGGCATGATCGATGCAGATGCTATCAGTCTGATGAAAGATGGCGTGGTTGTACTGAACTTTGCCAGAGATGTGCTGGTGAACAGTGAGGCTGTGGTAGATGGATTGGTATCCGGTAAGATTAAGCATTACGTGACTGACTTCCCGACACCAGAGATCGCAGGTGTAAAGGGAGCTATTGTCATTCCGCATCTGGGAGCTTCTACAGCAGAGGCAGAAGAAAATTGTGCGAAGATGGCGGTCAAAGAGATGCGTAATTATCTGGAATATGGTAATATTAAAAACTCTGTCAATTATCCAAACTGCGATATGGGATACCCGGGAGATAACAAGAGAATTACACTTCTTCACCACAATATTCCGAATATGATCGGTCAGATCACAGGCGTTCTGGCAAAGGATAATATGAATATTGCAGACATGTCCAATAAGAGCAAAGGCAGTTATGCATATACCATGATAGATGTGGATTCTGATATTCCGGAATCTGTGAAGAAGGATCTGGAGGCAATTGATGGTATCCTTCGTGTACGTATTCTGAATTAGTTTGTAATTATAATAAATGACGGTTTTACAGAATTGTTACGATTATTATGAATTAGTTAAGAAAGTAATACTTTAATTCTTAATTCTTGAAAAAACGACACCCCTTTCTTGTGTACACGAGAGAGGGGTGTTATACTTTCGGTAGTGTGTGTACAGAAGAATGAGGGGTTTACGGATGAATAATGACAGACTCTCTAATAGAAAGAGACGGTTAAAACAAATACAACGCAGAAGACAGATACAAAGAATCATGGCTGCAGGAATCCTGTTTTTGATGGTAATAGGTGTATTTCAGGTAGTTCGTGCAGTAGGGAAAAGTCGTATTGCACAGATTACTTTACAGGCAGATAATCAGTCGATCATGCAGGATGAAAAAGTACCGACATTAACTGCATCAGCAAGCTGTGAGAGAAAGAAGGAAAAGAAAGTTCTGGATAAAGATAAAGGGTACACAGTAAAGGATCTGTTGAAGGAACTGAACAGCGGAAAAGATTATTCTATCGAGTGTGATGCAGACGGAACAAAGGAAGGAAAATTCCCGATTAAGCTTATTCTTTCTAAGGAATTGTCTAAGAAATTAAAGTCTGACTGGGATGGAAAAGCGAATATAGTTGTTACGAAAGGATATCTGACAGTTAAGAATAAAGTCGGCAAATGGAAAGGCAACAAGTTTCAGAAGTACGATGGAAGTTATGTAGAGAATGATTTTGTAGTATCCAAAGGGAAAACTTATTATTTCGGCAGTGATAGGAAAAAAGTCAGCGGATGGCAGGAGATTAACGGTAAAAAGTACTTCTTCACAAAAAAAGGAGCAATGGAATCTTCTGCATGGAAGAAAGACGGAGATCATACATATTATCTTACCGAAAATGGCTCAGCGATGATGGGTTGGATGAAACTGGGAGACGATACTTATTATTTTGATGCAGACGGCATCATGCTTACCGGAAAGCAACGGGTAGGTTCCGATAAATGTGTATTCGGAAAGGATGGCAAATTACAGTCTAAGGAAATGAAGATCGATCCGGATAAGCCAATGATGGCATTGACTTTTGACGATGGCCCGGGAGAGCGGACGCATGAGCTTCTGGATATGCTGGAGAAATACGATGCGCATGCGACATTCTTTATGCAGGGCATTCACGTGAGCAAATATGCTGATGATGTGGAGAGAATGAAGGAGATTGGCTGTGAGATCGGTAATCATTCTTATGATCATCCGCAGCTTACTGGAGAAGCAGATGGTGGAGCATCGCAGGTGGCAAAGACCAATGAGCTTCTGAAACAGGCATGTGGTCAGCCGGCTACGGTTCTCAGACCACCATATGGAGCAGTTAATGATCAGGTGAAAGCGGCAGTCGGTATGCCGATGATTCTGTGGAACATTGATACGCTTGACTGGAAGACCAAGGATACACAGAGCACGATTGACTGTGTATTGAATACAGCGGATGATGGAGATATCATATTGATGCATGATATTCACAGTTCAACAGTAGATGCGGCTTTGCAGTTGATACCAAAGTTGATTGAGAATGGATATCAGCTTGTAACAGTATCGGAAATGGCGGAAGCTCGTGACATTATACTTGAGAATGGAAAAGTGTATACAGATTTTAATAAATAGCAGGATATGATGTCTGAGTGCAGACGATTATGCATGATAAAACGCCCGATCGGTGAATAACCGACCGGGCGTTAGTTCTTGGAATTATTGATTTTTACGTTTTTCCAACAGTGCGTGAATCTTGTCTGTAGGATTCAGTACATTACTGATGGATTTGTCGTGATTCAGTGACTCAATGATCAGTGCGATGAATTTGCTCATGTCAGCGATAGCGAAGTAAGGTTTGTCATTTACCTCCGGTGGGAGATAGGTCAGGTTGGTGGTTACAACTTTATTGATATATCCTTTTTCATAATATTCGTCAAAGTGAGCGAATCCGTCTGTAAAGAGTCCGAAAGTAGTGCATACGAACACGCGTCCTGCGCCTCGCGCTTTTAACTGTTTGGCTACGTCCAGCATACTGTCGCCGGAAGAGATCATATCGTCAATAACGATCAGATCTTTACCTTTCAGGTCAGAACCAAGGAACTCATGAGCAACGATCGGATTCTTGCCATTTACGATAGTAGAGTAATCACGGCGTTTATAGAACATGCCCATGTCTACCCCAAGTACGTTGGACAGGTATACGGCACGGTGCATAGCTCCTTCATCCGGACTTACGATCATTAGATGGTCTTTGTCAATGATCAGATCAGGTACTGCGCGGAGCAGAGCCTTCGTGAACTGATACTGTGGTGAAAAATTATCAAAGCCGATCAACGGAATTGAATTCTGTACACGGGGATCGTGAGCATCAAAGGTAATGATATTCTCTACGCCCATATCTACCAGTTCCTGCATAGCCAGTGCACAGTCCAGTGATTCACGCTTGGTACGCTTGTGCTGGCGGCTTTCATACAGGAACGGCATAATAACAGAGACACGGTGAGCTTTTCCCTGAGCTGCTGAGATGATACGCTTCAGATCCTGATAGTGATCGTCTGGTGACATGTGATTCTGAAAACCGTTAACCGTATAGGTCAGATTGTAATTGCACACATCTACCATTAAGAACAGATCAGAACCACGGATGGATTCGCCGATATAACCTTTAGCCTCGCCGCTTCCAAAACGTGGGCATTTGCAGTCAATCAGGAAATTGTCGGAATGATAATTGGCAAAAAGAGGAGAATTCAGGATCTCTGTCTGTGCCTCCTTACGGAAATTAACAATATGATTGTTTACTTTTTCTCCCAGTCCTTTGCAGCTTTCCAGTGCAGCAATCTTAAGTGGAGCTACAGGTAAAGACTGCTCAAGATATTTGATATTTGTCATTTGTGTCTCCTAACATTTGATAAGTTTATAGTGCCTACATATTACTTATATCACTTTTCTTATAAAAAGGTCAACCAATTCTGAAGAAATGTGTTATAATGAGCGATAGCTAAATTGATTTAGAGGAGGAAGTTATGGGAAAACCAGTAGTAGCCATCGTTGGAAGACCGAATGTAGGTAAGTCTACATTGTTCAATGTACTGGCAGGAGAGATGATTTCAATCGTGAAAGATACTCCGGGTGTTACAAGAGACCGCATCTATGCGGACGTGAACTGGCTGGACCGGGATTTTACACTGATAGATACCGGCGGTATTGAACCGGAGAGTAAAGATATTATTATTTCGCAGATGAGGGAGCAGGCACAGATTGCCATTGACACAGCAGATGTGATCGTTTTTATCACTGATGTGCGTCAGGGTCTGATCGATGCGGATTTTAAGGTGGCAGATCTTCTTCGCCGTTCCGGTAAGCCGGTCGTGCTGACGGTTAATAAAGTAGATAACTTTGACAAGTTCATGCCGGATGTATACGAGTTCTATAATCTGGGGATCGGGGATCCCGTGCCGATTTCTGCATCTTCAAGACTGGGTCTGGGAGATTTTCTGGATGAAGTGGTTGCACATTTTCCAGAGCATACAGGTGAGGAAGAAGAGGATGAGCGCCCACGTGTAGCCATCGTAGGTAAGCCTAACGTAGGCAAGTCTTCGATCGTGAACCGCCTGGTCGGCAAGCAGCGTGTGATCGTGTCCAATGTGGCAGGAACCACTCGTGATGCCATTGACACTGAGATTGTGCATAATGGCAAGGAATATGTGTTCATTGATACCGCAGGACTTCGCAGAAAAAATAAGATCAAAGAAGAACTGGAGCGGTACAGTATCATCCGTACCGTAACAGCGGTAGAGCGTGCCGATGTGGTGCTGGTAGTGATTGACGCTACAGAGGGTGTAACAGAACAGGATGCCAAGATTGCAGGTATTGCACATGAGCGTGGCAAGGGTATTATCATTGTGGTTAACAAGTGGGATGCCATTGAGAAAAATGACAAGACCATGCGTGAATATGAGAGTAAGATCCGTCAGGTGCTGTCATTTATTCCTTATGCAGAGATTATGTATGTATCTGCTGAGACCGGACAGCGGTTGCCGAAGATGTTCGATGTAATCGATATGGTAATAGAGAATCAGACACTTCGCATCGCAACAGGAGTATTGAATGAGATCATGACAGAAGCGGTAGCGATGCAGCAACCGCCGTCAGATAAGGGTAAGAGATTGAAGCTCTACTATATTACACAGGTAGCGATCAAGCCGCCGACATTTGTAATATTTGTGAACGACAAAGAACTGATGCATTTCTCCTATACCAGATATCTGGAGAACCGGATCAGAGAAGCATTTGGTTTCCGTGGAACTGCACTGAAATTCTTTATCCGCGAGAGAAAGGAGAAAGATCAGTAACTATGGAACGATTGATATGTTTGGTGATCGGATATGCGTTTGGTCTGATCCAGACCGGATATCTCTATGGCAAAAGCCAGCATCTGGATATCCGCAAATATGGAAGCGGTAATGCAGGAACGACGAATGTTCTGAGGACACTTGGCTGGAAAGCCGGAGTGATTACATTCTTGGGAGACTCGTTCAAATGTATCATTGCAGTAGTGTTAGTCCACTTGATTTTTGGAAAGACACATGCAGATATCATACAGGTACTTGCTATGTATACCGGTATGGGAGTCGTACTGGGTCACAATTATCCATTTTATATGAATTTTAGAGGAGGAAAAGGGATTGCAGTTACAGCAGGGCTGATTGCCAGTACGACCAATTGGTGGATCACATTGATCTGTGTAGCAGCTTTCCTAGGAGTAACAATATGCACAAAATATGTGTCTGCCGGATCACTTACACTTGTTGTGACCTACATGATCTGTGTAATCGTGTATGGACAGATGGGTGGATATCATGTGACTGGCGGACATCTCTATGAGATCTATGGGATTGCCGTATTGTTAGTGATTTCTGCATTCTATAAGCATAAGGCGAATATTGTCCGTCTGATGAATGGTACGGAGAATAAATTATCAGTAGGTAAGAAATCATAATCTGGAGTATGATCTGATAAGGAGGTATAAGATGGCAAATATCGGAGTAATCGGAGCAGGAAGTTGGGGAACTGCACTGGCATTGCTTCTGGATAAGAATGGGCATGCAGTGACAGAATGGTCGCACAGACCGGAGGAAGCGGAAGAGCTAAGCAGAACCAGAGAACATAAGTCAAAGCTTCCGGGAGTGAAGCTACCGGAGACGATGAGATTTACCGGAGATTTGGAAGAAGCAGTTACAGGTAAAGAGGTGCTGATCATGGCGGTGCCGTCTACAGCGGTACGAAGCACAGCTGCTAAGATCAGACCGTACCTTACCAAAGGACAGATTGTTGTAGATGTGGCGAAAGGTATTGAAGAGAATACACTGATGACTTTGAGCCAGCAGATTGAAGAGGAATTACCGGATGCGGATGTGGCAGTTCTTTCAGGACCAAGCCATGCAGAAGAAGTAGGAAGAGGACTTCCGACCAGCGTGGTAGTGGGTGCGAAGACACGTGAGACTGCGGAATATCTGCAGGGATTATTTATGAATGAAGTCTTTCGTGTGTATACAAGCCCGGATATGCTTGGCATGGAGCTTGGTGGATCATTGAAGAATGTGATTGCATTGGCTGCCGGTATTGCGGACGGACTTGGATATGGGGACAATGCGAAAGCTGCGCTGATCACCAGAGGAATTCATGAGATATCCAGACTGGGTGTTGAGATGGGCGGAGCAATCGAGAGCTTTACCGGTCTTACCGGTGTGGGTGATCTGATTGTAACCTGTGCCAGCGTGCACAGCCGTAATCGCAAAGCCGGATACCTGATCGGACAGGGCAGAACCATGCAGGAAGCTATGGACGAAGTCAAGATGGTGGTGGAAGGTGTTTTTTCTACCAAGGCAGCAGTTAAGCTTGGTAAGAAATATGGCGTGGATATGCCGATTGTAGAACAGGTCAATGCAGTTCTTTTTGAAGGAAAAGATGCAGCAGAGGCTGTGAATGATCTGATGATGCGAAGCGGCAAACCGGAGCATACAGCGAAGCCGTGGAGCTAACGGACTGGCTATAGTATAAAATAAGAATAATTTAGGAAGGCGTCGGGATGATCCCGGCGCTTTTTCTATGCATATTTTCCAGTGTGTCCCAATATAATGGGGTAAAGAGGTGGACAAAGGTGAATAACAAGACAAATAATCTGGAAAGTATATGGAAAATCTTGCCGCTGCGAATCAGAGATCCGTTATCTGCACAGATATCGGATGAGGATGTTTTGCAGGAGATCAGGCTTCGGGCAGGTCAGAAAGTATTATTTTATTGTGACGGACAGGAGCATACGCTTAAAACGAAGGAGAACTGTATGATAACGCCGGAGGAGGTACAGGAGACGATTCAGTATGCGACAGGCTATTCTCTGTATGCGTATGAACAGGAACTGAAGCAGGGATATATTACCATTGAAGGGGGTCATCGGATCGGGATTGCCGGACAGGTCATAATGGAACAGAATGGCGTACGTAATTTCCGATATATTTCATCGGTGAATATCCGTGTTGCACACCAGGTCAGAGGCTGTGCGGATGCTGTGATGCCATATCTGACGAGTCAGGGTAATGTATACAACACACTGATCATTGCACCGCCCGGATGTGGCAAGACGACTCTTCTCAGAGACATGATCCGACAGATTGCGAATGGATGTGACCATTTAAAAGGAAAGACAGTTGGGGTGGTGGATGAACGGTCAGAGCTTGGAGGGTGTTATCTTGGAATCAGACAGAATGATCTTGGAGTCCGAACAGATCTTCTGGATGCATGCCCGAAAGCAGATGGTATGTTGATGCTGATCCGGAGTATGGGACCAGAGGTGATCGCGGTGGATGAGATTGGAAGCGAAGAAGAAGTTGGGATTCTTCGCTATGCCATGCACTGTGGCTGCAGAACGCTTGCAACAGTACATGGAGAGAGTTATCAGGAGATTCGAGACAAACCATTATTTGAAGAATTCTTTCGGCTGAGGTTGTTTGAACGATATATTGTGCTTTGCCGTGGAGAACGGATCGGACAGCTGGAGGGAGTCTACGATCATCAGGGAACAAAAATATGTTGAAGTCTGTAGAAAGAGTGATGCTATGCTGAAGCTTACGGGAGGATTTCTCATTATTTTGGCAGGAAGCCTGCTTGGAGGCTGCCTTGCCTGGGAGCAGGACAGGATCTGTCAGGAAATGAGATATCTGCAGGGACTGATGCTACGGCTTCGGGGAGAATTGTGGTATTCGAGAACGATGCTTCCTGACATTTTCAGAAGGCTTGCGAGAGAAATGAAAGAGCCATATGACAGATGGCTTTCCGAAATGGCAGATCGGATGTGCAGAAAAGATGGAGGGAATCTGGTGGAAATATGGAGTCAGGGAGTGGAAATTCATCTGACAGAAAATATGATCCCGGAAAAGGAGAGACAGCGGCTTATGGAACTTGGCAGTTTTCTTGGACATGCGGATATAGAAATGCAGATTCGTTATCTGGATCGTTATCTGGAAGAATTTGCAGATGCCATAAAGGAAAGACAGTCGATGCTTGGTGAAAAGAAAAAGCTGTATCGTAGTCTGGGAGTGATCGGCGGTATTCTGATTGCGGTGATGCTGATATAAGAGGAGGATACATGGGGGTAAATCTGATATTTAAGATAGCGGCGGTGGGTATTCTGGTGTCAGTACTGGGACAGGTGTTGAAGCATAGTGGAAGAGAAGAACAGGCGTTTCTGACGAGTCTTGCAGGACTGATTCTGGTATTATTCTGGATCGTGCCATATATTTATGATCTGTTTGAATCCATACGGGATCTGTTTTCCCTCTGAGCAGTGTTAGACTACTACGGGAGATATGTCGATTCGAAATTTTATCTGTAATAGATGTGGAAATGGGGGATGTATATGAATATGCTGCAGGTTGCAGTACTGGGAGTGGCGGGTGTACTTCTGGCGGTGCAGTTTAAGGGCGGAAAAACAGAATACAGTACATATATTGCACTGGGAGTGAGTGTGCTGATTTTCACAGCAGTATTTGGACAGTTGGAAGTATTGGTGGATACTGTGCGTGAGATTGGAGATACCATAGGATTAGATGGAGTTTATATTCGCACAATGTTGAAAATGATCGGAATCACATATGCAGCAGAGCTTGCTTCGAGTATATGTAAGGATGCTGGATATCAGACGGTTGCAGCACAGATTGAGATATTCGGAAAACTGTTAATTATGGTATTAAGCGTTCCGATACTGTTGATGGTACTACAGGCAATCGGAGAATTCCTGACATGAAAAAACAGAGCGCATACGGGAGAATTCTTCTGGTAAGAATAAGTATGTTGGCGATGACGGTGATAGCAGCCTTGTGGTGGCAGGAAAAAGCGGAGAGTATGGGTATAGTATATGCCAGTGAGACTGAAGACGTGCAGATATCAGACAAGACGCAGAATATGGAACTGTTGGAATCAATGGATTTTACAGATATTGATCGGATGATGGAAGACCTTTTTCCACAGGAAAGGATGGAATTTGCGGATGCGGTCAGACAGATTATGATGGGAAATACGGATGTTGGCCGAGATGCTATAAAAGAAATGCTACGGGAGAGGATATTCGGAGCTTGGGAGGTGAACAGAAAAAGCATTTTATATCTGATTCTTTTGGCGATTGCATCAGCAGTATTCATCGGTTTTTCTGATATATTTCAGACCAGGCAGGTGTCACAGATTAGCTTTTATATGATCTATCTTCTTGTGATGGGAATCTGTCTGGCATCATTTCAGGCAGCATCGGAATGGATGGCAAATGGAGTGCATACGTTGACAGGTTTTATGAAGGTGTTGTATCCGGTGTACTTTGCAGCAGTTACAGTCGCGAAGGGAAGCATCAGTTCCCTTGCATTTTATCATCTTGCGATTATTCTTATTGTAGTAATTGAAGAGCTGCTGCTTCATCTGATCGTGCCGGGAATTCATATGTATGTGATAATAAGGGTGATGAACAGCTTGCAGTCAGAAGATTATCTGTCTAAATTTGCAGAGCTTCTGGAGACGGCAATCGGTTGGGGACTTAAGACTCTGATGGGTGGCATGATCGGGTTAAATGTGATACAGGGGATGCTTGGACCGGCAATTGATACTGTGAAACGAAGCGCAGTGACAAGAGGAATGGAGATGGTTCCGGGGGTAGGAGATCTGCTTGGCGGTACGGCAGAGGTTGCCCTTGGCACCGCTGTGCTGATAAAAAACAGTATCGGTATCGTTGGAATGTTCCTGTGTCTTGTACTCTGCCTTGCACCATTATTGCAGCTTGCAGTGATCACACTTGGGTACAAGCTTGCAGCAGCACTGGTTCAGCCTGTATCGGATAAAAGAATTATAGAATGCATCAGTGGTGTAGGCGAAGGCTGCAAGATGCTTATGAATTGTATCTTTGTTACCGGGATTTTATTTCTGGTGACGGTTGCTATTGTGAGCTATACAACAGGAATGTGATGAGGGATTAAATGGAAAAATTATATGAGTGGGTTCGTCAGATTGCATATGTGATGGTACTGATTTCGGTGATTATGCAGCTTGCGGCTGGAAAACAGTACCAGAAGTATATCAGGTTGTACACGGGAATCGTTTTGATTCTTTTTATGCTTGTTCCGGTGTTTCGGATATTTGGAACAGATACGACAGGATTCATGACTGAAGCTGAAAAAAAGTATACAGAGATGGTGGAGCAGATTGAGACAAAGTCAGCAGAACTTGAGGAGGAAGATGTGGAGAAAAGTCTGGAAGAATCAGAAGAGGAGCAAACAGAAGCAGGGCGGATAGAAGTGGGGGAGATTCGGATTGGAAGATAAGAAGCAGATACCGAAGATAGACTGGAAAAAGCTTGTCGGGAAATGTAAGGATCTGTGTCATAGAAAAGACCGTCTACTGATTATACTGCTTACAGGCATTCTTTTGCTGGTAATTGCAGTGCCGTTCTCTGGGG
This sequence comes from Dorea ammoniilytica, assembly GCF_025567415.1. NCBI lineage: Bacteria > Bacillati > Bacillota > Clostridia > Lachnospirales > Lachnospiraceae > Dorea > Dorea ammoniilytica. The sequence goes on from NZ_JAOQJV010000001.1 coordinate 135,136, forward strand.
AGGGTGATGCGGAAACGGGATTAATGCATTCCGGTAAAACGAAAGATCCCTCGGATAATACTTCAAATGAAATGGCCGGAAATGGTAACGCGGAAACATATGCAGATTATTTGGAACAGAAACTGGCGAAGGTTTTGTCGGAAGTACATGGGGTAGGACAGACAGAGGTTATGATCACCATGGCATCTTCTTCAGAAAAGATTCTTGGCGCAGACAGTGAGTCGGAGAGTGAGTCAGTGAAGGAGTCAGACAGTCAGGGTGGCAGCAGAAGTACGATTCAGAGTCGGAGTTCCCAGACAGCAATCTATGATGGTGGTGGAAGCAGCCAGGGAGCGCCTTATGTGACAAAAGAACTGACACCGGAGGTGGCCGGAGTCATCGTAATAGCAGAAGGTGGTGATGACCCGGTGGCAGTAGAGAATATTATAGAAGCCGTTCAGGCATTATTCGAGATAGACACGCATAAAATAAAGGTAATGAAACGTAATTAAATTCATCGCAAGGAGGAAAGTAGTGTGAAGCATAGGGTGCGGAGAAATCAACTGGTGATCGCGGGACTTGCAATTATGATCGCAGCAGCAGGATATCTGAATTATTCCGGCAAACTGCTGGGAGGGAAGAATCAGTCTAAGGAGACCAGCAGTGACCTTGCTAATATGGAGCTTCTGGATATTTCGGAGGAAGATCTGTCGGCAGCAAATGGAGATATTAAGAGCAATGATAATGAGGAAGATGGTACCGTGGATGGAACGCCGGGTGAAGCGGTTCTGACCAGTGGCGATGCCAGCGCAGTGGTGGCAGAAGCAAAGGTAACCCGAGAACAGGTGCGGGCAAAGAACAAAGAATCCCTGATGGAAATCATTGATAATAAGAATCTCAGTGATGCGCAGAAGCAGGAGGCAGTGGATCAGCTCCTTTTGATGACAGATCTGGCGGAAAAAGAAGCGGCAGCAGAGACAATGCTGGCGTCGAAAGGGTTCAAAGAAGCAGTGGTAAGTCTTACTTCTGATGGGGCAGATGTGGTAGTCAGTGCGGCAGAACTGTCTGAGGCGAACCGGGCGCAGATTGAGGATATTGTTACCAGAAAGACGGGAGTAGCAGCAGAAAATATTGTAATTAATCCGGTTGCGGCAACAGAAAATTAAATTAAAAAACGAGTTGGAAAAGCAATGAGAAAGACCAGAAAGTCTCTGAAGATCAGAAGAGTGATGTTCAGGGACTTTTTAACGTATTTTTAACGAGAATTATGATGGAAATAATTGACAAAAAGTTTATTAGTAGTATAATCAGAATCGTGTGAAAGTTTAGTGAAAACATATTTTGGGTTTAGAAATATTGTGATTCAAAATAAAAGTTACAAAAGGAAAGAAGGAACGGTATGGAACTGGAATACGTGAATGAACATATCGGGAGAAAGATTAAAGATCTGCGCAATCAGAACGGACTGACACAACAGGAATTGGCAGACAGAACAGAGCTTACCAAGGGATTCATTTCCCAGCTTGAACGGGGACAGGTATCACCGTCAGTAGGAACGCTGCTGGATCTGATTGAATGTCTGGGAACAACGGCATCAGATTTCTTTAAAGAGACAGAAGAAGAACAGATCGTTTTTTCTGAAAATGGATTTTTTGAAAAGGTTGATGATGTCGGTAATCAGATACAATGGATCGTGCCGACAGCACAGAAGTATCAGATGGAGCCGCTTCTTGTGACGATTGCGCCGCATCAGCGACTGGATGAAGATAAACCGCACAGCGGTGAGGAATTCGGGTATCTTATTTCGGGAAGAGTGAAGCTGCATCTGGGAGAGAAGGTCTATCAGGTAAAAGCGGGAAACAGTTTTTATTATCCTGCAAAGGAGAAACACTGGATCGAGAACCCGGGCAGCAGGCCGGCAAAATTCATATGGGTTAGTACACCACCTAATTTTTAGAGAAAGCAGAATGGGGGATAAAGATGGAGAACACAAAGAATATCATTGAATTAAAACATATTACCAAAACATATGAGGATGGATTTACTGCAGTTTCCGACTTTAATCTGGAGGTAAAACAGGGTGAGTTCATTACATTTCTTGGGCCATCAGGATGCGGCAAGACAACGACGCTCCGCATGATCGCAGGATTTGATATTCCATCAGGAGGCGAGATTCTGTTAAATGGAAAGCCGATCACAGAATTGCCGCCGAATAAGCGGCCGATCAATACGGTTTTTCAGCGTTATGCATTATTTCCGCATATGAATATTTTTGACAATATCGCATTTGGATTGAAGCAGAAAAATACACCAAAGAGTAAAATTGTAAAAAAGGTTAAGAAAGCATTGGAACTTGTGGATCTGGAAGGATTTGAGAACCGGAGCGTGAGTACACTGTCCGGAGGTCAGCAGCAGCGTGTGGCAATTGCAAGAGCGGTTGTCAATGAACCGCAGATTCTGCTTTTGGATGAGCCTCTTGGCGCACTGGATCTGAAGATGCGTAAGGAGATGCAGTTAGAACTGAAAGCCATGCACAGAGAGCTTGGTATTACGTTTATCTACGTAACCCATGACCAGGAAGAGGCACTTACCATGTCAGATAAGATTGTGGTTATGTCGGAAGGTAAGATGCAACAGATCGGCACACCGGAAGACATTTATAATGAGCCGATCAATGCATTCGTAGCAGATTTTATCGGAGAGAGTAATATCTTTAACGGAATTGTAACAGGAAAGTTGAAAGCTCGTTTCTGCGGTGGCGAATTTGTCTGTGTGGATGATATGAAGGAAGGTACACACATTACAGCAGTCGTGAGACCGGAGGATGTGCAGATCGTTGCTCCTGAAAATGGAACGATCCGTGGTACGGTGACATCTGTGATCTTTAAGGGAATGCATTATGAGATTACGATCGAGTCCGGTAAAAATGAGATCGTAGCTCAGTCAGTCAATGTGGCGAAGGTAGGTCAGCGCGTAGGTATTACAGTGGAGCCTGACAATATCCATCTGATGGTAACAGAAGATCACACCAACTTCTTTAAGGTTGAGATTAATAAGAATAAAGAACTGGAATACAATGATAATGTTCTGGATGTGAGTCTGACTGATATTATTAAGGGCAGTTATTTTGATGAAGATGGTGATCTGGTAGATTCTAATGGCATAGAGATTGACACCAGAAAGATCCGTGTGACAGCAGCAATCCAGCCGAGGGATATCCGTATGACAGATGAGCAGGAGGAAGGACTGGTACAGGGATATATCAGTAATCTGATCTACGAGGGAGATCACTATAGCTATGTCATTCATACGGATCTGGAGCATGATTTTGTTGTGGATGATGAATACCTGTGGAATATGGATGACCAGGTGGGGCTGATCATGCCGGTTGACAAAATGAAATTTACAGTAAAAAGGTAGGAGGAACGCAAAATGCACAGAAGAACATTTTCCAGAAAAACACTGGGAATACCGTATGCTATATTCTTGCTGCTGTTTGTAGCAATGCCGCTGCTGGTACTTGTGTATTATGCATTTACCAATGGACAGGGCGAGTTTACGGTTATGAATCTGGTGGGATTTTTTACCAATCCTAATACACTTGGCACGTTGTTTTACAGCTTTGGCGTGGCAATCGTGACGACGGTAGTCTGTCTGCTTTTGGCTTATCCAACAGCATATATTCTGGCAATCAGCAAATGGAAGTCTAAGACGGTGATCCTGCTTTTATTTGTGATGCCGATGTGGATCAATTTCTCCCTGCGTATTACCGCGTTGAAAGAGATTCTGACATTTATCGAAGGAAATCTTGCATATCACCCATTTCTGAATACGGTTATTGGTATGACTTATGATTTTCTTCCGTTTATGATATTACCGATCTATACGACCATATCCCGTCTGGATGGCTCGCTGCTGGAAGCAGCAAGGGACCTGGGGGCGGGAGAGATGCAGGCATTCTTAAGAGTGACATTGCCATTATCCGTTCCGGGAATTATCAGCGGCGTATCAATGGTGTTTCTTCCGGCAATGACCAACTATGTAGTACTGGATATGCTGTATAACAGTGCCTATATTATGGGCAGCCTGATAGGAAGTTATTTCTCTGCATACAACTGGCATGGCGGATCGATGATCGCGCTGGTACTTCTGGCAATTATCTGTCTGTTTACACTGTTTGGCGGAGGGCAGGAAGATGAAAATGCGAGAGGAGGTTCCTTGCTGTAATGAAAAAGACTGGAAAAATGATATTTATAGGACTTGTGCTCGCATTTCTGTATCTGCCGATTCTTGTGCTGGCAGTCTACAGTTTTACGAAATCAACGAATATTGGGGCAATCCGTGGATTCTCCATGCATAACTATGTGACGTTATTTTCAACACCGGAGCTGGTGAATATGATCACAGGAACCATTGCACTGGCACTGGGAGCATCGGCACTGGCAACGATACTTGGAACAGTAGGGGCCATCGGTTCTTTCTATTCTAAGAAGAGAACCGCAGCTATGTTAAATACATTGAATCAGATTCCGGTAGTGAATGCGGATGTAGTGACCGGATTTTCTATCTGTATCTTACTGGTAGTGGTACTTGGAATCAGCAAGGACACATTTATTCCGCTGATAGCAGGACATGTGACACTTTGTGCGCCGTTTGTATTCTTGTCAGTGATCCCGAAGCTGAAGCAGATGGATTCCAGTATCTATGAGGCAGCACTGGATCTTGGGGCAACACCGTTTACGGCACTTACCAGGGTTGTGATTCCACAGATCATGCCAGGTATCGTATCCGGATTTGCATTGTCTGTAACGCTGTCGCTGGATGATTATTTTGTGGCAACTTACACGAAGCCGGCAACCTTTGATACAATCAGTACCTATGTGGTAAATGCAACCAAGGGTGCGCAGACCAATATCAAGACAGCACTATGGGCACTTTCTACAGTAATATTTGTGTGTGTTGTGTTACTGGTATTGATCATGAATATACGGTCTCACAGGGCAGAAAGGAGAGGATCATGATGGCAGGAACGAAATCAGGAATAAAGAGCGGTATTATCTTTGGGTTAATTCTGAGCCTTGGTCTTACCTTGTCTGGTGGTATGCAGGTAAAGGCTGCAGATGATAAAAAAGCAGATAAAAAAGCAACAAATGAAAAGACAGTGACACTTAGAATCAGTAACTGGGAAGAGTATCTGGATGAGGGTGACTGGGACGAAGAGGATACCATTGATCTGGAGAGTGGAGACATCATCGGTGAGAATTCTATGGTGGAGGATTTTGAGGACTGGTATTACGAGACTTATGGTATTCACGTAAAGGTGGAGTATTCGACCTATGGAACCAATGAGGATCTGTATAATATGCTGACACTGGGAGATACTTATGATCTGATATGTCCTTCCGAATATATGATCATGAAGCTGATGAAAGAGGGAAGACTGGAACCTCTGTCAGATCATTTTTTCGATACTTCCGATCCGGAGAACTACTATATTAATGGAGTATCCCCATATATTAAATCGGTATATGATAACAGCAAAGTAGATGGAGAATCCTGGAGTAAATACGCTGCAGGTTATATGTGGGGACTGACCGGTATTGTATATAATCCGGAAGAGGTGACCAGAGAAGAGGCTTCCAGCTGGAAGATTCTGGATGATCCAAAGTATAAAAGTCAGATTACGATCAAGGACAATGTGAGGGATTCTTATTTTGCGGCACTGGGAGCTTTGAAATCAGATCTTTTAACATCAGATGCATTTAAGAATGATCCGAATTACCATGATAATCTGGAAAAAGAAATGAATGATGCATCACCGGAGACCATTGCAGAAGTACAGGAATATCTTCAGGATGTGAAGAAGAATGCATTCTCCTTTGAGTCAGATTCCGGTAAGGCAGATATGATTACCGGAAAGGTAGTGGCTAATCTTCAGTGGTCAGGAGATGGGGTGTATACGCTGGATCAGGCAGACGAGGATGATTTTCCACTGGAATTTGCGGTACCGGAAGAGGCAACGAATATTTATTTTGACGGCTGGGTGATGTTAAAGAGTGGAGTTCATGATGACGCTGCAAAGCAGCAGGCAGCAGAAGCATTTATTAATTTTACATCCAGACCGGACAATGTGATCCGTAATATGAATTATGTAGGATATACATCGGTGATTGCCGGCGGTAATGACCCACGGATTTTTGAATATGCAGACTGGTGTTACGGCGCCGAGGATGATGAGACGGATGTGACGCCGTATGACCTGAGTTATTTCTTCTCAGGAGAAGGAACAGAAGGAGAATATGTGATCCATGCGCCGACCGATCAGGTGGAGCGACAGTTGTTTGCACAGTATCCGGATCAGGACGCTATTTCCAGATCATCGATCATGCTGAATTTTGATGATACACAGAATCAGGAAATCAACCAGATGTGGATCAGCGTCCGATGCTATGATGTGAGGGATATACCAATCTGGGTATGGGTGCTTGCAGGAACGGGAGTTCTGTTGCTTGTAGGTCTTATGATCCGTAAGAAAGTTCGTCAGAGAGGAAACCTGTGATTGTAGATTTTTGAATCTTATGATATACTAAAAAACAGCGTAAAATTACGAGACGGATTTTAAGGCTGAAACCAGGATAAAACTAAGATTGAAAATAAGGAAAATGCAGGAGTGTTGCAGTTATGGCAGAACTTACAAACGAGATAAAAGAACAGATAAAAAAGAGAAGGACGTTCGCGATCATATCCCATCCGGATGCCGGTAAGACGACTCTGACAGAGAAGTTTCTTCTCTACGGAGGAGCAATCAATCAGGCAGGAAGTGTTAAGGGTAAAGCGACCGCGAAGCATGCAGTATCTGACTGGATGGAGATCGAGAAGGAACGTGGTATTTCCGTAACGTCTTCCGTACTTCAGTTTAACTATGACGGATATTGCATCAATATTCTGGATACACCGGGACATCAGGACTTCTCAGAAGATACCTATCGTACATTGATGGCTGCGGATTCAGCAGTGATGGTTATCGATGCATCCAAGGGTGTTGAGGCACAGACACGTAAGCTGTTTAAGGTATGTACCATGCGTCATATTCCGATCTTTACATTTATCAATAAGATGGATCGAGAGGCAATGGATACCTTTGAACTGTTAGATGATATTGAAAATGAGCTTGGTATTGCTACCTGTCCGGTGAACTGGCCAATTGGTTCCGGTAAGAGATTCAAGGGTGTGTATGACCGTAATGAGAAAGAGATCGAGTTGTTCTCCGACACCAGAAAGGGTACAACACAGGGAACCGTGCGCAAGATCAGCCTGGACGATCCGGAAGTGGAGACATTACTGGAAGAAGGGCAGATGGAACAGTTATTGGAAGAGATTGAGCTACAGGACGGAGCAGGAGCGGAATTTGATATGGAGCTGGTAAGCAAGGGAGAACTGTCGCCGGTATTTTTCGGATCCGCACTGACCAACTTTGGTGTGGAGACATTCCTTCAGCATTTCCTGGACATGACTACATCACCGCTTCCGAGAAAATCTGATCAGGGCATTATCGATCCAATGGAGGAGCCGGACTTTTCTGCATTTGTATTTAAGATTCAGGCTAATATGAATAAAGCACACAGAGACCGTATCGCATTTATGCGTATCTGTTCCGGTGCATTTGAAGCTGGAATGGAAGTGTGGCATATCCAGGGGGGGTAAGAAAGTACGTCTGTCACAGCCACAGCAGCTGATGGCGAGTGAGCGTAAGATCATCGAGAATGCATACGGAGGAGATATTATCGGTGTCTTTGACCCTGGTATTTTCTCAATTGGAGATACACTGACAGCATCCTCTAAGAAATTTGCGTACGAAGGCATTCCGACATTTGCACCGGAGCACTTTGCAAGAGTGCGTCAGGTTGATACTATGAAGAGAAAGCAGTTTATCAAGGGAATCAACCAGATCGCACAGGAAGGTGCGATCCAGATCTTCCAGGAATACAATACCGGTATGGAAGAGATTATCGTCGGAGTAGTCGGCGTACTGCAGTTTGATGTATTGAAGTATCGTCTGGAGAATGAATATAATGTAGAGATTCGTCTGGATACACTTCCTTACGAGCATATCCGTTGGATTGAGAATGAGGATATCGACTTGGATAAGATTAAGGGAACTTCTGATATGAAGAAGATCAAAGACCTGAAAGACAGACCGCTGTTACTTTTTGTTAATGACTGGAGCATCCGCATGGTGCTGGAGCGTAACGAGGGGCTGGAGCTGTCTGAGTTCGGACGTTCTTAATCTTGCTGTAATCTGCATCGTATCTGTGAACTTATCGTTTGCATTTATGAATAAATTTGTTATAATCTTAGTGTGACATATGACATACATCCAACAGGAGGTTTATTGATATGGGAAAAGAAGAAAGAAATATATATACAATTCAGAAAGATGAGAGCATCGGTGAAGTAAAGATCGCTGATGAAGTTGTAGCTTCTATTGCAGCATTCGCAGCTATGGAGGTAGAAGGCGTAGCCTCTCTTGGCGGCATGACAAAGGAGATTATGGGCAAGCTTGGTATGAAGTCTCCCGCAAGAGGCGTAAAAGTAGAAGTGCTGGAAGGCATCGTAACAGTGACACTCACGATGAACGTGCTGTACGGATACGGTCTGGTAGAGATATGCAGTAAAGTACAGGAAAAAGTGAAGTCAGCGATTGAGAATATGACAGGACTTACAGTTGCTGATGTAAATATCCGCATTGCCGGAGTGGATGTACCGGAGGAAGTATAAGTGAGAAGAACAGAGCAGAGAGAACATATATTGAGAGTGATTTTCGGCACAGAGTTCTATCCGCCGGAAGAATTAGATGAACAGATCGATCTGTACTTTGAGCAGACAGGGATCGATGATGAGAAAGACAGAGCATACATTGGTGAGAAGGCGAAGAAGATTGCGGCGAAAGTGCCGGAGCTTGATAAATTGATCAATGAGCATACGACAGGATGGAAAACGGTCCGCATGAATAAGGCGGATCTGTCAATTCTGCGTCTTGCTGTGTATGAGATGAAGATGGATGAAGATGTGCCGGTATCCGTAGCGATCAACGAAGCAGTGGAACTGGCTAAGAGATATGGCGGTGAAGACAGTCCGTCATTTGTGAATGGTGTTCTTGCCAGAATCATAAAATGATGGGAGTATGAGCATGACGAATGTGTATACAGTCAGACAGGTAAATGCATACATCAGAAATATGTTTACCCAGGATTTCATGCTGAACCGTATCTATGTAAAAGGCGAAGTCTCGAACTGTAAGTATCACACATCGGGACATATATATTTTTCCTTGAAGGATGAGTCTGGAACGATTGCCTGCGTGATGTTCGCGGGGCAGCGCGGCGGGCTCTCTTTTCATATGCGGGATGGACAGCAGGTGGTCGTCTTTGGTGCAGTCAGCATCTATGAGCGTGCAGGAGCATATCAGCTCTATGCAAAGGAGATCCGATTGGATGGAGAGGGCGTATTGTATGAGAAATTCCAGATGTTAAAGAAAGAGCTGGAAGAGATGGGGATGTTTGCCCCGGAGTATAAGCAGGAGATTCCGGCATATGCGAAGACAATCGGCGTGGTAACGGCATCGACCGGTGCAGCAATCCGGGATATTATGAATATTACAGCCAGAAGGAATCCCTATGTGCAATTGATTCTGTACCCTGCGCAGGTGCAGGGAGAGGGCGCAAAGGAGAGTGTTGTCCGTGGAATCCATGCGCTGGAGCATTACGGTGTAGATCTGATGATCGTGGGACGCGGAGGCGGATCTATCGAGGATCTGTGGGCGTTTAATGAAGAAGAAGTGGCGAGGGCTGTGTTTGAATGTAGTGTTCCCGTGATCTCAGCGGTGGGACATGAGACGGATACGACGATCATTGATTATGTGGCTGATCTTCGTGCACCGACACCATCTGCTGCTGCGGAACTTGCAGTATGGGACTATTATCAGTTTCAGGAAAGCTTGAGGAGCTGCAGGCAGAAGATGAACCGGATTATGTATCAGCGCCTGGAGTTGTATCATATGAAAGTAGAAAAGCTTCGCACGAGGTTGAATTATCTGCATCCGGAGACAATGCTGCGAGAACGGAGACAGCATATTGCAGATGCATCTGACAGAATCAAAGCCTTGATGGATCAGAAGCTTAAGATGAGCAGACATCAGCTGGAACTTCGGAAAGAACGTCTGAAAGGTCTGTCACCGTTAGATAAGCTTAATCAGGGTTATGCATTTGCAGAGCAGGAGACAGATGGCAGAAAAGGATCGATTCGGAGCATTGGGCAGGTACAGACAGGTGATGCCATAACGATTTATGTTGCAGATGGAAGAATTGAGGCAGAAGTGACAGGAGTCCAGGAGGAACGTTATGAATAGGGAACAAGATAATCAGAATGAACAGGAGTGCACGCTTGATGAGGTGCTTATGGAACTGGATCAGATTCTGAATGATATGGAGGAAGAGAATTCTCTGGAGGAGACATTTAAGAAGTATCATAAAGGAATTGATCTGTTAAAAACCTGTAATGATAAGATAGAGAGAATAGAAAAACAGATTCAGATACTGGATGAGGAGGGGAATATACATGAGTTCTAATTACGCAGAGTTACGTGATAAAAAGGTCAAAGAGATTGAGGAGATATTAAAGTCTTATCTTCCGGAGCAGAACGGTTATCAGAGGATTATCATGGATGCTATGGAATACAGCCTGATGGCGGGAGGCAAGCGTCTGCGTCCGATGCTGATGCAGGAGACTTACCGATTGTTTGGTGGAACAGAAAAGGTAATAGAGCCGTTTATGGCAGCGCAGGAGATGATACATACTTATTCACTGGTACACGATGATCTGCCGGCCATGGATGATGATGAACTGCGCCGTGGAAGAAAGACAACCCACGTGGTCTATGGTGAGGATATGGGAATCCTTGCGGGAGATGCATTGCTCAACTATGCGTTTGAGACAGCTGCAGCAGCATTTGATAAATATCCGGAAAAGGCATTACAGATTGGTAAAGCTATGAAGATTCTTGGTAATAAAGCGGGAATCTATGGAATGCTTGGCGGTCAGGTAGTGGATGTAAAAGAGACCGGGCATGCGGTGGATAAGGATGTGCTGGATTTTATTTATGCACTGAAGACAGGTGCTTTGCTGGAAAGTTCTATGATGATCGGCGCAACACTTGCAGGTGCGGATGATGAAAGTATTACATTGATTGAAAAGGTGGCATCTAAGGTTGGACTTGCCTTTCAGGTTCAGGATGATATACTGGATGTTACAAGTACAGCAGAAGTGCTGGGCAAACCAATCCACAGTGATGAGAAGAACGAGAAGACCACGTATGTGACACTTCTCGGCATTGATAAGGCAGAAAAAATCGTAGAGAAGGAATCTGTAGAGGCAATTGAGCTCTTAAAGAGTCTGCCTGTAAGAAATGATTATTTGGAATGGCTGCTTACTCAGCTGATCCACAGAAAAAAATAAATGATCTGAGTACAGATCAGAAAGTACAGGAGTTAGTATGAAAGAACGATTGGACGTATTACTGGTAAAACGCAATTTGGCAGAGTCAAGAGAAAAGGCGAAAGCAATTATCATGTCAGGCAATGTATTTGTTGATGGAGAACGTGAAGATAAAGCAGGAACGTCATTTTCGGATGATGTATCGATTGAGATTAAGGGACACACACTTCCATATGTAAGCCGGGGCGGTCTGAAGCTTGAAAAGGCAATTCAGAACTTTGATGTATCGGTAGAAGGCAAGGTGTGTACCGATGTGGGCTCATCGACCGGAGGCTTTACAGATTGTATGCTGCAGAATGGAGCGGTCAAGGTGTTTGCCATCGATGTGGGACGTGGACAGCTTGCGTGGAAGCTCAGACAGGATGAGCGTGTGGTATGCATGGAGAAGACCAATATCCGTTATGTATTACCGGAAGATCTGGGAGAACCAATCGACTTTTCGTCTATTGATGTATCTTTCATTTCTCTGACTAAAGTACTGCTTCCGATCCATAATTATCTGCGTGCACACGGTCAGATTGTGGCACTGATCAAACCACAGTTTGAAGCTGGTCGTGAGAAGGTTGGTAAAAAAGGTGTGGTACGAGAGAAGAGTACTCATATTGAGGTAATTGAGATGGTAAAGGATTATGCACTTTCCATCGGATTTGATATTCTGAATCTGGATTTTTCACCGATACGTGGTCCGGAAGGCAATATCGAATATTTGATTCATCTGGAAAAATCAGATGCTGAGACCGGACAGATCACCGGGTATGCAGATACAGAGAAAACTGTCGATGATGCGTTTAATACGCTGGCAAAATAGAGGAAAGACAGAACAGACATGGAACGATTTTTTATAGTAACGAACGAAGGCAAAGATAAAGACGGACAGGTAACAGGGCGTGTGAAAGCACTTCTGGAAGCGCGTGGAAAGAGTTGCACTCTCTGTGAAGATGCATGGAAGGATATGACGGCGGATTCCATGCCGAAGGATATTGACTGTGCAATTGTCATCGGAGGTGATGGTACTCTGATCGGCGTGGCAAGACTTCTGAAAAAAGAAGTGCCGATTATGGGCATTAATATGGGAACGCTCGGTTATCTTACCGAAATAGAAGTAGATCGTATTGAAGAATCACTGGATCAGATTTTGTCCGGACATTATATGCTTGAGGACCGCATGATGTTAGACGGTATCTTTGATGATGGCGGGGAAAATGTGGCACTGAATGATATTGTATTATCCAGAAAAGGTAATCTCCGGATCATTCATTTTAATGTGTATGTCAATGGCACATTGCTCAATTCTTATGAGGCGGATGGTATCGTAATCTCCACTCCGACGGGGTCTACGGCATATAATCTGTCAGCAGGAGGTCCGATCGTGGAGCCGACAGCATCGCTGATCGTGATTACGCCAATTTGTTCTCATGCGCTTAATACCAGCAGTATTGTGTTGTCGGCAGAGGATGAGATAAGGATTGAGATCGGAGAAGGCAGACATGGCAGATCAGAGGAAGTGTATATATCCTTTGACGGAACGGATACCAGAGAGATTGTTACAGGGCAGACCGTTACGATCCGAAGATCTGCGATGATCACAAAGCTTATGAAACTGAGCAAAGTTGGCTTTTTAGAGATATTGCGCAGAAAAATGAAAGGAAACTAGGATATGAAGATCAACAGGCATGCGAAGATTATAGAATTGATTAACAAATATCATATAGAGACGCAGGAGGAACTGGCAGAATATCTGAATCAGGAAGGATTCAAAGTGACACAGGCAACGGTATCCAGAGATATTCGTGATCTGAAGCTTACGAAAGTTCCGTATGAGGGTGGCAGACAAAAATATGCAGTTCATCAGACTGTAGAGACAGAGATGAATGAAAAATATATACGTATCCTGCGGGATGGTTATGTGTCTATGGATATGGCACAGAATATTCTGGTGATCAAGACGGTATCAGGTATGGCGATGGCGGTATGTGCCGCAATTGATTCTTTGAAATGGAATGAAGTTGTAGGCAGTATTGCAGGTGATGATACGATCATGTGCGTGATCCGTTCAACGGATGATGCGGTAAAAATCATGGACAAAATCAGTAAAATCGTATTGTAGAACACGGCGGGATTGTAGTGGAATATTGTAGGAGGAACTATGCTGCAAAGTTTACATGTGAAGAATCTGGCTCTGATTGATGAAAGCGAAGTGGAGTTTGGCCCGGGCTTAAATATACTGACAGGTGAGACCGGTGCCGGTAAGTCGATACTTCTGGGATCGGTCAATCTGGCACTTGGGGGAAGATACAGTAAGGATATTCTGCGTAAAGGCGCGCAGTATGGATTGGTGGAATTAACTTTTCTTCCGGAAGAACGAGAGCTTACAAAGCTTGCTGCGCTTGATATTTATCCGGAAGAAGGAGCAGTCGTACTGACCAGACGGCTAATGGATGGACGCAGTACATGCAGGATCAATGGAGAGACAGTAACGATGTCACTTCTGAAACAGGCGGCAGGGATTTTGATTGATATTCATGGTCAGCATGAGCATCAGTCGCTTCTCTACAAGAAAAACCAGCTTCAGATACTGGATGCCTTTGGCGGAAAGAAAATACAGGAACTTTCGGCAGATGTAAAGACAGCATATAAGACTTACCGGGACAGTAAAAAAGAATGGGAGCGGGCGAACCTGGATGAGGGAGAACGTGCGAAAGAGGTCTCGTTTCTGGAATTTGAAATCCAGGAGATCCGGGCAGCAGAGCTTATTCCAGGCGAAGATGAGCGGTTAGAAGCTGACTATAAGCGGATGAATTCGGCACGTAATATCCTGGAAAATGCATCTGAGGCATATGAATGTACAGGTGGAATGTCCGGAGATAATGCAAGCGACATGATCAGCCGTGCAATTCGCTGTATGATTGATGCTTCCAGGTATGATGATAAGGCGGCAGAATTATCGGAGCAGCTTGTGGAACTGGATGGTCTGTTGAATGATTTTAACAGGGAGCTTGCAGAGTATCAGTCTTCACTGGAATTTTCAGATGAAGAGTATCATGAGACAGAAGAACGTCTGGATACGATCAATCATATGAAGACTCGTTATGGAAATACGATACCGGAGATTTTAGCTTATTGTGAAGAAAAGGAAGAGCGTCTGCAGAAGCTGCAGGATTATGACAGTTATCTGGCGCAGCTGCAGAAAGAATTAAAGCAGCGCAGACAGGAACTGGAGGCGGCAGCAGAGCAGCTTAGCAGTGAGCGTAAAGCACAGGCATTACAGTTAGAAAAAGCGATTGAGACGGAACTCAAGGATCTGAACTTTGCAGAGGTACAGTTCCAGATTCATTTTGATAAATTAGCAGATTATACGGCAGAAGGCGTAGATGATGTGGAATTTCTGATTTCTATGAATCCCGGACAGCCTGTGAAACCATTGGCAGAAGTGGCATCTGGAGGTGAGCTTTCCAGAACGATGCTTGCGATTAAGACAGTAATGGCGGACCGGGATGAGATTGAGACGCTGATCTTTGATGAAATCGATGTGGGTATCAGTGGACGGACAGCACAGAAGGTTTCTGAGAAGATGGCAGTGATCGGCAGGAACCATCAGGTGATCTGCATTACCCATCTGGCGCAGATAGCAGCCCAGGCAGACCAGCATTATCTGATTGAGAAGACAGTAGATGGAGGCGTGACAAGAACAGAGATCCGCAAACTATCTGAAGAAGAAAGTATAGATGAACTGGCACGTATACTTGGAGGGGCTGAGATTACAGAAACGGTACGGATGAGCGCCCGTGAAATGAAATCTATGGTAAAGTCCAATACTGTAAAGAATAAAAAATAATACAGAGACGCATAATAAGCAGGTACGAAAGTGCCTGCTTTTTTGTGCAATAAGCCGATAGGCGAGATGACATTGATTGCACATCGAGTAGGTTAATACCTACTCAATTATTCGATGATTTTTGAATGGGAGGATGGATATGCGTAAATTCTGGTACAGAAGAATTCTTATCATGATACTGGTGCTGTCAGTCAGCGTAGGTGGAAGTTACTGTCTGCTACAGTTACAACAGAGTAATCTGGAACGTGAAGTTGCTGCTGAACCGTCAGAAACCATGGTAATCCCAGGCGGAATGCCGGTGGGAATTTATCTGGAGACAGATGGGGTTATGGTGCTTGGAACAGAGGCGGTAGAAGATAAAGATGGGGAGAAACATGAGCCGGCAGCTCATCTGGTGAAAGAAGGGGATTATATTGTCGGTGTGGGAGATGATGAAATCAGAAATAAATCAGAGCTGATCGCAGCCGTGAAATCTCTGGAGCAGCCGGAGATAGTACTGAAAGTCAGACGGAAAAATCAGAAGATCAATATACGGATGAGAGCTGTTGAGTGCAGCGTGGATGATTATAAACTGGGAATATGGGTAAGAGATAATGCTCAGGGACTTGGAACAATCACTTATCTGACGGCGGACAGTACTTTTGGCGCACTGGGACATGGGATTCATGATACCGATACGGGAGAGCTGCTGAAAATATCCAGGGGCGTACTTTATTCCACCAGTATTCAGGATGTGCAGAAAGGAACAGAAGGATACCCTGGAGGTATGGAAGGGATTATTGTATATAACAGCTATAATATGCTGGGAAGTATTACAGAAAATACAGAGCAGGGCATTTATGGAGAACTGGATCGGGTGGATACACTTTTTCGTAATGCAGAGCCTGTAAAAGTAGCAGGAAAAGACGAAATCGAAGAGGGAAATGCACTGATCCGGTGTGCGGTAGATGGATGTGTGAAAGAATATCATGTACAGATCACGGAGATAGACAGAAAGGCGTCAGAGATCAATAAGCGTCTGGAGATTGCTGTGACTGATCCGGAACTTCTGGATAAAACCGGGGGAATCGTGCAGGGAATGAGTGGCAGTCCAATCCTGCAGAATGGAAAACTTGTAGGCGCAGTAACCCACGTCTTTGTCAATAGTCCGACAAAAGGTTATGGAATTATTTTGGAAGATATGTTGAAAAAACAGTGAAAATCTCGTTAGATAGATTGATTTTACGACATGAATTTCTTGAACTCCGTAAAATGTAAAATTATAATTATTTTTACAATATATGCACGATGTATTGCAATACCAGTGATAGGAGGAATAGAAGAATGGAAGCAATCAGAGTGGCGATAGCCGACGATAACGAAAGAATTCTGGAATTACTTGACGAGATTATCCGTAGTGATAATGAACTGAAACTGGTAGGAAAAGCTGACAACGGAGAAGATATATGTACCATTATCCGCGAAAAAGAGCCCGATGTGGTGCTGCTGGACCTGATCATGCCGAAAATGGACGGATTAAGTGTAATGGATCATATCAATCACGATCGGAAGATACGCAGGCGTCCGAATTTCATTGTGGTAACGGCGGTGGGACAGGATCGTATTACAGAGAGTGCATTCAGTAAAGGGGCGCAGTATTATGTGATGAAACCATTTAAAAACGAAGTGTTGCTGCATCACATTAAGGACACTGTGAAAGGGAAGCATGCACCGGTCACGGCAAAGACGGAAACTGTCATGGAATCACGGGAGATGACGGAGGAAGATCTGGAAGCGAAGGTGACAGATATGATCCATGAGATTGGAATTCCGGCACACATCAAAGGCTATCATTATCTGAGAGATGCCATCATTATGGCGGTAGAGGATATGGATGTGTTAAACGCAGTGACAAAAGTGCTGTATCCGACGGTGGCTAAGAAACATAAAACCACATCCAGCAGAGTGGAACGTGCAATCCGTCACGCGATTGAGGTGGCGTGGAGCAGAGGAAAACTGGATACGCTGGATGAACTGTTTGGGTATACGGTGAGTAATGGAAAAGGGAAGCCTACAAATTCTGAATTCATTGCTCTGATAGCAGATACGATTCGGTTGGAATACAAAAAGAGATAAAACCCTTTTCTTTTTGTTAAAAATACGGTACAATCTTACGTAAGAAGGAATGTTTGTTCAGATGGAGGAATGAGATATGAAGAAAATACTATTTGCAACTTCCGAAGCAGTACCGTTTGTCAAAACCGGAGGGCTGGCTGACGTTGCAGGTTCATTGCCAAAGTATTTTAATAAAAAAGAGTATGATGTCCGCGTGATGCTTCCAAAGTATCTGTGTATCAAGGAAGAATGGCGCAACAAGATGGAATATGTGACTCATTTTTATATGGATTGGAAATGTGACTCTACATATGTAGGCGTATTGAAGCTAGTTCACGATGGCATTACATTTTATTTTATTGATAATGAGGGATACTTTGGTGGATTCACACCATATGGAGATATATTTGGAGATGTTGAGAAATTTGCATTTTTCTCAAAGGCTGTGCTCAGTACATTGCCATTGATCGATTACCGACCGGATATCATTCACTGTCATGACTGGCAGACAGGACTTGTACCTGTATATCTGGATAATTTCCGCTTTGGCAATGAGTTCTTCCGCGGTATACATACAATTATGACCATACATAACCTGAAGTTTCAGGGAACCTGGGATACCAAGCGGATTCGTGAGATTACAGGACTTCCGGATTATTATTTTGCACCGGACAAGCTGGAAGCTTATAAGGACGCCAATTACCTGAAAGGCGGTATCGTATATGCAGACAGAGTAACCACAGTAAGTAAGACTTACGCAGAAGAAATTAAGACTCCGTTTTATGGAGAAAAGTTAGATGGATTGATGAATGCAAGATCGAACTGTCTGACAGGTATCGTGAACGGACTTGACTATAATGACTGGGATCCGGCCGAGGATGAGCGTATCGATTATAACTTCTCTGTGGAAGATTTCCGTAAGAAGAAGGTTAAGAATAAGACTGCGCTGCAGAAAGAACTGGGATTAAAAGTTGATCCGAAGGCAATGATGATCGGTATCGTATCCCGACTGACAGACCAAAAGGGACTGGATCTTGTGGCTTACGTGATGGATGAGCTGTGTCAGGATGCCATCCAGATTGTGGTACTTGGTACAGGCGAAGAACAGTATGAGAATATGTTTCGTTACTTTGCCTGGAAGTATCCGGATAAGGTATCAGCAAATATATACTATTCTGATCCGATGTCACATAAGATCTATGCAAGCTGTGATGCATTCCTGATGCCGTCACTGTTTGAACCTTGTGGACTGAGCCAGCTTATGAGCCTGCGTTATGGTACACTTCCAATCGTCCGTGAGACCGGGGGACTGAAGGATACGGTAGAGCCGTACAATGAGTATGAGAAGACAGGTACTGGCTTCAGCTTTGCTAATTATAATGCGCATGAGATGATGGCTGCAGTTCGTTATGCAGAGAAGATTTATTACGATAAGAAGAGAGATTGGAATAAGATCGTTGAAAGAGCGATGAAGAAAGATTTCTCATGGAACAATTCCGCCAGACAGTATGAGGAGTTATACGACAGCTTATAGGAGTAACGGGAGAAGGAAATGGATACAAGAACGAAAGAGGCAGTTCGTTACTTGGGATATGGCAATCATGCGGTAGATGGACAGACGCTGGAACTGATCAGAGATTCATTTGAAGAACTGGACAGAGTAGCAGACAAACGCATCATCTATCGCATTTTTGACGTGAATGTGACAGAAAACGAAAGCCTGGATATCGGCAAATTACATATAACAAGCAGAAATTTATCAAAGAATCTGCGTGGCTGTAAGGAAGCGTTTGTGTTGGGAGCAACCCTCGGAATCGGCATTGATCAGCTGCTTAGACGTTATTCGCTTACAGATATGTCGAGAGCGGTGGTGATACAGGCATCTGCGGCAGCAATGCTGGAAGAATACCTGGATACCTGGCAGAAAGAGACAGCAGCAAAGCTTGAAGCCGAAAAACAGTATCTCCGGCCGAGATTCAGTCCGGGGTATGGTGATTTCAGTATCAGCCATCAGGAGATGATCCTGCGTATGTTGAATGCAGAGAAAAGTATCGGTCTGACACTGACGAATGGCGGGATGTTGAATCCTACCAAATCTGTGACAGCGGTTGCCGGTATCAGCAGGACAAAAGAACGATGTCCTGTGCATGGATGTGAGGCGTGCAGGAAGACAGATTGTGCATATCGAAGGGAGACATAGATGTTAAGAGACAGATTAGGAAAAGAGCTGCTGTTCTTTGACGGCGGTATGGGAACACTTCTTCAGGAAAAAGGATTACAGCCGGGAGAGCTTCCTGAGGTATGGAATCTGGAACATGCAGAAGAAGTGATGGAGATACACAGAGAATATTACAAAGCGGGAAGTGACATTGTACTTGCCAATACTTTTGGAGCCAATGCATTAAAGTTTCACGATGACAGATACGGATTGAAAGAGATCATTACAGCGGCCATTACAAATGCTAGAAAAGTTGCAGACAAAATAACAGCTGAGGAACATAGAGAAGTTTATGTTGCAATGGATATGGGACCTACCGGAAAGCTCCTGAAGCCAATGGGGGACCTGTCATTTGAAGATGCGTATGAGACGTATGCGGAAGCTGCTCGATATGGAGAGGAAGCAGGCGCAGATCTCATTCATATTGAGACTATGAGTGATACCTATGAGGTAAAAGCAGCGATACTGGCAGCCAGGGAAAATACAAGTCTTCCGGTGTTTGTGACTATGATTTTCGATGAGAAGGGAAAACTTCTGACTGGCGGCGATGTGCCGGGAGTTGTGGCAATGTTGGAAGGCCTTCGGGTCGATGCGCTTGGCATGAACTGTGGCCTCGGACCAAAACAGATGATGCCGATTCTGGAAGATTTAATGAAATATACATCTCTTCCTGTTGTAGTGAAGCCGAATGCCGGACTTCCGAAGCAGAAAGATGGGGAGACATATTATGATGTAGAACCAGAAGAATTTGCAGAATATATGCGAAAGATCGTAGATATGGGGGGCTGTATCATCGGTGGATGCTGCGGTACAACTCCGGCACATATCCGAGAAATGGTGAACAGATGTCGTGATATGCAGATTCATGAGCCGGTGAAAAAGACGGATACGATCGTATCTTCTTATGGTGGTGCAGTAGTCATTGGGGATAAGCCGGTAGTGATCGGAGAACGTATTAATCCGACCGGTAAGAAGAAGTTAAAAGCAGCGCTCAAAGAACACGATATGGATTATATTCTCAAAGAAGCTATTATGCAGCAGGATAATGGAGCACACATTCTGGATGTCAATGTAGGACTTCCGGATATCGATGAGCCTGCGGTTATGGTAGAAGCAATCCGTGAGATCCAGAGTGTAACGAGCCTGCCACTGCAGATTGATACAGTAGATGAGACGGCTATGGAAGCAGCTATGCGCATCTATAATGGCAAGCCGATGGTGAACTCTGTGAATGGTAAACAGGAGATTATGGATCAGGTATTTCCGCTGATTAAAAAATACGGCGGTGTGGTAGTTGGTCTGACAATCGATGAGTCAGGAATTCCGGATACCGCAGAAGGAAGGCTTGAAGTAGCACGGAAGATTATCAAAGAGGCTGCTAAGTACGGTATCGATAAGAAAGATATCGTGATTGATGTGCTGGCAATGACAATCAGTTCAGATCCTGACAGTGCAAGAATCACACTGGATGCAGTCAAATTAGTCCGTGAGAAATGCGGCGTTCGTACGGTACTGGGAGTGTCCAATATTTCCTTTGGTCTGCCTTACCGCCCGGCGGTCAATTCTAATTTTTATACTATGGCAATGCAGAATGGACTAAGTGCAGGTATTGTAAATCCATCGTCTGAGGATATGATGCGATCTTATTATTCTTATTGTGCATTGATGGGATATGATGAGAATTTTGAAACATACATTGGAAAATACGGTAATCGTACCGCAGAAGCAACCGCGCAGTCAACATCGCAGAGTGCAGAAATTACCCTGTCTTCTGCGATTGAAAAAGGATTAAAGGAAGAGGCACACCTGATTACAGCGCGTATGATCGGAGAGGGACAGAAGCCACTTGATATTATTAATCAGGAACTGATCCCGGCACTTGATAAAGTAGGAAAAGGCTTTGAAAAAGGTACCGTATTCCTGCCACAGCTGTTGATGAGTGCGGATGCTGCAAAGATTGCATTTTCGGTGATCAAAGACAGTATGAGCGGTGACGAAGTGATGGAGGAAGCGCAGGATAAAGTCATCCTTGCGACCGTAAAAGGTGATATCCATGATATCGGCAAGAATATTGTAAAGGTATTGTTAGAAAATTACAGTTTCGATGTGCTGGATCTTGGTAAAGATGTACCGCCGGAGAAGATTGTTGAGACCGCGATCGAGGAAGACGTAAAGTTGGTCGGATTGAGTGCATTGATGACAACAACGGTAATCAGTATGGAAGAGACTATCAGACAACTTCGAGAAAAGAAGCCGGACTGCAAAGTAATGGTAGGAGGTGCCGTACTGAATCAGGAGTATGCGGATATGATCGGAGCAGATTTCTACGGTAAGGATGCAATGCAGTCGGTATATTATGCACAGTCAGTATTTGGAAGAGAAAGTTAAAAATAATATCAATATACATATGAGAATAAGGAGGCAATAATATGATCAGAGGATTGGACACAACCGTTAAACGATTGAGACACCAGGTATTTACAGAGGTAGCTAATCTCGGATTCAATGTGAATCCGGATACGCTGAATGATGATATGGAAGCAATTCCATATAAAATGGTGAATGAAGACACACCGAGATACAGAGAGAACATATACAGAGCCCGTTCTATTGTCAGAGAACGTCTGCGTCTGGCAATGGGACTGTCGCTCAGACCGGAGGATAAACCGGTGCATCTGACTGCCGGCGTGGAAGCAAGTAATATTTCTGAAAAATATTATGAGCCGCCGCTTATGCAGGTGATTCCGTCAGCCTGTGAAGCATGTGAGGCAAAGGGATACGAGGTCAGCAATATGTGTAAAGGATGTCTGGCGCATCCTTGCATGGAAGTCTGTCCGAAGGGCGCAATTTCCTTTGTGAAGGGAAAGTCCTTTATTGATCAGAGCAAATGTATTAAGTGTGGTAAATGTAAATCTGCATGTCCGTACGATGCGATTGCTAAAAAAGAGCGCCCATGTGCGATGGCATGCGGTGTAGGGGCAATCGGTTCCGATAAGATGGGACGTGCCAAGATTGATAATGACAAATGTGTATCCTGTGGCATGTGTATGGTAAATTGCCCATTTGGAGCAATTTCTGACAAGTCACAGATTTTCCAGCTTGCGCGTGCACTGTCTGAAGGAGAAGAAATTGTTGCAGAACTGGCACCGGCTTATATCGGACAGTTTGGTGACAATGTAACACAGAGAAATATGAAAGAAGCTCTGAAAAAACTTGGATTCAAGGAAATCTATGAGGTGGCGCTCGGAGCAGATATCGGTGCGATCGCAGAAGCACACCATTACGTAGAGAAAGTAGCAACCGGAGAATTACCATTCCTGCTGACTTCTTGCTGTCCATCCTGGGCAATGCTTGCAAAAAAACAGTTCCCGGATATGGTGGATCAGGTATCTCAGGAGCTGACACCGATGGTAGCAACCGCACGTACCATTAAGCAAAAGCATCCGAATGCACATGTGGTATTTATCGGACCTTGTGCTGCCAAGAAGCTGGAAGCCAGCCGCAGAACCGTGCGGAGTGATGTGGACTTTGTTATTACATTTGAAGAATTGCAGGCAATGTTTGATGCGAAGAAGATTGTACCGTCAGAATGCGGTGGCAATTCTTCCCTGCACAATGCGACTGGAGCAGGCCGTGGATATGCGGTAGCAGGCGGTGTGGCAGAAGCTATTGAAAAATGTATTAACGAATACTATCCGGGCGTTCCTGTACACATCGAGCATGCCGAAGGACTTGCAGAATGTAAGAAGGCACTGATGCTTGCCAAGGCCGGACGTATGAATGGATGTCTGATTGAGGGCATGGGCTGTCCGGGCGGTTGTGTTGCAGGAGCAGGAACGAATATTTCGATTCCGAAAGCGCAGAAAGAGGTTAAGAGTCTTGTAAAGAACTCCAGCAAAGCACTTCCGGGAAAAGAACTGGTAGAGATACAATTGGATTAGCTGCTGTTTGACAAAATACGGAGAGCTGATTATAATTAAGACTAGCGATTTTTTAGGAGGACGATATGCAGAAGTACGGAGTAAACGAACTGAGAAAGATGTTTCTGGAGTTCTTTGAGAGCAAGGGACATCTTGCAATGAAGAGTTTTTCACTGGTGCCTCATAATGATAAGAGTCTACTTCTTATCAATTCTGGTATGGCACCGCTTAAACCATATTTTACAGGACAGGAGATCCCACCGAGAACAAGAGTAACTACATGTCAGAAATGTATTCGTACCGGAGATATTGAGAATGTAGGTAAGACTGCACGACACGGTACATTTTTCGAGATGCTGGGTAACTTTTCGTTTGGTGATTACTTTAAGAATGAAGCAATCCACTGGACATGGGAATTCCTGACAGAAGTAGTAGGTCTGGATGCTGACAGACTGTATCCATCTATCTATTTAGAGGATGATGAGGCATTTGAGATCTGGAACAAGCAGATTGGTATTCCGGAGGAACGTATCTTCCGTTTTGGTAAAGAAGATAACTTCTGGGAGCACGGTTCAGGTCCATGCGGTCCGTGTTCAGAGGTATATTATGACCGTGGTGAGAAATACGGCTGCGGCAAGCCTGGATGTACGGTAGGTTGTGAATGTGACCGTTACATGGAGATCTGGAACAACGTATTTACCCAGTTCGACAATGACGGTCATGGTAATTATACAGAGTTAGAGCAGAAGAACATTGATACCGGTATGGGACTGGAGCGTCTGGCATGTATCGTGCAGGATGTAGATTCTATGTTTGATATTGATACGTTATTCGCACTGCGTCAGCATGTATGTAGTATGGCTGGTGTTGAATACGGCAAGGATGATCAGACAGATGTGTCTATTCGTGTTATTACAGACCATATCCGTTCTGTAACATTTATGATTTCAGATGGTATTCTGCCTTCCAACAGCGGACGTGGATACGTTCTTAGAAGATTGCTCAGAAGAGCATGTCGCCATGGAAGACTGCTTGGTATCAAAGGAGCATTCCTTGTGGAACTGGCAGAGACCGTTATTGAAGGTTCCAAGGATGGATATCCGGAACTGGAAGAGAAGAAAGACTTTATCTTCAAGGTAATCACCAAGGAAGAAGAGCAGTTCAATAAGACCATCGATCAGGGGCTTTCTATTCTTGCAGGAATGGAAGCAGAGATGGCAAAGAAGGGCGAGACAGTACTTGCCGGAGAAGAGGCGTTCCGTCTGTATGACACTTATGGATTCCCTGTAGATCTGACCAAGGAGATCCTGGAAGAAAAGGGAATGCAGATTGATGAAGAAGGCTTTAAGAAAGCTATGGAGGCTCAGCGTGAGACTGCCAAAGGTACGTTCGGTGAGCATAACTATATGGGAGCAGATGTGACGATTTACGAATCTATTGATCCATCTGTAACGACAGAGTTTGTGGGATATGATCATACAGAGTATGAGTCTCCGGTAACGGTTCTGACTACCGAAGATGAGATTGTAGATGCATTGTCTGATGGTGACAGGGGAACAATCTTCGTAGAGAAGACTCCATTTTACGCTACCAGCGGTGGACAGCAGGCAGATACCGGTGTAATCCGCACAGCAGATTTTGAATTCCAGGTAGAGGATGTGAAGAAACTTCTGGGTGGCAAGATCGCTCATGTCGGACATGTTGCCAGGGGTATGGTAAAAGTTGGTGATACAGTAACACTTGAGATTGACAAAGAGAAGAGAGCACTGTCTGGAAGAAACCACAGCGCTACCCATCTGTTACAGAGAGCACTGCGTAATGTGCTTGGCAACCATGTAGAACAGGCCGGTTCTTATGTGGATGAGCACAGACTGCGTTTCGACTTTACACATTTTTCAGCGATGACACCAGAAGAACTGGAGAAAGTAGAGCAGATCGTCAATGAACAGATCCGCGCACATCTTCCGGTTAAGGTTGAAAATATGCCGATCGAAGAGGCAAGAAAAACAGGGGCAGCTGCATTGTTCGGTGAGAAATATGGTGATATTGTACGTGTTGTAAGCATGGGTGATTTCTCTATCGAATTCTGTGGCGGTACTCATGTGGAGAATACAGGTGTGATCAATGCATTCAAGATCATTTCCGAAACAGGTGTAGCAGCAGGCGTGCGTCGTATTGAAGCACTGACATCTGACGGACTGCTGGCTTACTATGATGAGACAGAGAAGAAGCTTGAGGAAGCAGCTAAGATCCTGAAGACAACGCCGGATCAGTTGGCAGAGAAGC
Organism: Dorea ammoniilytica; assembly: GCF_025567415.1. Classification (NCBI taxonomy): domain Bacteria; kingdom Bacillati; phylum Bacillota; class Clostridia; order Lachnospirales; family Lachnospiraceae; genus Dorea; species Dorea ammoniilytica. The sequence goes on from NZ_JAOQJV010000001.1 coordinate 161,021, forward strand.
TGACTCACCTTCTTGCGGAGAATAAGTCACTGAAGTCTGAGCTGGAAAGTGCTAAGAGCCAGCTTGCAAAGAACGCTCTTGGGGATGTTATGGATCAGGTTGCCGAAGTAAATGGCGTGAAGTTCCTGGCTGCTCATATTTCAGGAGTCGATATGAATGAATTGCGTGAACAGGGCGACCAGTTGAAAGAAAAGCTTGGAGAAGGTGTACTCCTTCTGGCATCTGATGTAAATGGTAAGGTTAATCTGGTAGCTATGGCAACAGACGGAGCCATGGCTAAAGGAGCACATGCAGGCAAGCTGATCAAAGAAGTCGCAGCTGTAGTAGGCGGTGGCGGCGGTGGTCGTCCGAATATGGCACAGGCCGGTGGTAAGAATCCGGCAGGAATTACTGACGCACTTAGCAAAGCGAAGGCAGTTTTGGAGAGTCAGCTTGCATAGATTGCACAGAATGGCAAGCTTTTAGCAGAAAAATCCAGAAAGTTATTGACGAAGCGAAAATATATGCTATAATCTAATGTAGTGCAAAAAATATACCCGAACAGTCATATATTGCACAATTTACGGCTGGAGGGGAGGTTAGGTGTGAGACTATGTCAAATGTAATCGTTAAAGAAAACGAGACGTTAGATAGTGCTTTACGCAGATTCAAAAGAAACTGCGCAAAGGCTGGAATCCAGCAGGAGATTCGTAAAAGAGAGCATTACGAGAAGCCAAGCGTAAGACGTAAAAAGAAATCTGAAGCAGCTAGAAAACGTAAGTATAACTAATATGTGCAAATAAAAGCAGAGTATCGTATGGTACTCTGCTTTTTTATCCAACGATGCTTGGAATATGACTTTGAGCGAGTTTGCGTTAAGACGCGCTTAAATTTTTTTGAAAAAGTACTTGACGAATTTTAGACTGAGGTCTATAATGCAATCAAACGAAAGGCAAAGGCGCCATGCATGATATATGCGTGGTGCCTTTTTCTTTTATAAAATTATAATTATTCAGACTTGGGAAATGAAATGGAGGAATTAACATGAAGTTAAAGGACACAGGACTTACAGCACAGGAATTGAAAGATATGGTCAACAAATATATGATCGAGACCTATGCGAGATATGATTTTATTGCAGAGCGTGCAGAAGGAATGTACCTTTATGATGAGAACGGAACACCATATCTTGATTTTTACGGCGGCGTAGCAGTTAATAGCCCTGGCAACAGAAATCCAAAGGTTGTAGCAGCAGTCAAGGATCAGGTAGACGATATCATGCATACCTTTAACTATCCATATACAGTACCACAGGCATTACTTGCTAAGAAGATCTGCGATACCATCGGAATGGATAAGATCTTTTATCAGAACTCTGGTACAGAAGCAAATGAATGTATGATCAAGATGGTCCGTAAATACGGCATTGAGAAATTTGGACCAAAAAGATATGAGATCATCACAGCAAAAGAAGGATTCCATGGAAGAACAATGGGAGCTGTAGCAGCAACAGGACAGCCTGATTCAGCAATCCAGAAAGATTTTGGACCAATGCTTCCTGGATTCTCCTATGCAGAATATAATAACCTGGAAGATTTCGCTTCTAAGGTAACACCAAATACCATCGGCATTATGATTGAGCCTGTACAGGGCGAGGGTGGTGTACATCCTGCAACACAGGAATTTATCGAAGGTCTTCGCAAGCTGTGCGATGAGAAGGACATCGTGCTGATGTTTGATGAGGTACAGACCGGATGGGGACGTACCGGAGCACCAATGGCATATATGGGATACGGAGTAAAGCCTGATATCGTATCTATGGCAAAGGCTATGGGAGGCGGAATGCCGATCGCAGCATGCTGTACAACAAAAGAAATCGCAGAGGCATTTGGCTCAGGAACACATGGTTCTACATATGGCGGACATCCGGTAGCATGTGCAGCTGCACTGGCATCTATCTCAGAGATTCTTGACAAAGATCTGAGCGGCAATGCAAAGGTTGTCGGAGAGTATATGGTAGAGCAGATGGCAAAACTTCCTCATGTAAAAGAAGCAAGAGGACGCGGACTTCTGGTAGGATGCGAATATGATCTGCCGATCGCTCTGGAAGTAAAATGGGGTTGCATGAGACGCCATGCGCTGATTACAGCAATCGGTTCAAGTGTAAACCGTATGATTCCACCGCTTATTGCTACAAAAGAAGATGTAGATAAACTGATGGGAATCATGGAAGAATCTATTAACGAAGCAGTAGAAAAGTATCAGAAATTAACAAAAGCTGCATAGCATAAAACAAACTCCTAATATAAAGGATATGCCGGGTATTAAACCAGCATATCCTTTTTAAGTTCCTGATAAAGTCTTGCTACAGGAAGTCCGACTACATTATTGTAGTCGCCGTGTATTTCTTTTACATGGATAGCAAAATCTCCCTGAATACCATAAGCGCCGGCTTTGTCCATTGGATCACCGGAAGCGATATAGCGAAGCAGATCCTGGCGGTCTACCGGGTAAAATGTGACATCTGTACGCTCACAAAAAGTCTTCATAGAAGTGCCATGAATGATGGCAACGCCAGTATATACCTGATGGGTGCGGTCAGCTAACATCGACAGCATATTCAGAGCTTCTTCTTCATCCTCGGGCTTACCGAGAATTTCGTCGCGGTATACAACGATGGTATCTGCGCCGATCACTACATCGCCATTCTTGGCATGATTTTTCCAGACATCCATTGCCTTCTGGCGGGCAAGCTCCATAACGATATCGGGTGGTGCTTCGCCTGTGATTTTTTCTTCAATCCCAGATGGAATAATATCAAAGTAAATGCCGCATTTTGCAAGGAGTTCCCGGCGTCTTGGGGATGCCGAGGCAAGGATATAGTTCATGTTGATAACCTCTTTTCTTTTGGATTCTGTTGAATTATAATTGTATTATAACGGAAAAATGAACAGGAGGGAATACCAATGTACATCAGCGAAATCGTAACTACAGTTCCGGAAAATGTGAAAGAAAGAGCTTCTCTTGAACAGAAAGTGTATCAGGTGTTTCAAAAGCTGGGAATCCCATTTGAAAGGGTGGATAATGATCCGGCCGCATCTATGGAAGAGTGCAGAGGGATTGGTGAAGTATTTGGTTCACCGGTAAGAAAAGATGTTTTCTTATGCAACCAGAAAAAGACGAGCTTCTTTTTGCTAGTTATGCCGGAGGAAAAAGCATTTGATACATCAGCCTTTAGTAAAAAACTGGGAGTGTCGCATATGTCATTTGCTTCACCGGAACTTATGTGGGAGCATCTTGGTACAAGACCAGGATCAGCTAGTGTTGTAGGTTTGCTGAATGATGAAGATGACTATGTGCAGTTAATCCTGGATAAAGAAGTAGCAGAATCAGAGTATTTTGTATGCAATACCGGGATTAATACGACACATCTGAAGATTCGGACACAGGATCTGATTAAGAAGTTTCTTCCGTACACACATCACAGACCGAGAATTGTAGATTTGTAGACTACATAATATAGATTTGGGGATATGGTAAGGGATGTGGTTTTGTGCGGAAAATGGAGTATGAAGAACTGGAACAAATACTAAATGAACGCAAAGATAATGAGAAACTGGAACTTAGAGATCTGGAATTTGATGATATGGATCTGTCAGACAGAGATCTTCACAATATAGACTTTGAGGTATGCATGTTCTGCAATGTCAAGTTAGATGGAGCAGATCTGTCAGAGTCCAGTGTGAAGAATGCACAGTTGGACGGATGCTCGTTACGTAGTGTTAATTTTCAAAATGCTGAGATGTGGGGAGCCTGTATGCGTGGGTGTGATATGACAGGTTGCAATATCTGTGGCGCAAATCTGTATGCAGCAGTATTGGAGAATGCAATTCTGACAGATGTTAAGTCAGATGAGAATACCAAGTGGTATCGTCTGCGATGTCCGGAGACAGGAGCATTTGTTGCATACAAAAAATGTGTATATGACCGGATTGTGCAATTGCTGGTTCCGGCGGACGCCAAACGCACTTCATCTACGTATCCGGCTTGCCGGTGTAATAAGGCGAAAGTGCTTACGATCAAAAGCTTTGATGAAACGGAAGAATTTGATGAAGCGTGGTCTTTGGTAGATGAGAATTTTGTCTATCGTAAAGGTCAGTGGGTAGAGGTGAAAGATTTTAACGAAGATCGGTGGTTCGATTCTACTACAGGAATTCATTTCTGGATGAACAGGGAAGAAGCAATGAAATATTAAAAGAAAAGCCAGAGCTTTCAAGATGTATATCAAAAATCACCTGAAAGTTCTGGCTCATTTATTATGTGAGATCCATTATTTTGCATTTACAGCGATACCGTTGACTTCGACCTCTTCATCGATTGGAATGACCAGACATTTTCTGCCGTCAATGACCTGAATATCCACCAGATCAGCACGATCCGGGTTGACATTTACCACAATCTCAGGTGTTTTGACGCTGAACTTGCGGGTTTCGGCAATGTTCGATGCAAGCAGGGTGGTCTGTCTGCCGATGGTTTCATCGTAATCTTTGTCAAAGCTTTCCATCTTTTCTTCCGGTACGCCGCTGGCGGTGAAGAGGCGTTTGACTTCCTGCTTGCCAAGAGTCAGCGGTTCCGGTGCATCCTTGGTCTCCTCGATCATCTCATTCAGATTTTCGTGAATTGTGCGGACAACCGAATAATCACAGTCATCCTTTAAGGTGCTGACGAGAATATCCTGGAAAGATTCTTTCTGCGTGCCGGCACTTATGGCTTCGCTGCAGCCTAAGACATTTGCCACAAAGTAATCCTGCAGTTCTTCAGGCTTCTTAGAATAGAACATCAGGTGATGCAGGTCGGTGCTGCGGTCATTAAACGCCGGGAAGAGGAATGCATTGGCAGGCATGCCCACTACCCAGTCGCGGACACGGTCCTCGATACTATTATTGACGGCGTTGTAGCAGAGTCCAGGCTTAGACATGGCTACCGGACAGATGCAGCAGAGAATGTGCTCATAGACCTCATCGGAAGCGTCAAACATTTCCATGCCGTCAGTAGACTTGCCAGGGATATCATATACCGCATGGATCAGCAGGATCAGATAATGTTCGCCAAAATCATAGAATTCAATGACCTTATCATAGAATTCTTCCAACAGAATATCATCTTGTAATTTACTTTCTTTCAGGCGAAGCAGAGACTCCTGTGTACCGCCTGCAAGCTCCTGCTCCAGGGGAAATTCCATGTGGATCAGGTTCTTGCCAATCGTGCCGGACAGGGTCTTTTTGAAAATGTCAAAGTATTTGAAGGATTCTTCTTCCGGAAGTGACAGGAACGCTTCTTTAAATTCCATTTTTTTCTCCTTGTCACCATCTACATAACAGCCGCAGATGCGGGTGATCGCACAGTTCTCCGGGGAAAACTGTTTGCGTATTTCAAGTATTTCTTTCTTATTCATATTGATCTCTCCATTCCGCCGCAGAGTACGGCACAAAGTAAAATCTATTTTAGCACAAAAGAAGAGAAGAGTGCAAATAATCTGGATTAAGATATGAGTGAATAAATCACAAGTTCTATTTATGACATTTGCGGCTTACAATAGTAATAAATACTCAGGGTGTGGTATATAATGCGTAAGATTCTGATTTATCCACTAACTATATTATTACTATTGCCGGGAGTTCTGATGTATCCGGCAAATGTACTGACCTTACAGGCAGAAGAACCACAGAGAGAGAACACAGAGGAGGATACAGCAGAAGAACAGCAGACATCCGGACCGGAGATTACTTCTCCCTCTGCGATATTAATGGAAGCTGCTGGTGGTAATGTGATCTGGGAGAAAGATGCGGATACCAGACGTGCTCCTGCAAGTGTGACGAAAGTTATGACGTTACTGTTGATCTTTGATGCACTGGAGGAAGGGAAGATTACATTAGAGGATGACGTGCAGACGTCGGAGTATGCGGCGTCCATGGGGGGATCACAGGTGTTTTTGGAGCCGGGTGAGACACAGACGGTAGATACGTTGATTAAATGCATTGCCGTGGCAAGTGCGAATGACGCTTGTGTTGCCATGGCTGAGTATATCAGTGGCAGTGAGGAAGCATTTGTGGAGCAGATGAATCAGCGGGCTGAGGGACTTGGTATGGTGAATACGCATTTTGTAAATTGTAATGGTCTGGACACAGATGGACATGAGACGACAGCCAGAGACATTGCACTGATGTCAAGAGAACTGATCATTCATTATCCGAAGATTCATGAGTATTCCATGATATGGATGGATACAATCACACATGTGACCAGAAAAGGGACATCAGAATTCGGGCTTACAAATACCAACAAGCTGATCAGACAGTATGCTTATGCAACCGGACTTAAGACAGGATCTACAAGCAATGCGGGATTCTGCGTGTCGGCTACGGCTGAAAAAGATGGTGTGGAATTGATTGCAGTGATCATGGGGGCGGACAATTCCAAAGACCGCTTTCAGGATGCTGTAAAGCTTCTGGATTATGGATTTGGGAAATGTACTTTTTACGTGGATGATGCGGTAAAAAATGTGGCGGAAGTTCCAGTGACAGGGGGTATACAGGAAGAAGTGTCCGCACATATGGCTGGGAAGTTCCATTACGTGGATACCACAGGAGCAGATCTGAGTCAGATACGCCGGAAGGTGGAAGTCAGGAAAGGACTTCGGGCACCGGTTGGAAAAGGTGATCCGGCAGGAGAGATGGTCTACTATCTGAACGGCAAGGAGATTGGCAGGCAGAAGCTTGTAGCGTCAGAAAATGTGGGACGTATGCGGTATACCGATGCACTGGAACGGACCATGGATCGGTTTTTCCTTGAAAATGCAAAACATCAATGATAAGCTGAAAGTATCTGTAATAAACATATCGGAGGAATATCAGTGAAAAAGTTGAAGAGGAAATCTTTGAAAATACGAAAGAATATCAAAGAGGCTGCTCTTGCTGCAATTACAGCGGGCAGTCTTTCTGTTGTTATGGAACTTCGCCGGGAGTTGAGAGAATTTTTAATAAGGAGATATCGGATCTGTGTGCCTGACCCAAGAGGGACGGGGCTGGATAGCCAGACGACAGTGAAACTTGTCTTTTTATCAGACCTTCATGGCAAACGCTATGGAACAGGTAATCAGGAGCTGATTCGCGCAGTGAAGCATGAGAAGCCTGATTATATCCTGGTCGGCGGTGATCTGGTGACCAGGTCGAACCCGAAGACAGATGCGATAGCACTGGAACTCATCAGGCAACTGGTAAAGATCTGCCCAGTCTATCTCGCTAATGGCAACCATGAACAGAAGATGCGCATTTGCACAGAAGAATACGGAGACCGGTATGAGAAATATATGGCTGCAGTGCAGGAAGCAGGTGTCCATGTGCTGGAAAGTGCATCCGAAGAAGTGTCTATGAAGGGCGTGCCGGTGCAGATAAGCGGACTGGAGCTCCCAGTCAAATGTTACGCCCGATTCTTTGCACAGAAATTGCAGATTCAGGATGTGAGAGATGCAATCGGAGAACCGAAAGAAGGATGTTATCAGATCCTGCTTGCACACACGCCGGTATTTATGCCGGTATATCAGAAGTGGGGGGCGGATATGACATTATCCGGGCATCTGCATGGAGGGATAATCGGACTTCCCGGAATCGGAGGACTGATTACACCGCAGGCAGTACTATTTCCTAAATATGCGGGCGGTATTTACAGAGAAGGAAAGCATGTTGGTATTGTCAGCCGTGGACTTGGAACCCATACGGTGAATCTCAGATTCTGTAATCCGGCAGAACTGGTGTCTGTATCATTAGAATTCCACTCTTGTGAAAATGTGGATAATCCAGTATAATAGTAGAGTTAATGACTATGAAGAGAGGATAAGCTATGGGAATACCGGTAAAGCTTCAGGTGTTTGAGGGACCGCTGGATCTGCTCTTGCATCTGATTGATAAAAATAAAATAGATATCTACGATATTCCTATTGTGGAGATCACCAGCCAGTATATGGATTATATCCGGGCAATGGAAGAGGAAGATCTGAACATTATGAGTGAATTTCTCCTGATGGCGGCTACACTGTTGGATATTAAGTGCCGGATGCTTCTTCCGAAAGAAGTGAATGAAGATGGCGAGGAAGAAGACCCAAGACAGGAACTGGTGGAACAGCTGCTTCAATATAAGATGTACAAGTATATGTCTTATGAACTGAAGGACCGTCAGCTTGATGGGGAACGCTATCTGTACCGCGGACCAGACATTCCGGATGAAGTGGCAGATTACGTGGAGCCAGTGAACCTGGACGAGCTTCTTGGCGATCTGACACTTGGCAAGCTTCATAGTATTTTTAAAGAAGTAATGAAACGGCAGACAGATAAGATCGATCCTGTGCGAAGTAAGTTTGGTAAGATCGAGAAGGAAGAGATAACGGTCGAGGTGAAGATGACCGAAGTAGAGGCATATGCGCTGATGCATGAGAGATTCAGCTTCCGGGATCTTCTGACCAGCCAGAGCTCCAAGACACAGATCGTGGTAACATTTCTGGTAATCCTGGAAATGATGAAAGCAGGTAAGATTTCAATCGAACAGGAACAGCCGTTTGACGATATTGTTATTACATCGCAGATGTAATACAGGAGGATATATAGTGGAAATCAACAGATTAGAAGGAATTATTGAGTCCATTTTATTTACCATGGGTGATTCAGTGGAACTGTCTAAGATCGCACTGGCGATAGGACATGATGAGGACACCACAAGAAGGATCATCCATTGCATGATGGATAAGATCAATGGCGCAGAAGAGCGTGGCGTGAAGATCATCGAACTGGAAGACTCCTTTCAAATGTGTACCAAGGCAGAAAGTTATGAATATCTGATACGCATTGCAAAACAGCCTCGCAAATACACGCTGACAGACGTACAGCTAGAGACACTTTCGATTATTGCATACAAACAACCGGTAACAAAGCTTGAGATTGAGAAGATCCGTGGTGTGAAGTCTGACCACGCAGTGAACCGCCTTGTGGAGTATAATCTGGTCTGTGAGGTTGGCAGGATGAATGTGCCGGGAAAGCCAATTTTGTTTGGTACGACAGAAGAATTCCTGCGCAGATTTGGCATCCAGTCGCTGGATGATCTGCCGAGCATGAATCCAGAGCAGATTGAGAACTTCAAAACAGAAGCGGAGGAAGAAGCACAGTTAAAGCTGGATATTTAAATCAGTCAGGTATTTCATGGAATGGATATCGCAGTGGATACATACATATAGATTGAGAATCGGCTGCGGAGGAACATATGAAGCATTTCCGGAAGAACAGATATAAGAGACATATCGCAGTGATGGTAATGTTCATAAACAGTGTTGTATTTTTTATAGCTGGAACCGTAACGCATGGAGCAGAATCAGTGAAAGCGGAGCAGACTGCGGAATTGTCAGAACCTGAGAAAGCGGAACAGAATGTACTTGCAGGACTTCATGCGGGATATGCGGTATTGCTGGATGGTGACAGTGGAAGAGTATTGCTTGAAAAGGATGGAGATGTAAAACGCCCTATGGCAAGCACTACGAAGATTATGACCTGTATTCTGGCTTTGGAACATATGAAGAGTGAACAGGAAATAGTGACAGCGTCAGCTGAAGCTGCATCGCAGCCAAAGGTCAGGCTGGGAGTCCGGGAAGGACAGCAGTTTTATCTGCGAGACCTTCTCTATTCCCTGATGCTGGAATCACACAATGACAGTGCAGTTATGATAGCGGAGCATATCGGAGGAAGTGTCCGAGGCTTCGCTTCTCTTATGAATAAAAAAGCGGCAGAGATTGGTTGTGAAGATACTTATTATATTACGCCTAACGGACTGGATGCATCGGATGAACAGGGAACACATTCGACTACGGCAAGAGAATTGGCGCTTGTGATGAGGTATTGTCTGATGGAGTCGCCGAAGAGTCGGGAGTTTCGGGAGATTACCGGCGCAGCAACGCAACAGTTCCGGGATGTGGAGGGCAGACAGTCATTTTCCTGCACCAATCATAATGCATTTCTGACTATGATGAATGGGGCGGTGTCGGGGAAAACCGGATTTACCGCAGATGCCGGATACTGCTATGTGGGTGCACTTCAACGGGACAGCAGAACATTTATTGTTGCACTTCTGGCATGTGGCTGGCCAAATCACAAGACGTATAAATGGCAGGACACCAGAGCACTAATGGAGTATGGTCTGAAGTATTATAAGAAACAGAGATATGATGGCAATGTGGGCCTGCCACAGCTAAGTGTGGCAGACGGTATTCCGGAAAATGGTGCACTGAGCGGTGTGTCTACGGTGAAGCTTCAGATCAGAGACAGAGAGAAAACAGATATTCTTCTTCGAGAGGATGAAGAACCGGTATACCGCACTCTGTTGACAGATACATTAAAAGCAGCAGTAAAGGCGGGAACAGATGCCGGGACAGTGCAGCTTGTACTGGATAATCAGGTTCTGGCAGAATGGAAAGTGGAGGCAGCAGAGAGTATTGCAAAACGTGATTACATATGGTGTTTGCGCCAATTGATGATGCAATTTACACATATGAATAAAATAAATCAATAAAAGTGATTAAAAACGTCACTATTATTTTTGGTAAACCTGTGATAGACTAAGTGACAGTTAAAAAAGGACAAAGAAATTGATGATTATTTATCTGAGTCCTATGAAAAACAATATGGTTTTCTAAGTGTTCAGATTGCTTTGGATTACATAGAAGGGAAGGGTATTATGAAGAACAGCAGTAAATATGAGAGACAGTATTTTATGCCGTCAGAGGTCACCTATGACTGGGTAAAGAAGGAATATATTCAGGCACCGCCAGTATGGTGCAGCGTAGACTTGCGTGATGGTAATCAGTCACTGATCGAGCCTATGAGTCTGGAGGAGAAGCTGGAGTTCTTTCAGTTGTTAGTAGATGTTGGATTCAAGGAGATTGAGGTTGGATTCCCGGCTGCTTCTGAGACAGAGTATCAGTTTATGCGTACATTGATCGAGAAGGATATGATTCCGGACGATGTAACCGTTCAGGTGCTGACACAGGCCAGAGAGCATATCATTAAGAAGACATTTGAAGCTGTAAAGGGTGCTCCGCATGCAGTTGTCCATCTGTACAACTCAACATCTGTTGCGCAGAGAGAGCAGGTGTTTAAGAAAGATAAAGAGCAGATCCTGAAGATTGCTGTAGATGGTGCGAAGCTGTTGAAGACACTGGCAGATGAGACAGAAGGTAACTTTACATTTGAATACAGTCCGGAGAGCTTCTCGGGAACTGAAGTAGAATACGCAGTAGAGGTATGTAATGCAGTGTTAAATGTGTGGGAGCCAACCGCTGACAATAAGGCAATCATTAATATTCCTACAACGGTTGAAAATGCAATGCCGCATGTATTTGCCACACAGCTTGAATATGTACATAAGCATCTGGCACACAGAGACAATGTAGTGCTCAGCCTTCACCCGCATAATGACCGTGGATGTGGTGTGGCTACAGCAGAGCTTGGTATGCTGGCAGGAGCAGACCGTATCGAAGGTACACTGTTCGGTAACGGTGAGCGTACCGGTAACGTAGATATTATTACACTTGCTATGAACATGTTCTCTCATGGCGTAGATCCGAAGCTTGACTTCTCTGACATGAAGAAGATCCGTGAGACATACGAGCGCCTTACAAGAATGCATGTATATGAAAGACAGCCATATTCAGGAGATCTGGTATTTACTGCATTCTCCGGTTCTCACCAGGATGCGATCGCCAAAGGTATGGCATGGAGAGACGCAGGTAAGAGCGAGAAATGGACCGTTCCGTATCTGCCGATCGATCCACAGGATGTGGGAAGACAGTATGATTCGGATGTTATCCGTATCAACAGCCAGTCTGGTAAGGGCGGCGTAAACTACATTCTGAAACAGAGCTATGGTATCAACCTTCCAGAGAAGATGCGTGAGGAAGTAGGATATCTTGTTAAAGGTGTATCTGACAGAGCGCACAAAGAGCTGACACCTGAGTGGGTATATCAGATCTTTAACGATAACTATGTCAATGCAAAGAGCGTATTTGCTATTGATGAGTGTCATTTCAAACAGACTGACGGTATTATCGCAGACGCAACGATCCAGCATGGCAGTGACACAAGAATTGTGACAGCTTCCGGTAACGGACGTCTGGATGCAGTAAGTAATGCGATCAAGCAGTATTTCAATATCAGCTATGAGCTGAGATATTACGAGGAGCATTCATTGACACGCGGTTCTTCCTCTAAGGCAGTTGCATACGTAGGTATCGTATGCCAGGGTAAGACCTACTGGGGTGTTGGTATCGATGCTGATATCATCAAAGCTTCTATCGAGGCATTGATCGTAGCAGTTAATAAACTGGATCAGATTAATACAGCAGATACAGTAAATGATCCGCGTATGATTGAAATCATGAATTACATCCAGGCTAATTACATTGATGTGACACTGGATGACCTGGCAGAGAAGTTCTACCTTTCTAAGCCGTATCTGTCCAAGTACATCAAGGAGAAATCCGGAGTAACATTTGGGGAACTGGTTAAAAAAGTACGTATGAAAAAAGCACGTGCAATGCTGAAGAGCAGCAGTATGACTGTTGAAAATATTGCATTGACCGTAGGATATCAGAACGTGGAACACTTCAACCGTCTGTTTAAGAAAGCATACAATATGACGCCAGTTCAGTTCCGTAATCAGAAATAATATAAAAGCAGGGGTGTTATCTGTAAAAAAAGCAGATAATACCTCTTTTTTTTATCCAAAGATTGAAATTAGGAAAAATAACGGATATAATGTAGGATGTTAAAGTATTAAAATAAGGAAATGAATGGAGGGCTGTTTTATGAATAGTGTTACAGCAGATAGCACAGCCGTAATGAGAATAGCTGCGTTGCTGGATGAAGGCAGTTTTGTGGAGATTGGTGGAGCAATCACGGCAAGATCTACAGATTTTAATCTGCAGAATGCCCCGACACCGGGAGATGGTGTCCTTACAGGATATGGTCTGATTGATGGTAATCTGGTCTATGTGTACTGCCAGAATCCGGAAGTGCTGCATGGAACGATCGGTGAGATGCATGCAAAAAAGATAGCCAATGTATATGATATGGCAATGAAAATGGGAGCACCGGTGATTGGATTGATCGATTGTGCAGGTATGCGTCTGCAGGAGGCTACGGATGCATTGTATGGATTTGGTAATCTTTACCTGAAACAGACTATGGCATCAGGAGTGATTCCACAGATTACAGCTGTGTTTGGCGCATGTGGTGGCGGACTTTCTGTAGCAGCAGGTTTGTCTGATTTTACATTTATGGAAGCAGAGAAGGCAAAATTGTTTGTGAATTCTCCAAATGCGATTCCTGGAAATTGTGAAAGCAAGTGTGACACAGCTTCTGCAGAGTACCAGAGCAGTCAGTCTGGGTTAGTCGATGGAACCGGAAGTGAAGCAGAGATTCTTGGAAAGATCCGAGAACTGATCTGTATGCTCCCGGCTAATAATGAAGACGAATCACCTTATGCAGAGTGTGCAGATGATCTGAACCGCATTTGTGCTGATCTTGCAGGAACTGTTGCAGATACGGGACTTCTTCTTGCGAAGATTGCAGATCAGCAGTATTTTCTGGAATTAAAAGAAGATTATGCGAAAGATATGGTGACAGGTTTCCTTCATTTGAATGGTCAGACGGTGGGAGCGGTTGCAAACCGTTCTGTTATCTATGACATAGAAGGTAATGCAGAGAATGTATCAGATGGAGGACTCAGTGTAGAAGGAGCAGAGAAAGCAGCAAGATTTGTGGAATTCTGTGACGCATTTCATATCCCGGTGCTGACAGTGACCAATGTAAATGGATTCAAAGCATCGGAAGAAAGTGAACGGAGACTTGCAAAAGCTTCTGCAAGACTGGTATATACATTTGCCAATGCAACTGTACCGAAGGTCAATGTGATTGCCGGAAAAGCATATGGAAGTGCAGGGGTTGTGATGAACAGCAAGTCGGTCGGCGCAGATATGGTATATGCATGGCCGGAGGCTGAGATTGGTATGATGGATGCAGAGCTTGCAGCAAAGATCATGTATGCAGACGAGACAGCACAGGTGCAGAGAGAAAAGGCGGAAGAATATAAGAAGCTTCAGTCAAGTCCTGTATCAGCAGCCAGAAGAGGCTATGTGGATACCTTGATCCAGCCGGAGAATACAAGAAAATATGTGATCGGAGCGTTTGAAATGCTTGCTACCAAGCGGGAAGAGCGTCCGTTTAAGAAGCATGGAACAGTATAGAGAGGTGAAGCAGAGTGAAAAATAAGATTCGTGTTTTAACAGGAATGTTGATTATGATCCTTCTGCTTACAGCGGGTTGTGGTAAGAAGGAAACGCTTGCTTATGATCAGCAGACTATCACGCAGATTACGGAATTTATGATCGATTACAGTTCCAGTGCGGATGAGCAGACGGTAGAACAGCTTAAGGCAATGAGAGAGTCCACTTTTGAAGATCAGCTTGCCAATATGGGCTTATCCATTACTCCGGATCATTTTGTGAGCGTGGTCGAGGCATGGAAGGCCGGTGAAAAAGAATGTGGTGCATATGTGGATCACGGTGCTTATACAATCGAAGCAACTGCGGATGAACTGCATGTGACTACAGAAGCGAAGTTCCAGAATCGTGATGCGGAATTGGAATTTGTGTTTGACAAGAACCTGTATCTGGAAAGCCTGACTGTAGGTGCCCATTATTCAATGGGCGAGATTCTGAAAAAGGCCGGAATGAATACACTCCTGGGAATGGGAACGGTATTTGTGGTACTGATACTGATCTCCGTGATTATTTCATTATTCAAATATATACCGGCAATGCAGGAGCGTATGAAGAATAAGAAGTCTAAAAAGAAAGATGTCACAGACGGTACAGAAGAGACCGCTCAGGCAGATATTACAGAAGCTGCGGACAATGTGACGGAGGATGAAGAGCTTGTAGCAGTCATTGCGGCAGCAATTGCAGCGGCAGAGGGTACTACAACAGATGGCTTTGTGGTAAGAAGTATTCGAAGAAGACCATCAAACAAATGGAATCGATAATGGAGGAATAAGGATGAAGAGCTATACAATTACAGTAAATGGAAATGTATATGATGTAACAGTAGAAGAAAAGGGTGGTGTGACACCGGCAGCAGCACCGGCACCTCAGGCAGCACCTGTAATGGCACAGGCTCCACAGGCAGCACCGGCACCGGCTGCAAAATCCACAGGAGCAGGATCTGTTCAGGTGAAGGCAGGAGCAGCAGGCAAGGTATTTAAAATTGAAGCCGGTGTGGGACAGACAGTAAAGCGCGGAGATGCGGTGGTAATTATTGAGGCAATGAAGATGGAGATCCCGGTTGTGGCACCAGAAGACGGAACAGTAGCAAGCATTGATGTGGCAGTAGGAGATGCTGTAGAAGCAGGCCATGTACTTGCAACCATGAATTAATATGACAGGAAATGGCATAACAGATGTTATGTAATAGACACAACTGGAGGTTATAAAATGGAATATATTTCAACAACATTACAGAACCTCGTGCATCAGACAGCGTTTATGAATCTGACGGGAGGCAATCTGGTCATGATCGGAGTCGCCTGCTTTTTCCTGTATCTTGCTATCCGGCACGAGTTTGAGCCGTTACTTCTGCTTCCGATTGCATTTGGTATGCTGCTTGTTAATATCTATCCGGATATTATGCTGCATGCGGAAGATTCTGCAAACGGAACCGGAGGACTGCTCTATTATTTCTATATTCTGGATGAATGGGCAATTCTGCCGTCGCTGATCTTCATGGGCGTCGGTGCGATGACAGACTTTGGACCGCTGATCGCTAATCCTAAGAGCTTTCTTCTTGGAGCAGCAGCGCAGTTTGGTATCTTTGCGGCATATCTGGGAGCAATGGCAATGGGATTCTCAGATAAAGCAGCAGCTGCTGTATCTATTATCGGTGGAGCGGATGGACCTACATCCATTTTCCTGGCAGGTAAATTACAACAGACAGGTATTTTGGGACCAATCGCGGTAGCAGCGTATTCTTATATGTCACTGGTGCCGATCATTCAGCCACCGATCATGAAGCTTCTGACAACGGAGGAAGAGCGTAAGATCAAGATGGAGCAGCTGAGGCCGGTATCGAAGCTTGAGAGAATCCTGTTCCCGATCATTGTAACGATCGTGGTATGTATGATTCTCCCGACAACAGCACCGTTGGTTGGTATGCTGATGCTTGGTAATCTGTTCCGCGAGTCGGGTGTGGTAAGACAGTTACAAGAGACAGCTTCCAATGCGATGATGTATATTGTAGTTATTCTTCTTGGAACTTCGGTAGGAGCAACTACCAGTGCAGAGGCATTTCTGAACTGGGATACATTGAAAATTGTGGCACTGGGACTGATCGCATTTGCATTTGGTACAGCAGCCGGAGTCCTTTTCGGTAAACTTATGTGCAAAGTAACGCATGGTAAGGTGAATCCACTCATAGGATCGGCAGGAGTATCAGCAGTACCAATGGCAGCCAGAGTATCACAGAAAGTAGGAGCGGAGGCAGATCCGACTAACTTCCTGCTGATGCATGCCATGGGACCGAATGTGGCAGGTGTAATCGGAACTGCGGTAGCAGCCGGAACATTTATGGCGATATTCGGAGTATTCTAAGATGTCCCGGACATCAGAATCATTAGGAAGAAATGGACGTTAGGAGGAATAACGAATGGCAGAGATAGAAAAGAAACCGGTAAAAATAACAGAAACCATCCTGCGCGATGCGCATCAGTCTCTGATTGCAACCCGTATGACGACAGAGCAGATGCTGCCGATCGTAGAGAAGATGGATCAGGTGGGATATCATTCCGTAGAATGCTGGGGAGGTGCAACGTTTGATGCATCCCTCAGATTCCTGAAGGAAGATCCATGGGACAGACTTCGTAAATTCCGTGACGGATTTAAGCATACCAAGCTTCAGATGTTGTTCCGTGGACAGAATATTCTGGGATACCGCCCTTATGCGGACGATGTGGTAGAGTATTTTGTAGAGAAATCCGTGGCCAATGGTATCGATATTATACGTATATTTGACTGCCTCAATGACCTGCGTAATCTGCAGACAGCAGTATCAGCAGCGAATAAAGAAAAAGCAGAGGCACAGGTGGCACTTTCCTACACACTGGGAGATGCCTATACGTTGGATTACTGGGTAGACATTGCAAAGCGGATTGAAGATATGGGTGCAAATTCTATATGTATCAAGGATATGGCAGGACTTCTGCTTCCTTATCAGGCAACCGAACTGATCGGAGCATTGAAAGATGCTGTAGATCTTCCAATTCAGCTGCATACACATTATACATCAGGAGTAGCCTCTATGACTTATCTGAAAGCAGTGGAAGCCGGCGTAGATGTTATCGATACAGCAATTTCACCATTTGCGCTTGGTACTTCACAGCCGGCAACAGAAGTTATGGTAGAGACATTTAAGGGAACTCCGTACGATACCGGACTGGATCAGAAATTGTTGGCGGAGATTGCAGATTATTTCCGTCCGATCCGCGATGAGGCACTGGCAAGTGGACTGTTAAATCCGAAGAATCTTGGTGTCAATATCAAGACACTTCTGTATCAGGTACCAGGCGGCATGCTGTCTAACCTGACTTCTCAGTTAAAAGAGCAGAATGCAGAAGATAAATACTATGAAGTGTTGGAAGAAGTTCCGAGAGTACGAAAGGATCTGGGTGAACCGCCGCTTGTTACACCGTCTTCACAGATCGTGGGTACACAAGCTGTATTCAATGTGCTGATGGGTGAGCGCTATAAGGTTGCAACCAAAGAGACGAAAGATATTTTGCGCGGTAAATACGGAGCAACGGTAAAACCTTTTAATGAAGAAGTAAAGAAAAAAGTCTTGGGAGATGATCCGGATACCATTACCTGCAGACCTGCAGATCTGATTCCGGATGAATTAGATACCCTGCGTAAGGAATGTGAACAGTGGATCCAGCAGGATGAAGATGTACTGACATATGCGTTGTTCCCGCAGGTTGCAGTGGATTTCTTTAAATACCGGGAAGCACAGCAGACGAAGATAGATCCGGATAAGGCTGATAAAGAAACAGGCAGCTATCCGGTGTAGTGAGAGGTATTAATGATTAAAAATGTGATATTTGACGTGGGTCGTGTATTGGCGGCCTACGATTATCAGAGCTATCTGAATCGTAAAAATTATAGTGAGGAAGAACAGCAGATTATTAAAAAAGCCATGTTTGAGAGTCAGACATGGCTTTTGGCAGATCGCGGCGAGGTACCGGAAGGGAAACTCCTGGAATTGTTTGTAAATAATGATCCAGATCATGAAGAACTGATTCGGGATGCTTATGAGTATATGGAGGAAGTGATTTGGTTATTTCCGTATACTATGCAGTGGGTTAAGGATCTCAAAGAGCAAGAGTACAAGATCTATGTGTTGTCTAATTATGGAGAGGAATTACTTACGCGGACAAAAAGTAAACTTGAATTTCTTCCATATATGGACGGAGTTGTATTTTCATATGAGAGTCATTTTCTGAAACCGGAGGCAGACAGCTATCATTATCTGTGCCGCAAATATAATATCTGTCCGGCAGACAGTGTATTCTTAGATGACCGTCCGGAAAATGTGGAAGGTGCCAGAGCATACGGCATACATGGCATTTTATTTGAAAGCTATGGACAGGCAGATCAGAAACTAAAGGAATTGATTCGTTTGTATGAGGAAGATGACCGCATGTCATATTGTATAGAGTAATCTTGCATAAACTCTGCTTCTAAATGTCCCATTTTCTGCATATACTCTAACAGCACATACGGAGAGGGGCAGAAAGCAGATGGATGCGAATCATTTATACAAGGACATACAGGCAAGGACGAATGGTGAGATCTACATAGGAGTGGTGGGACCGGTACGCACCGGCAAATCCACCTTTATCAAGAGATTTATGGAGATTCTTGTGCTGCCGCATATGACAGATGAACCGGATAAGGCGAGAACCAGAGATGAACTTCCGCAATCAGCGTCGGGGAAGACGATTATGACTACAGAACCCAAATTCATCCCTAAGGAGGCGGCAGAGATCCGTTTGATGGATGATGTGGCGGTGAAGGTGCGGTTAATTGATTGTGTAGGTTATATGGTGGATGGCGCTTCCGGACATATTGAAGAAGGGGAAGAACGTCAGGTAAAGACGCCCTGGTTTGATCAGGAGATTCCGTTTACCAAGGCAGCCAGCATTGGTACTCGTAAGGTGATCCATGAACATGCGACAATAGGTGTTGTGGTAACAACCGACGGAAGCATCGGCGAACTGGGGAGAGAACAGTACCTGGAAGCAGAAGAGAAGACAATTCGGGAACTGCAGAGTATCGGGAAACCATTTGTGGTGGTAGTGAATTCAGAGAAACCTTACAGTCCGGAAGCAAGGAAGATTGCGGAAGAAATTGAAAAGACCTGGCAGGTACATGCAATTCCGGTTAACTGCGAGCAATTGAAAGAAGAGGATATTCAGAGGATACTGGAAGCAGTACTTGCTACATTTCCGGTATCTGAGATTGCGTTTTATATTCCCAAATGGGTGGAAATGCTGCCGATGGATCATAAAATCCGGCAGGATATGACGACACATATCCGCAATCTGATGGATCAGGTTGGTGAAATGGGTGATGCATCTACAGGAATCAGCAAACCTGACAGTCCGTACATTACTGATCTTAGGGTAGAGAAGATTGCCATGGACAGCGGACAGATCCAGATTCGGATTGATGTAGACGAAGCATTTTATTATGAGATGCTCAGTGAAATGACAGGATCACAGATTGACGGAGAATACAGTCTGATCGCAGAATTGAAAGAATTGTCAAAGCTTAAAAACGAGTATGAGAGCGTGCGCGATGCATTTACCAGTGTGAAAATGAAAGGCTATGGCGTAGTCAGCCCGACCAGAGATGAAATAACACTGGATGAACCGGTGGTCATCCGTCAAGGCAATAAATACGGCGTGAAGATTCATTCGTCGGCACCGTCAATTCATCTGATCAGGGCAAATATTGAGACGGAGATCGCACCGATTGTAGGAGATGAAAAGCAGGCAGAGGACCTGATCACTTATATTCATCAGATGGCGAGTGAGGAAGATGGTATTTGGAATACCAATATCTTTGGTAAATCGGTGGAAGATCTGGTGATGGATGGTATGCGGAATAAAATGGCAGTGATCAATGATGAGAGCCAGACCAAGCTGCAGGATACGATGCAGAAGATTGTCAATGACAGTAATGGCGGACTGGTGTGTATAATTATCTGAAATTCGGGTTGCTTTTTTAAAGCGTAGGTGTATAATAAACACAGAAAAAGATGACAAAGATGTCAGAATCGTACGGATAGTGCGTATTCTGGCATCTTTTTTGCGCAAAGAGCGTTTTAAAAGTGGCTCTGAAGAAAAGAAAAAGGAGAAGAGGTTATGAAAGAATTTTCGTTTAAGGTACCGCAGAATATTGTATTTGGGGAGGGAAGCATCCGTAAGCTTCCGGAACTTCTGAAGGAAAGCGGCTGTACAAATGTATTGATCATTTCCGGCCCGCGTCTTCGAAAGATGGGAAAGGTAGATGAAGTCGCAGGATACGTAAAAGAATCAGGAATTGGCTGTGATATGTTCACTGATGTAGAAGGTAATCCGTCCGTAGATACTGTAGATAAGGCAGCAGCAAAATATCGTGAAATGAAAGCAGATGGAATCGTGGCATTCGGTGGTGGAAGTCCGATGGATGTGGCTAAGGCTGTAGTTCTTGTGGCGAAATATGGCGGCTCTATCACAGAATACGAAGGCGGCGATAAAGTACCTGGACCGGTAGATACGATTATTGCTATTCCGACTACTGCAGGAACAGGAAGTGAAGTGACAACATTCTCTGTAATTACAGATCATACCAGAAATTATAAACTGTCTGTATTCAGTTTTGATCTGCTTCCAAAATATGCGATCCTGGATCCGGAACTTCTTACATCTATGCCGGCATCTGTTGCTGCATCCTGTGGAATTGATGCGATGATCCATGCACTGGAGTCTTATTTGTCAAGAGCAGCATCTCCGTTCTCAGATGCGATGGCAGAAAAGGCACTGGAACTGATCGGAGGAAATATCAGACGTTTTGTTGCTAACAGAGAAGACATTGAGGCAGCAAGTGCAATGTTGACAGGAAGTATGTTCGCAGGAATTGCATTTTCGTGGGCAAGACTGGGAAATGTACATGCTATGTCTCACCCGGTCAGTGCATTTTTTGATGTGCCGCATGGGGTTGCGAACGCCATTTTGCTGCCGGTTATCGTAGAGTACAATGAATTGGCTGATCAGGGACGTTACGCAAAGTTATATCAGTTCATTTCAGAAGATCATAAGATTCCGGAAGACTTCCATGCTTCTATGCTGACAGAAGAAATCCTCAGGCTGAACAAATCTCTTGGTATTCCTGCAGGTCTTGCTGAGGCAGGCGTGACAGAAGACAAGATTCCGGAAATGGCTGCAGATGCCATGAAGAGTGGTAATATTCTTGTTAATCCACGTCAGAGTACATTAAAAGATATTGAAATGCTCTATCACAAAGCAATGTAAGATATTGCGCGTGTAAGGTGATATGCGTGTGGCAGATGGTAAAATGTGAGAATGCTGTGATGTGGTGAAAAGCTTGCAAATACAGTGAATAGTTGTTATTATTATGGATAGGAACAAATGAAGATATTTGGAGGTACATCATGAGAGTTGCAGTTATTACGGCAAGTACGCCGATTTACAGAGGACAGGAAGAGGATGCCAGCGGCAAGGTGATCCGCCATATTTTAGAGGAAGCCGGACACGATATCGTATTTCAAAAAGCACTTCCATGTGACAAGACTGTACTTTCTACAGTAATGCAGAGAATGGTAGATGGAGAACTTGCAGATCTGATCCTTACAACAGGAGGAGCAGGATGCGCAGCCGGTGATTGTATGCCGGAAGCTACCATGGAGATTGTGGACAGACCGGTACCGGGTATTCCGGAGGCTATGCGTGCATATACATCTCAGATGACAAAACGTGCAATGCTGAACAGAAGCGCAGCAGGTATCAGAGGAAATGTACTGATTGTGAATCTTCCGGGTAAGCCAGGGGCAGCAAAGCATTGTCTGGAGTATATTCTTCCGGAGATCACACATGCAGTTAAGCTGATCCAGAAGCAGGTATAAGTGGGAGAGACTACATATGAACGTTACCTATATACAGCACAGTGGATTTTCCGTTGATTTTGCAGATATGATGCTTGTGTTTGATTACTGGACGGGAGAGATTACGATTCCGGAGGACAAGCCGGTTTATGTATTTGTAAGTCACGCACATCATGATCATTTTAATGAAGAGATCTTTGAGTGGGAAAGAAGCGGTGTGGATATTCGTTACATTCTGTCGGATGATACCAATGCAGATCCGGCAGAGAACCGGATCTTGTTAGGTCCGGATGAGTTCTGTGACCTGGGTAATATAAAGATAAAGACGCTTCGCTCTACGGATGAGGGCGTAGCGTTCTTTGTTTCTATACAGACATCAGAATCAGCCCGAGAGGTTCATATCTATCATGCAGGGGATCTGAACTGGTGGCATTGGGAAGAAGAGGGCACAGAGTATAATCAGCAGATGAAAGAAGATTATCAGAATGCCCTGCGGTTAATGGAAGGGGAACATGTTGACGTGGCGTTTGTCCTGGTAGATCCAAGACTCGAGGATGCATATTACTGGGGAATTGACTGGTATATGCGCCACACGGATACGGAACGAGTGTATCCGATGCATATGTGGGGGCAGTATGAGATCCAGGATCGTCTGCTGCATCAGCCGGAGACAGCACCATATCGTGAACGGATTGTGAAAGTGATGGCATCATGATATTGGATGAATCAGCAGATGATGCAACGGATTATAAAAGCGAGAGGTTAAAGTAATGAAAGTTAAGATTTATACAGATGGAGCGGCACGGGGGAATCCGGATGGTCCAGGAGGGTATGGTACCGTTCTGGAGTATGTGGATACAAAGGGAGAACTCCATACCAGGGAACTGTCCCAGGGATATATTAAGACGACCAATAACAGAATGGAACTTATGGCAGTCATTGCGGGGTTTGAAGCTTTAAACCGTCCATGTGAGATTGAACTATATTCAGATTCCCAGTATGTGGTAAATGCATTTAATCAGCACTGGATTGACGGATGGATCAAAAAGGGCTGGAAACGTGGTAAGAATGAACCGGTGAAGAATGTAGATCTCTGGAAGAGATTGCTGCAGGCAAAAGAACCGCACAGGGTGACATTTAACTGGGTCAAAGGCCATGCAGGACATCCGCAGAATGAGCGATGCGATGAGCTCGCTACAACAGCGGCAGATGGCAAGGATCTGATTGCAGATGAAGGAATCTAATCTTGCATGGAAACGTAAGATGTGATAAAATGAAGAACCGTGAGATTCAAGTATGACAAGTAATCGCGGCTGCGAATGCCGAAAGGCTGCAGGTGAGGAAAGTCCGGGCTTCACAGGGCAGGATGCCGGATAACGTCCGGTGGAGGCGACTCCAAGGCCAGTGCAACAGAAATATACCGCCTGATCTTTGGATCAGGTAAGGGTGGAAAGGCAGCGTAAGAGACTACCGCCCTGCTGGTAACAGCAGGGGCACATGTAAACCCCATCCGAAGCAAGACCGAAAAGAGAAGATACGGCGGCCCGTCGGTTCTCAGGTAGGTTGCTTGAACCTGTTGGCAACGGCAGGTCTAGATAGATGATTACTCAACGACATAACCCGGCTTATCGTTGTGCTTGAACCCACTTGAATGAAAAAAGATTGCGCATTTCGCGCAATCTTTTTAGTTACATTGGGTCAGCCCCGGCCTTTATTTTGCTTTTATTTTCTTAGAACGGAGACGACCGTCATACTTTTCTTCGCAGTATTTACAACGATAAGTTTCCGTCTCAGGATCTGTCAGCACAAAAATATGAGACAGTCCATGTTCGATGGAAGTAATACATCTCGGATTCTTGCAGCGGATCACATTGCAGATCTGTTTAGGCAGATGCAGAGCTTTTTTCTCAACAATCTTCTGATCTTTGATGATGTTGACTGTAATATTGTGATCAATGAAGCCAAGGATATCAAGATCCATAAAGTCAATCGGGCATTCGATCTTCATAATGTCTTTTTTACCCATTTTACCGCTTCGTGCATTCTTAATAATAGCAACACAGCAGTCTAATTTGTCCAGATTCAGATATTTATAAATTTCCATGCTTTTACCGGCCTCAATATGATCCAGTACGAAACCTTCCGAGATACGACCGACGCTTAATGTATTTTCTACCATAATGAGCCTCCTATACTTCAATATTTAACAGTGTCAGAATCAGAGCCATACGTGCATACACACCGTATTGAACCTGTTTGAAATATGCAGCACGCGGATCTTTGTCTACCTCAACTGCAATTTCATTAACACGAGGAAGCGGATGGAGAACTAGCATATCTGATTTGGCAAGTTCCATCTTCTGGGCATCCAGAATGTAGAAGTCTTTCATACGTACATAATCTTCCTCATTGAAGAAACGCTCCTTCTGTACGCGGGTCATATAGAGAAGATCCAGTTCCGGCAGTGCGTCTTCCATGCGGACTACTTCTTCATATGGAATGTTGTTCTTATCCAGTACATCCTGGCGCATGTAACTTGGAAGACGAAGTTCTTCCGGAGAAATAAGGACGAATTCGATTCCCGGATAGCGCACCAGTGCATGGATCAGTGAATGTACGGTACGTCCAAATTTCAAGTCGCCGCAGAGACCGATCTTCATGTGGTTCAGTCTGCCTTTCAGAGAGCGGATTGTCATAAGGTCTGTCAGCGTCTGGGTAGGATGCTGATGACCACCGTCTCCGGCATTGATTACAGGAATGGAAGAATATTCACTGGCTACGAGCGCTGCACCTTCCTTAGGATGACGCATTGCACAGATGTCGGCGAAGCAGCTGATCATGCGAATCGTATCGGCTACCGTCTCGCCCTTTGTAGCAGAGCTTGATGCGGCAGAAGAAAAGCCAAGTACGCTGCCTCCCAGATTCAGCATTGCTGCTTCATGACTGAGGCGAGTGCGGGTGCTCGGCTCGTAAAATAAGGTAGCTAACTTCTTACCTTCACATGCATGTGCGTATTTGTCTGGATGTGCCTCAATATCACCGGCAAGATCCAATAATTTGTCAATTTCTTCCACTGTGAAATCCAGCGGACTCATCAAATGTCTCATAATAACCTCCTTGGTAAAATAAAAAAAGAAGTCCTTCGGGAAAGTATCTGTGTGCGGTTAGCCTCCTTCCTGAACAACTTCTTGCATTTAATGATCTCTAGTTCGTTAATATAATATACTAATCCAGATCAATTTTCAATGAAAAGATATATATTTTTTAAAAGGCGTCGTCTGGATTTTGAAAAAAAGCTGTTGTATAATAGTCGATAGTATGTGTTTATCACACGAGATAATAAAGTTTCAAGAACTTTGAATAAGTAGGATAAAGGAGAACGATATGAGATCGTTAGAGGAACTGAGAAATGAACTGGATCGTATTGATCCACAGATCATACAGCTGTACGAAGAAAGAATGTCGGTCTGCGAAGAAGTAGGCGAGATTAAGATAGAAGAAGGAAGGAAGGTCTTCGACCGGAACCGGGAGCAACAGAAGTTAGCGCAGGTGACAAGGGAGGCTAAGGATCCATTTTATAAAAAAGGACTGACCGAGCTGTTTGAACAGCTGATGAGTCAGAGCCGAAAGTTACAGTATCAGTTGCTGACCAAGAAGGGAGCGCTCGGAAGACTTCCATTTATCGGAGTGGAAGAGTTGGATTGGAAGAATTCCCGAGTGGTATTCCAGGGGACAGATGGAGCATATTCACAGGCTGCCATGCATAAGTTCTTTTCCAAGGATGTGAACAGTTTTCATGTGCAGACATTCCGGGATGCCATGGAAGCAATCGAGGAAGGATCTGCAGATTTTGCAGTTCTTCCGATTGAAAATTCATCTGCGGGTATGGTCAGTGAGATGTATGACCTGCTGGAGGAATTTGAAAATTATATCGTTGGTGAAGTGATCCTGCCGATCAATCATTATCTGGTGGGTACAGAGAATACGACACTGGAAAGCATCGAGCGTGTGTATTCACATCCGCAGGCACTGATGCAGTGCTCCAAATTCCTGGACCGTCATGGAAGTTGGCAGCAGATTGGTGCAGCCAATACAGCAGTAGCAGCAAAGAAAATCCTGAATGAAAATGATCCGACACAGGCGGCAATCTGCAGTGAACACGCAGCGGAGATCTACGGACTTAAGATTCTGGAAGAGAAGATCAATCACAATCACAACAATTCTACCAGATTTATTGTGGTAACCAATCAGAAGATTTTTCTGAAGAAGGCACAGAAGATCAGTATCTGCTTTGAAGTGGCTCACGAAAGCGGATCTCTGTATCATCTATTGTCCCATTTTATTTATAATGATCTGAACATGACCAAGATTGAGTCACGTCCGATCGAGGGAAAGACATGGGAATATCGTTTCTTTGTAGATTTTGAAGGGAATATGGGTGACGCGGCAGTCAAGAATGCGATCCGCGGACTGCGGGAAGAGTCTAAGAGTTTGAAGATACTTGGCAACTATTAGAGAAAGTATAGAAAGAAGTGTAGAATATGAGAGTAAATGAACTGATGTTGTATCGCCATATGGAGCAAGGACAGGTACTGAATGATATGGCTTTCCTGATGGAAAACTATGACAATGAATATTATAATAAAGAGGACTTAAGAGGTCTGTTATTTGACAGTGTGAATGAGATCCTGGAGCTTGCCGTAAGCCACGGACTTACCGGTAATCTTTGGCATGATTATCTGACGTTTCTTCTGGCAAGTGATGAGAATGCCTACAGCACTTCCTGTGAGATCGTAGGAGCGATTGACGGAAGTATGAATCAGGTAGCAATGCATGACTTTGCGATTTTTAAGGAACTGTATGATTATGATTTTACAGAACTTGAAAAAGCTCTTGGCGTGGACTGTATGTCTATGCTGAAGGGATTTAAAGCAGATGGTGCACATGGCAGCGTATTTAACAAGCGAATCCGTGACCGTATCTGTGAATTGAGTATTCATCTGGCAGAGTCAGAGAATATCGAGGAATTTAAGGCAGTTCTTACCCAGTTTTATAAAGAATTCGGTGTGGGTAAATTCGGTCTGCACAAAGCATTCCGTATTGAACATACAGAACTTGGTGCTGAGATCGTACCGATCACTAAGATCGCACATGTACATCTGGATGATCTGGTGGGCTATGAGATGGCAAAGAAGAAGCTGATCGAGAATACAGAGGCATTTGTGAAAGGTAAGAAAGCCAATAACTGCCTGCTGTTTGGAGATGCTGGAACAGGCAAATCCACTTCCATTAAGGCAATCCTGAATCAGTATTATGATCAGGGACTGCGTATGATCGAAGTCTATAAGCATCAGTTCCAGGATTTGAATGATGTGATTGCTCAGATCAAGAACCGTAATTATAAGTTCATTATCTATATGGACGACCTGTCATTTGAAGAATTTGAGATTGAGTATAAATATCTAAAAGCCGTAATCGAAGGCGGATTGGAGAAGAAGCCGGACAATGTGTTGATCTATGCGACATCTAACCGCAGACATCTGATCAAAGAGACATTCAAGGACAAGGAAGACAGAGACGAAGAACTGCACACCAATGACACCGTACAGGAGAAGCTGTCGCTGGTAGCAAGATTCGGCGTGACGATCTTCTTTGGCAAACCGGATAAAAAGCAGTTCCAGGAGATCGTGCGTCAGCTTGCGTCAAGAACAGAGCTTGAGATTACAGAAGGAGAACTGATGTTAGAAGCCAATAAATGGGAACTGTCACATGGCGGTATGTCCGGAAGGGCAGCACAACAGTTCGTGGATTATCTGTTGGGAACAAGGTTATAAAAATTAATATTAAGAAGGTGCAGACAAGATGAGTTACATAGCAAGAGAAGATGCAGTTCAGTTATTAAAGAAATACAACAAAGATCCGTTTCATATCCAACATGCATATACTGTTGAAGCAGTTATGAAATGGTATGCAAATGAATTAGGATATGGTGATGATGCGGAATACTGGGGAATCGTGGGACTTCTGCATGATATTGATTTTGAATTATATCCGGAGGAACATTGCCTGAAAGCGCCTGAACTGTTGAGAGAAGCCGGTGTGGGCGAGGATATTATCCACAGTGTAGTATCGCACGGATATGGAATTACAGTTGGGTGTGGTACAACAATTGATATAGAGCCTGTACATGAGATGGAAAAAGTATTATTCGCAGCAGATGAATTGACCGGACTAATCTGGGCGGCAGCATTAATGCGTCCGTCTAAGAGCACTAAAGATATGGAATTAAAGTCTCTGAAGAAAAAATATAAGAGCAAAGGATTTGCCGCAGGATGTTCAAGAGAAGTGATACAACGTGGCGCAGATCAGCTTGGATGGGAACTTGAAAAGCTTTTGACAATGACGCTGGAGGCAATGAAAGCCAGCGAGGATCTGATTAACGCGGAATGTGCGCAACAGCAGTGATTGCCAATAAGGCAACGCCAAAAGCATTGAATAGAATGACGGGTGTGATCCTTGTGGTACTTGGAATTGTGATTATGCTGTTCAATGTTCTGACGTAATAGAATTATACAAAGACAAAATGAAGCAGGAGCATGTAACATATCGTGCCTCCTGCGATGGATATCAGCATGTTGCGTTTCCAACAATGAAGCACGCCTGTGACGAGGATAGCGATTCCTTCCGGGAGTCCGTGGGTTCCGTGGAACAGACTTACATTCTTCAGACAATAGATAACGAGCATGCCGAATACGGCTGATGGGAGGAATTTTCCGAGATATTGTACAAACTCGGGAGTCCTCCTTTTTTCATTAAATATGATAAATGGCAAAAAGCGGGTAGCCATGGTTCCCAGTACACACATAGCAATGGTGATAATCTGTTGTGTGAGTGTCATGGTGAATCCTCCTGTTCTTTCTTATCGAGTCGCGGCTTTAACAGTGCCAGCAGCACAACGATCAGAATCATAGTTGGGATAAGAAATGCGTCAGCACCGAAGCAAATCAGACAAATAACGGAAATCAGTAGCCCAAGAATGGAGGCTGTGTGATTCGTTTCTTTCATCCATTGCTCCAGAAAGATTACAACAAACATGGTCCAGAGAACCACCATAGATCAGCAGACTCATGAACATCGGATATAAAAATGAAAAGCCGGAAGCATTGGCGTAAATGCTATATGCCATGCCTAAGAACCAGAATCCGGTAAAGATCGGGAGAGTATAGGGAAATGCGGCTTTTAAAGCTTTGTATCTCATAGCTAAGTCTCCTTCACATTATGATTCCAGCAGAGTCAGTCCTGAGATGTCTGAGTCGATGACCAGCGAATAGTTGGTGTGATAGATGACGAAGCCCGGTCTGGCACCGTTTACTTTTTTTACATGTTTCTTTTCGATATAATCAATCTCGACCTTATCATTACCGCGATTCTTGGAGTAGTAGGCCGCAAGCTTTCCGGCTTCTTCAAATACTCGGTCAGGCATCTCGCCGTCCTGAGATTTGACGATGACGTGGGAACCAGGCGTGCCCTTGGCATGGAACCACCAGTCTCCACCATTGGCAAAATGGAAAGTCAGTTCTTCGTTTTGAAAATTATTTTTTCCTACATAAATATGATAGCCGTCGCTGGACAGATAGTGGAATGGCTGGCTCTTAAGCTTTACTTTTCTCTTCGTGAATTTACGGCGTATATATCCACTCTGGGTCAGTTCCTCCTTAATCTGTGCCAGGTCATCCTCACTAAGTGCGATATCTAAGGCATTGTTGACAGATTCCAGATATAGAATGTCGTCTTGCGTTTCTTTGATAAATTCGCTCAGTGCCTCGTAAGTACGTTTTAATTTATTATAACGTGCAAAGTAACGCTGTGAATTCTCCTGTGCTGTCTTATTCGGATCCAACGGTATCTTGACGAGATTATTATTATCGTAGTAATTCTCTGCTTCCAATACTTTGGCATCTGGTTCCAGATTGTAACCGTAGACATTGATCAGTTCACCGTAGATCTTATATTTTTCGCGGCCTTCGGTATCACGGAGCTGTCTGGACTGGAGATCGTATTTCTTGCGGGCACGTTCCAGTGCGGTCTGTACGATCCGGCGCAGATCGGAAGACTTCTGGCGGATACGAGTGATCAGATTCTTCTCTGCATAATAGCCGACCAGGAGCTTAGAGACGGAATCGAAGCAGGTCTTAGTATAGGCGCTGTAATGAGATAGCGGCAGGCAGGAAAAATCTTTTGGATTGCCATTATCATAATAAATGACTGGCTGAAATTGTCCTTCACGCACCTGATCCATATAGATTTCGAACTGATTGTACAGATGGTGCATGATATCATCTGACAGATCAGAGGCAGTCATCGAGGAATCAATGCCGGATATGGTACAGATTTCCTCTGCTACAACAGGGCTGATGCCCGTAAAACCAGAGTAAAGTGCCTTGCTAATCGGCATTGGTTTGGAACGGAGCATTTCAGCAAATGCTTCTGGGTCTGCACTCAGCGGATCCAGCTTATGCATGGTGTCCGGGATAAAGTAATCTCTGCCCGGAAGTACCTCTCTGACAGAGCTCATCTGCGCAGATACATGCTTGATGCTGTCCAGGATCCGCCCGGACTCATCGCAGAAAATGATATTGCTGTGCTTGCCCATGATCTCAACGATCAGTGTCTTCTGGCGGATATCACCGAGCTCATCCAGATGCTCAAGCTGAATGTTGATTATACGCTCTAAGCGCGGTTGTGAGATGCCGACAATGCGTGCATTGCCCACATGTTTTCTGAGCAGCATACAAAAATTCGGTGCCGTCATAGGGCTTGGTTTATTTTCATCAGTCAGATAGACAAGTGGGAGAGAAGCACTTGCGGAAATATATAAGCGTCTCTGTCCCTGTGGGGTCTTGATCGTGATTAGAAGTTCATCGGATTCCGGCTGTGCAATCTTGCTGATGCGTCCGCCGTCCAGTGTATTTTTCAGTTCCTGCGTTAACGCAGCAACGGTAATTCCATCGAATGCCATAATAAGTAGTCCTTTCATTTATATCTATCCTATGATAACACAGATTTGTTGACGGAACAAATAAAATGCTTTATAATGCTACATGGAAAACTGGGACTGCATCACAGGAGAATGGACAGACAGTCCTGATTTTTAATAATGAAAGGTAAGAGAATATTATGATTAAGAGTATGACGGGTTTCGGACGCTGTGAAGTGTCAGAGGGCGACCGTAAATTCACGGTAGAAATGAAAGGTGTTAATCACCGTTATCTGGATGCGAATATCCGTATGCCAAAGAAGCTGAATTTCTTTGACAGTGCAATCCGCACCGTATTGAAGCAGTATGTGACCAGAGGAAAGGTCGATATCTTTATTACATATGAAGATCTTACAGAGAATCAGGTAGCCCTGAAGTACAACGAGTCTCTGGCGAAGGAATATCTGGACGCATTTAAAAAAATGGAAGAGACCTTTGGCCTGGAGAATGATATCCGTGTATCTACCGTATCCAGATGTCCGGAGGTTCTTAGGATGGAAGAACAGTCTGCGGATGAGGATGAGCTGTGGAAAGGATTGAAGAAGGCACTGGAAGGTGCACTGAAGCAGTTTGTAGAGACCAGAGGTATTGAGGGTGAGAATCTGAAGAATGATATCATTGCCAAGTTAGACGGTATGTCTGAGAAAGTGGCATGCATTGAAGTTCGTTCACCGGAGATTGTGGCAGAGTATCGTGCCAAGTTAGAGGAAAAGGTCAAAGAACTTCTTGCTGATACCCAGATGGACGAAGGACGTATTGCGGCAGAGGTTGTAATCTTCGCAGATAAGATCTGTACCGATGAGGAAGTGGTACGTCTGAAAAGCCACATTGCTCATATGAAGGAGACATTTGCAACAGAAGAAAATGGAATCGGCCGCAAGCTTGACTTTATTGCACAGGAGATGAACCGTGAGGCGAATACAATCCTGTCTAAGGCTAATGATATCGAAGTATCGAACTACGCAATCGACTTGAAGACAGAGATTGAGAAAGTACGTGAACAGATTCAGAATATCGAATAAGGAGACCGGTTATGAATACACATGGAATATTAATCGTTGTTTCCGGTTTCTCAGGTTCCGGAAAAGGAACGATCATGAAAGAACTTCTGAAAAGATATGACAACTATGCCCTGTCCATTTCAGCAACTACCAGAGCTCCAAGAGAAGGCGAGACAGACGGTCGGGAATATTTTTTCAAAACCAGGGAAGAATTTGAAAAAATGATTGCGAAAGAAGAATTGATAGAGTATGCTGAGTATGTGAATAATTACTATGGGACACCAAGAGCTTATGTGGAGGAACAGCTTACAGCGGGTAAGGATGTCATTCTTGAGATTGAGATCCAGGGTGCGTTGAAAGTTAAGAAAAAGTTCCCGGATACATTGCTCTTATTTGTGACTCCGCCGTCAGCAGAAGAGCTTAGAAAGCGGTTGATCGGACGTGGTACAGAGACCATGGAAGTTATAGAACAGCGGATGCAGAGAGCCATCGAAGAATCCGATGGGATGGAATCGTATGATTATTATGTGATCAATGATGATCTGGATACCTGTGTAGATGAAGTGCATCGGATCATTCAGGCAGAGCACAATCGCAGTACGAGAAATCATGCATTTGCAGACAAGATTAAGAGAGATTTGAAAGGAGAATAATGATATGTTACATCCATCTTATACAGATTTGATGAAAGAAGTGAACAAAGGAGCAGAAGACGGTGAGACAAGAGTAGTCAGCAGCCGTTATTCTATCGTGATGGCTACATCGAAGAGAGCCAGACAGCTGATCGATGGAGCGCTTCCATTAGTAGATACCAAGCCTGGTGACAAGCCGCTGTCTATCGCAGTTGATGAGTTGAACAGTGGTAAAATCACTATCATCGGTGAGGAAGAAGACGCCGAATAATTAAGGAACAAGAGGCAGGTGCCGGATGGTATCTGCCTTTTCAAGAAATATGTAACAAGGGAGAATAAGAATGAATATTTTATTTATTTCACTGGGGTGTGACAAGAATCTGGTGGATTCGGAAGTCATGCTCGGGCTTCTTGATTCCCGCGGATATCAGATTGTAGATGATGAGACGATCGCAGATGTGATCGTGGTCAATACCTGTTGCTTTATTCATGATGCCAAGGAAGAAAGTATTCAGACAATCCTGGAGATGGCTGAGTATAAGAAGACAGGACGCTTAAAAGCACTGGTTGTGACAGGATGTCTTGCACAGCGTTACCAGCAGGAGATCATTGATGAGATTCCGGAAGTGGATGCTGTGCTTGGTACAGCTTCTTATGATAAGATTGCAGAAGCAATCGATGAAGCACTGGACGGTCATACAGAGATGTATCTGGAAGATATTGACAGACTTCCACAGGTGTCCTCCAAGAGACTGGTGACAACCGGAGGTCATTACGCATATCTGAAGATTGCAGAAGGGTGTGACAAGCATTGTACCTACTGCATTATTCCGAAAGTTCGCGGTAATTACCGAAGCGTTCCAATGGAGCAGCTTCTGAAAGAAGCAAAGGAACTGGCGGAAGGCGGCGTTAAGGAACTGATTCTTGTAGCGCAGGAGACTACCGTTTATGGACAGGATATCTATGGAGAGAAGTCATTACATCGTCTGCTTAGGGAACTTTGTAAGATTGATGGTATCCAGTGGATCCGTCTGCTGTACTGTTATCCGGAAGAGATCGATGCGAATCTGATTCGGGTGATGAAGGAAGAGCCGAAGATCTGTCATTATCTGGATCTGCCAATCCAGCATGCAAGTGATGCAATCCTCAAAAAGATGGGCAGAAGAACATCAAAGGCACAGCTTGTGGATACGATCCGTACACTGCGGGAAGAGATTCCGGATATCACACTTCGTACAACCCTGATCACGGGATTCCCGGGAGAGACAGAGGAGCAGCATCAGGAATTGGTAGAATTCGTGGATGAGATGGAATTTGACCGCCTTGGCGTATTTACTTATTCACCGGAAGAGAATACACCTGCAGCGGAGATGCCGGATCAGATTCCGGAGGAAGTGAAAGAAGACCGACAGGCAGAACTGATGGAACTTCAGCAGGAGATTGCATTTGATCTTGCAGAAGATATGATCGATCGGGAAGTTCTGGTGATGATCGAGGGGAAGGTCGCTGATGAGAATGCATATGTAGGCAGAACTTACCGGGATGCACCGAATGTAGACGGTCTGATATTTATCAATACGGATGAAGAACTGATGTCCGGAGATTTTGCCAAGGTAAAAGTAACCGGAGCAATGGAATATGATTTGATAGGAGAGTTGATGTAATGAATTTACCTAATAAACTGACAGTACTTAGAATGATTATGGTTCCGTTTTTTGTATTATTTATGCTGACAGATATCGGAGGCCCTGCGAATAAATGGATCACACTGGTCATCTTCTGTGTGGCAAGTCTGACAGATATGCTGGACGGTAAGATTGCGAGAGCACGTAACCTGGTAACGAACTTTGGAAAATTTATGGATCCACTGGCAGATAAGATGCTGGTATGTTCCGCTATGATCTGTTTTATTCCACTTGGCAAGCTGACTGCATGGTATGTTATCATCATTATTGCAAGAGAATTTATTATCAGCGGGTTCCGTCTGGTAGCATCTGATAATAATGTGGTCATCGCAGCAAGCTACTGGGGCAAATTCAAAACGGTATCACAGATGTTTATGATTATCCTTCTGATTGCTGATCTGGGTGGCGTTTTCAATACGATCGCGGCAATTCTGGTATGGGTATCACTTGCTTTGACTGTAATCTCACTGGTAGATTATATCGGAAAGAATATTCAGGTCCTCACAAAGGGAGGCATGTAGGATGAATGCGACCGAAGAGGATGTTACACTGGAAGAAGCGGTTGTTGATATTCTTAAGGAAAAGAAGCTGACAGTTACAACAGTAGAATCTTGTACAGCAGGGCTTCTGGCAGGAAGACTGATGAATGTGCCGGGAGCTTCTGCGGTATTTAATGAAGGGTATATTACCTATTCAAATGCTGCAAAAGAAAAAATCGTGGGTGTATCTCACGAGACCCTTGAGAAATACACTGCCGTAAGCAAAGAAACAGCAGCAGAGATGGCAGCCGGAGCAGCCAGGGTATCCGGAGCAGATGTGGCAGTATCGGTAACAGGTATTGCGGGACCGGATGGTGGCACCAAAGAGCAACCGGTAGGTCTGGTATACATCGGATGCTGTGTCAATGGAAAAGTCCGTGTAGAGGAATTCCATTTTACCGGCAATCGACAGAAAAACAGAGATTATGCAGTTGTACGCGCACTTACCCTGTTGAGGGAGGAGATTATATGTTTGTAAGACCATTGAATCCGGATGAGGTATTGTCTGCACTTCACCTGATCTGGGAAGTATATGCTTCGGATGTGGCTCCACTTCAGAATCCGGAAGCTGTTGCCGGATTCAGGGAACTGATCCGATATGAGCATATTATGCCACGTATACAGAATAAAGAGGTCATCCTTTTTGGTGCGTGGGAAGGAACTGAACTCTGCGGAGTCGGCGGCATCAATAATCGCGGCAATGTCCTGTTTCTGTATGTGCGAAAAGAATGGATGAGAAAAGGTGTAGCAAGACAGCTAATGCAGGGAATGTATCAGTTCTGCGCACAGGCGCTTGTGATTACCAGAATGACAGTGCGTGCTGTACCGGCTTCCGTAACAGCATTTAACCATCTGGGATTTCGGGAAGTGGCACCGGTTCAGAATGTCGGAGCAGAAATATTTGTTCCGATGGAACTGCTGATCGCACCGGGAAGTATACCGGCAAAGAAACCGAAGAAGAGGATCGCATTGATCATTGTCGGGGTTTGTCTGCTTATTGCACTTTTGATTTGCATGGTGGTCAAAGAAGCAGCATCCATTGTGCAGGAATCCGATACATATGCGGAAGAACAGGAGAACCCATTTGGAGATTATGGCAATGGAGATTCGGGTGAGTATGATTTTGGAATGGGAGATGGATCGGAGACTGAGCAGCAGTCCGGTCTGGATCAGATTCCGGAATATGAGGCAGAAGATCTTCCATTTGAAGTGAAAGATGAGACCTATAATTATTCACCGGAGAATCAGTCTTCCGTAACGCAGCAGTTTGAAATTTATTATCCACAGCTTGATGGCATGGAGAATCAGGACATTCAGGCAAAAGTGAATGACGAACTGAAGAACTGCGCGATGGAGACCGTAGACCGGATTTATGAGAATCCGGATAATGAGATCAGAAACCGGGTATTGGAAGCAGAAAGCCCGGTAATCGCAGATTTTGTGAAATATAAAGTGACTTATCTGACACAGGATTATATCTGTGTGGCATATGAGGATTACAGTTATGAGGGCAATTCAGAATATTCTTATGTGGGACTTCGTACTAAGAATATCAATCTGAAAGATGGTACAGTCTACGATGTGAAAGATATTGTAAATACAGATAAGACCTTCGTAAATAAATGGCTGAAAGAGATGCAGAGTGAAGCAGATGACAAATCTCTGCTTGCAGATCAGAATACAGACAGTCTCGCCAAAGTTCTGTCCGGCGAAGATACACAGAATGGCACATT
This sequence comes from Dorea ammoniilytica, assembly GCF_025567415.1. Classification (NCBI taxonomy): domain Bacteria; kingdom Bacillati; phylum Bacillota; class Clostridia; order Lachnospirales; family Lachnospiraceae; genus Dorea; species Dorea ammoniilytica. The sequence continues at coordinate 197,934 of NZ_JAOQJV010000001.1, forward strand.
TACACCAGTGTTCTTCATGGATAAGGACGGCATTGAAATAGGATTATCATTCCATTATGACAAAGAAGATGAAAATGCACCAGATTACGGCTGGGTGACAGCACCATTCCAGCTTAATGACCTGAAGGACAGCAAGACTGACAGCACGTTTTGGGATTTGGTAAAATAGTTGACGAATCCTGTAAATTATGAGAAAATAACTACGCCTGGTGTTAAATAAGTAACATATACCATGCGTCAGAAAATCATGCACATGTTGAAAGGAGTTTTAAAATGATTTATTCACACGAAGTAGAAATGATGTGTCCAGTAGCACAGGGCGCTAATCACGGACCAGCTCCGATTCCGGAAGAAGCAAAATGGGTAAAAGCAAAAGAAATCACAGATATTTCAGGTTTTACACATGGTATCGGCTGGTGCGCACCACAGCAGGGAGCCTGTAAGCTGACTCTTAATGTAAAAGATGGTATTATCCAGGAAGCACTTGTTGAGACAATCGGATGTTCAGGAATGACTCACTCAGCTGCTATGGCATCTGAGATCCTTCCAGGAAAGACTATTCTTGAAGCACTTAATACAGACCTTGTCTGTGATGCTATCAATACAGCTATGAGAGAACTGTTCCTCCAGATCGTATACGGAAGAACTCAGAGTGCTTTCTCTGAGGACGGACTTGCAATCGGAGCAGGACTGGAAGACCTTGGAAAGGGACTTCGTTCTCAGGTAGGTACAATGTATGGTACATTGGCAAAAGGTCCTCGTTACCTTGAAATGGCAGAAGGTTATGTAACAGGTATCGCTCTCGATGAGCACGATGAGATCATCGGATACCAGTTCGTATCTCTTGGCAAAATGACAGACTTCATCAAATCTGGTGACACACCGACAGAAGCTTGGGAGAAAGCAAAAGGACAGTACGGACGTGTTGCAGATGCAGCGAAGATCATCGACCCAAGAAAAGAGTAGTTGCGATAGGCGGACAGAGACAGGCGTTGAATTTAGTTCAAGTTGAGTCCGCGTTATTTCAAGAAACGTAAATATAGTAGGAGGACATTATAAATGGCTTTATTTGAATCATATGAAAGAAGAATTGATAAAATCAATGAAGTATTAGGAAGCTATGGCATTGCTTCCATCGAAGAAGCAGAAAAGATCACAAAGGATGCCGGACTTGATGTATATAATCAGATCAAAGGCATTCAGCCAATCTGTTTCGAGAATGCTTGCTGGGCATACATTGTAGGTGCAGCAATCGCAATTAAGAAAGACTGCAGAAAAGCAGCAGATGCAGCAGCAGCAATTGGAGAAGGACTTCAGGCATTCTGTATTCCGGGATCCGTAGCTGATCAGCGTAAAGTAGGTCTTGGACATGGTAACCTTGGAAAGATGCTTCTGGAAGAAGATACAGACTGTTTCGCATTCCTGGCTGGACATGAGTCATTCGCAGCAGCTGAGGGTGCTATCGGTATCGCAGAGAAGGCTAACAAGGTACGTAAAAAACCTCTGCGTGTTATCCTGAATGGTCTTGGAAAAGACGCTGCTAAGATCATCTCAAGAATTAACGGATTTACATACGTTCAGACTGAGTACGATTACTACACAGGAGAACTGAAAGAAGTACAGAGAACATCTTACTCTGACGGACTTCGTTCTAAGGTTAACTGCTACGGTGCTAACGACGTACGTGAAGGTGTAGCTATCATGTGGAAAGAGGGCGTAGACGTATCTATCACAGGTAACTCTACCAACCCAACACGTTTCCAGCACCCAGTTGCAGGTACATATAAGAAAGAGTGTGTAGAAGCAGGAAAGAAATACTTCTCAGTAGCATCAGGTGGTGGTACAGGACGTACACTTCACCCAGATAACATGGCTGCAGGTCCGGCTTCTTACGGTATGACAGATACACTTGGACGTATGCACTCTGATGCACAGTTCGCTGGATCTTCATCTGTACCGGCTCACGTAGAAATGATGGGTCTGATCGGTGCAGGTAACAACCCGATGGTTGGTATGACAGTAGCTGTAGCTGTTTCCGTTGAAGAAGCTGCAAAGGCTGGCAAATTCTAACAATGATTTTATGAAAAGAGCTTTCACAGTTGGTAAAACTACTGTGATAGTTCTTTTTTATTGTTAAAAAATACCCAAACTGATATAAAAATGAAAATTTTTCTGTTTCCTTTGCTAATTGTTGTTGAATGTAGGATGTTATATAATGCAAACATCGATAGGAAAAGAGTTCTAATGGAGGAATGGAAATATGAAAAAGAAATTATTAGTAACATTAGCAGTGGTTTTGGTACTTGGTGGATTTGCAGTTGGACAGGGAAGAGCAGAGGAGACAAATAATCTCACGACAGATCTCTCCGGATATACGGAAATGAGCTGGCCGGATACAGACATGGCACATTCAATCCCAACACCGGCATCATCTACAGGAAGCATGTATGCAACTGAAAAAACAGTTGTTGCAGATGTTGCTAACACATCAGAAGATTCTTACAACGCATATATAGAGAAATGCAAAAATGCTGGATATGATAACAATGTTGTAACAGAGGATGGAATGTATGCAGCAGATAACGGAGTATATACATTAGTGTTATCTATGGCTGATGATAATGTAATGAACATTTCAATGAATGTAGTTGAATAAACAGAGTATAGATAAATATTAGGAAAGCCTGGGTCATAACAATGATCTGGGCTTTTTTGATATCAGACTATAAGCTACAATGCAGAGATTGATAAAAAATAATATAAAAATAGAGACGAATTAGAAGTGAAATATATAGCCTGTTACGAAGGAATGATGTATAATAACTGAGAATGTTTTTTGAAATGTATGATTGAACAATGCTTTAAATAAATATATTGCATAAGGAGTAGAAGAATGCCAGTATTTGATTTTAATAATACACCGGATACAAAAGAACCGGTGAAGTGTACCTATACAACATTTGCATCAGATGCGGATCATGCATCTGCGGAGCAGCCGATTCTGATCCTGGATAATAGCAAGAAGGAATGGAAGCATCATTCTTGTGGAGTGTTTGCTAATCAGAATAAGCAGACTGCATTTGAATTTGATGAGGAAGGCGGCAAAGTAAGTGCTGATATTCTTCGCGTGGATTCACGTTTTGTAAGCCTGTTAAAATGGTTGGGTGAGAACCGGATTAATGTACGTTTGTCTGGAGTAAATAATTCAGAAGGTTATTGTGTATACCGTATCCGTGAGATTGCATTTGGCGGAGGTACAAAGCTTTCCGCCGAAGATGGATTCCTGCAGTTTATGATTGAAAGATTATTTGCAAGTGATGCACCGGAAGAAGAGATAGATGATGAAGATCAGGAAGAGTCTGGTGACGATATGAAACTTACCAGTATTCAGAGTATCACAGATTTCCTGAACTGTGCGGGACGGACATTACCGGATAATATCCGACTTTGGGCGAGAAGAAATCTTGCGGTAGCACGTTCGCATGAAGTGTCTCCGGAGGAACGCCGCCATGCGCAGAGAGCACTGTCTATGATGTTAAACATTCAGTGGAAAAAGGATTATTTTGAAGCAATTGATCCTGCGGAAGCGAGACGTATTCTGGATGAAGAATTATATGGCATGGAGCGTGTAAAGCAGAGAATCATTGAGACGATCATTCAGATTAACCGTACTCATACATTGCCTGCATATGGACTGTTGTTGATCGGTCCGGCAGGTACAGGTAAGTCACAGATTGCATATGCGGTGGCTCGTATTTTGAAGCTCCCTTGGAGTACGTTGGATATGAGTTCGATCAATGACCCGGAACAGCTTACCGGAAGTTCCAGAATCTATTCTAATGCAAAGCCAGGTATTATCATGGAAGCCTTTGGCATGGCAGAGTCTTCTAATCTGGTATTTATTATTAATGAGCTGGATAAAGCAGCATCAGGAAAAGGGAATGGTAACCCGGCGGATGTACTGTTGACACTCCTTGATAATCTTGGATTTACGGATAATTATATGGAATGTATGATTCCTACATCCGGCGTATATCCGATTGCAACAGCCAATGACAGAGATCAGATCAGTGCACCGTTGATGTCACGTTTTGCAGTCATCGACATTCCGGATTATACGGCTGAAGAGAAGAAAGTAATCTTTTCCAAATTTGCACTTCCAAAGATTCTGAGGAGAATCGGGCTTTCAGCAGATGAGTGTATTATGACGGACGAAGCACTGGATGCAGTCATCGAGCTGTATTCTAACACCAGCGGTATCCGTGATCTGGAACAGGCGGCAGAGCATATTGCAGCACATGCACTGTATAAAATTGAAGTAGAGCATGTAAAAGAAGTGGTATACGATGCGGAAAGCGTAAGAGAATTACTGAGTTAGAGTGTCATAGAAAATGATGATTGTTATACCATGCATTTCCAGACAGGAGAATGTGGCGGACATTGTGTATGAGATGGAGAATGGAAGAATTTCATAAAATCAGATTTTGACAGATACTTAATGCCATGCATTTCTTGACACGTAAGAGATGCATGGTATAATTTTGAATATAAGTTAGTGTAAACTAACGAACGTAAGCTATGACGAATATAACGTTGGCAGCGAGGCAGTGAAAGAAGGTTTGATTATGCTTTTTAAGACGATAGGAAATAAGTCCAATCCGGCAATATTATTTTTCCATGCAATGGGTGTGACGGGTGCAAGCAGTATACCTGTGGCGGAATATCTACAGGAAACATATTATTGTATTATGCCGACATCGACGGTGTATTGTGAAGGACAGAGATACGAAAGTAAGACAGAAGAGATAAAGCAGATCAGGAAGTTTCTTGAAGGACAGCAGATTGACCGATTGGCACTCGTGGTGGCGTCTTCTATCGGGGCAGATCTTGCAATGACATTCCTGACAAAATCAGGAGTTGAAGTAGAGCATGTATTTTTTGACGGCGGACAATTTGCACAGATTGCTAAAATGACGCGCTGGATCATGGTTCCGTTTTTATATCTGGCGATTAAGAGTCTGTACTGGTCAAACGGAAAAACGCTGAAAAAGATTCTGTGGTGCGATGATGAAGCGATTAAACCTTATTTTATCGCGGCGGGAAAAGCACTGACCTATGGTAATATACGGAGACAGCTTGCAGACAGTCTGGAAGATAAACCATTTCCGGCACTGTCAGAGGAGTTACAGAGGCGGACTGTGTTTGAATTTGGAAGTATAGAAGATCATTTGAAATACCGTGAAGCGGTCATGCGGGTGTATCCGTATGGTCAGTATCCGGTATTTGAAGGATGTAAACATATGCAATATCAGATCCGTGATCCGAAAGGATTTGCTAAGATGTTGGATACGTTGATAGAAAAAGGTGTGCCTGTACAGATAAAAGAGAGATAAAACAGACACCGGGAGGACGGTATATGAGCAGTAAAGAGGGACAGACAGTCATTGAATTTCGGGATGTAGTACGTACTTATGGTGAGGGGGAAGCCTTACAGTATGCGGTCAACCATATTAATTTTACGATTGATAAGGGTGAATTTGTGGTAATCCTTGGACAGTCGGGCGCGGGCAAGTCTACTGTGCTGAATATGCTTGGCGGCATGGATCAGCCTACGGAAGGCGAAGTGATCATTGATGGGGCGACGATATCCAATATGAGGGATAAACAGTTATCCGATTACCGGGCAGAGAAGATTGGATTTATTTTTCAGTTTTATAACCTGATCCCGACACTGACGGCATATGAAAATGTGGCATTGACGAAGAGTATTGTCAAGAATGCGGCGAGTGCGGATGAGATGCTGGCAGCAGTAGGTCTTGCGGATCACAAGGATAAATTTCCATCGCAGTTATCGGGAGGTGAACAGCAGAGAGTGTCTATCGCCAGAGCATTAGCCAAGAAACCGCAGATCATCCTTGGTGATGAGCCAACCGGCGCACTGGATTCCGAGACGGGTGTGATTGTGCTCGAGCTTCTTCAGAAGCTTGGAAAAGAGCATGGTAATACGGTAGTCATTGTTACCCATAATGCGGATATTGCCAAGTGTGCGGATAAGGTGATTCGTATGAAAAATGGTAAGATATCCGAGATCGTTATCAATGAGAATTCGCTTCCGGTAAGGGAGGTGGAGTGGTAATGCTGTTTCGCAAAATGCTGCGTGATTTTAGGAAGAATTTTGGAGCATTTTTCTCAGTATTTCTGTTATCGGCACTGGCAATGACATTATTCTGCACCTTTGAAGGACATGTATTATCGCAGAATGTTGCCAGAGAGGCATATCATAAGGAGTGCAATCTGTCCGATGTATGGGTATATGGAGAAGGATTTTCAGAAGAACAGTTAGAGAAAGTACGGGATCTTGATTTCGTCCAGTCGGTTCAGCTTCGGACTACTATTACAGGCACGGCTCCAGACTGCGATGGGGCACAGGTGGATATCTTCCTGGAAAATGAAAATACGGTCAATACACCATATTATATTTCAGGTGAGAAGTTTGATCCTTCAGATAAAGATGGTGTCTGGATTGCCAATGCATTTGCCGAGAGGCGGAATCTTCATGTGGGTGATCGATTTACCATTGAGTATGACGGAGTAACATTTACTAAGACGATAAAAGGACTGACTGAGAGCGCGGAATACGAATATCGTCAGGCAGACGGAGATGCAGATACTTATCTGGAAAATATCGCAATCGTGTATATGTCTATGGATGGATTTCCGGCAGAGGAGTATGTACAGCATCTCTTTACACAGGGAAAGATTAGTATTGTGGATGTGATCGCGGGACTGGCATCTTCGGATCAGTATGATTCTATGCCGTATACGCAGATGATTATCCGTACCAAAGATAATGGAGCACTGGAGCATGAGGATGAAATCGCTGAGGCATTGGATCATGATTATTCGGCAATGATCGATCGTAAATCGGTGCCTGGACTTGCAAGACTTGACAGTGAGCTTGACCAGCATCAGTCATTTTCTTATGTGTTTGTTGTGATATTTGTGGGTATTGCGGTGTTGGTAATTGCAACTACAATGAACCGTATGGTGGCAAAACAGCGGACACAGATCGGTACATTGAATGCGCTGGGTATGAAGAAATGGAAGGCACTGCTTCATTATGTAAGCTTCAGCCTTGTAGTATCGGTGCTTGGTGTGAGCGTTGGTCTGTTGCTTGGGATTTTATGGGGATGCCCGACAATCATGAGTGTGTTTGGAGCGTGGTACATTGTACCGGATCTGCATTCCGTTTTCCATCCGATGTATCTGGTGATTTCTCTGGTAGTCGTGTTGGTATGTGTATTATCAGCATATCTGAGCTGCAGAAAGATTTTGCGGATACGCCCGGCGGAAGCACTTCGCCCGGCGCCGCCGAGACAGGGCAAAAGGTGTTTGTTTGAAAAGTTGCCATTCTGGAAGAAACTGTCATTTAACAGCCAGTATAATCTGCGCGACATATCGCGTGCGAAGTTAAGAGCATTTATGTGTGTTGTCGGAACGGCAGTCGGAATGCTCATGATGATGTACGGAACCGGATGCGGCTCATTAGTTAGCACGATGGTGGATCTGAATTTTGAGCGGACAGCAGTAGCAGAATATCAGACAAAACTATCGTCAGATGCTAAACTATCGGATGTGGATGCACTGGCAGACAGTGTGGACGGAGAACTGGTGATGCAGGATGCAGTGGAAATCTCAAAGGTGAAAAATGCATCCTCAAAAGAGAAGAAGAAAGAGACCATTACGGTTCTGGAAGGAGAACATCTCTATAATATTCTGGATCTGAATAATAAAGTAACAGATCTTGTACCGGGTACGGTTGGCTTAAGCCGGAAACTGGCAGAAGGTATGGATATTAAGGTTGGAGATACTATATACTGGCATTTGTATTCAAAGAATACCTGGTATAAAGCAAAAGTCGGCATGATCTATCGGTGTTCGGATACACAGGGAATTGCGATGCTCAGAGAAGATTATGAAGAGACAGGCGCAGAATATACACCGACCCTGCTGATGAGTAATCAGAAACCAGAGAATACGAAAGATAAAGACTATATTATCAGCGTATCCAGTAAACCAGATATGGAAAAGGCATATGAGAACAGTATGTCAATGGTTAATCTTATGGTATATATGATGATCGGATTTTCTTCCATTATGATCATCGTTGTATTATACAATTCCGGTTCGTTGTCGTTTAATGAACGAATCAAGGAACTGGCAACACTGAAGGTTATGGGCTTCCGTTCCGGTAGGATCCGCCAGATTCTCAGTGTGCAGAATCTGTGGCTGTCACTGGTCGGAATCGTGATTGGTATCCCGCTTGGCAATGTGTCATTGAATGCGATGATGAACAGTAATGGCGAGAATTTTGACTATATGCTGAAATTACCGATGATCGATTACGTGCTGTCCGGAATACTCGTCATGGCGGTATCTATGCTGGTAAGTTTCATGTTCTCCAAACGTATCCATAAACTGGATATGGTGGAGGTACTGAAAGGGTGCGAATAAGTGAGAATTCGGATAATTGAAAAAATCGAAAAATGTCTTGCATTTTTCATGACTTCTGTGTATTATATTATAAACTCTTTGCACTGCATATATTAACTACAGTACAAACTGAACAGGCCGGGGAAACCTGGGGCCGGGTCACAGAAGTGACAGTGGAGAATAAGACGATATGTACATCCACGGGACAGTAGATTTACTGAAACGTGGGTGTATTTTTATGCCCATGTACATAACAGCAGACAGAATGTCTGATTATGAAAGAGCAGGAGTGCTTGTCAATGAATGGAGGTTATGGACATGGAAAATGAATTTGAAAAGACAGCAATTAGAGTCTCGTTAGTGAGTGTAGTATGGAATCTGATCTTATCAGTATTTAAGCTGATTGCAGGTTTTGTAGCACATTCAGGAGCAATGATCAGTGATGCGGTACATTCGGCATCAGATGTATTCAGCAGTATCATCGTGATGATCGGCGTGCGGATTTCCGGAAAGGCATCAGATAAGGATCATCCGTATGGACACGAGAGAATGGAATGTGTGGCAGCCATTGTACTGGCTACGGTACTTGCAGGGACAGGTGTTGGTATTGGCTATGCCGCAGTCAAGACATTACTTGACGGTGAATATGCATCTGAGATACCGGGAATGCTGGCACTGATCGCAGCAGTCGTATCAATCTTGGTAAAAGAAGCAATGTTCTGGTATACCAGATATTATGCGAAGAAGATTGATTCCAGTGCAGTGATGGCAGATGCATGGCACCATCGTTCTGATGCGTTATCATCGGTAGGCGCACTGATCGGTATCGGTGGCGCGAGACTTGGCTTCCCAATCATGGAGCCAATCGCAAGTATAGTAATCTGTGTATTTATTGAGAAAGCAGCATTTGATATTTTCAAAGATGCTATTGATAAGATGGTAGATAAGGCATGTGATGAGCAGACTGAGGAAGCTTTGAAAAACTGTGCATTGAATACCAAAGGAGTAGAGCAGGTGGATCTTTTGAAGACCCGTATTTTTGGCAACAAAGTTTATGTGGAGATGGAAATCGGGGCAGACGAGAATTTGTCGTTAAAAGACAGCCATGCGATCGCAGAGAACGTACATGATGCGATTGAACAGGGCTGGCCGAAGATCAAACATATCCTGATTCATGTGAATCCGGTGAGAATGTAATTAGATAGAAAAAATTATAGAAAGTATTCAAGGCGTTCCATTTAACGGAGCGCCTTTTGAATTATATGATTGAATCGCAGATGTAGTTATACTAAAATGATATTGAAACTAATGTAAGAGAATTAAAAGGCTAGTTATGTATTTGATATCTTTATACTTTGATGATGTGACAAATGAAAGAATCCAGTCGTATATGAATCAGATCGCAAAACGCACGGGGAATGACGTGATGCTTGCAGGTAAGGTTCCGCCACATATTACGTTGTCAGCATTTGAGACAACGCAGGAGTCAGAAGCAGTGGTAGTGTTTGAAGATCTGGCAAAGGAATTTATCTGCGGTGAGATCATGTGGTGTTCGGTAGGGATATTTTTTCCACACACGATCTATCTGCTGCCGGTTATGAATCACTACCTGTTTCAAATGTCAGAACAGGCATATCAGTATATAAGCCAGATTCGTCAGGTGAAGATTCATCAGCGGTATCAGCCATTTTCCTGGATACCGCACAGTACGATTGGAAAGCAGCTGTCGCAGACAGAATTAAAAGAGGCATTTGTAGTGATGCAGGAGCAGTTTGGCATGTTCCGTGGAACTGCGGTCGGCATCGGTCTTGCAAAGACGAATCCATACACGGATATTTGTCGGGTGTGGTATGACCCTGTGACAGGCAAATGCATACAAAACGATAAGAAGGCAATGCAGGAGAGAAAGCAATGGAAATAGGATTAGTATTGACATTATGCGGTCTTGGAATTGCATTTTGGATTCCAGCTTTTATACTGGGCATGATTTCAGGTAATAAAATGCGCAAATGCACAGCTGATGCAACAGCCACAGTAGTACGCATCAATGTAAGGAATTCCGGTGATAATGGTTTGTCGTATCATCCGATATATGAATATTATGCCGGAGGGAGTTATTATACATCAGAAGGCACTTATATAAGCAGACGTGTGCCGCCAGTTGGTGCAAAAGTCCAGATTAAGTATAATCCGGACAAACCAAAGCAGTCTTACATACCGGGATATGATAATAAAGTATATAAGATATTGACAATTGTATTTGGAATTGTCGGAGCGATACCGATACTTGTATGCATCGGAATCTTATTATTTGTGTAGACAAGAATTTTAATAGTTATTGATAGGGACAGGAGAAAACAGATGAATGATAAATGGCTGAACTGGGCAGTGAAGATACAGAGTATCGCACAGGCTGGACTGACATACAGCCGCGATCCGTATGATAAAGAACGGTATGAGGAATTGCGTGAGATTGCAGCGGAAATGCTGGCAGAGAGAACGGATATTCCGACGGGTAAGATTCGGGATCTGTTCTGCAATGAATCGGGATACCAGACGCCGAAAGTAGACACCAGAGCGGCGATATTTAAGGATGGAAAAATTCTGCTCGTACATGAGAATAACGGTACCTGGGCATTACCGGGAGGCTGGTGTGATGTGGATCAGTCCGTGGTGTCTAATACGCTTAAAGAAGTAAGCGAAGAGACCGGACTGACGGCAGAAGCAGAGCAGTTAATTGCGGTACAGGACTGGCGCAGGCATAATGTGCAGAATTATGTATATGGCATACTTAAGATCTTTGTAGAATGCAGAGTGATTGGTGGCAAGTTCGAGGATAATATTGAAACTACAGAGATCCGATATTTTGGAAAAGAAGAATTACCAGATAAGCTGGCGGTCGAGAAGACGACAAAAGAACAGATACTGATGTGCTTTCAGGCACATGAAGCGGAACACTGGAAAGTAATTGTGGATTAGAATGTAAAGACGGTAGCAGAGGCTGGTTGAATATCGATTACTGGGAACATACAAAGTGATTTTTGAGAGACACGTATAAAGGCAGAACGAGTTCATAACATGGTATAGGAAGTTGGATTGACAAGCGAGTTAGTCTATGCTAACATAACAAGTATGATGGAAGATGAGCGCAGAAAACAAACGGAACAAAAATTAATAGAGTCTGGCAAAGCAGAATTTCTAAAAAAAGGCTATGCGAAAGCTAATCTACGGGATCTTTGTAAAACAGCCGGGGTCACGACCGGAGCATTTTATTTCTCATTTGCGAATAAAGAAGCATTGCTGGCTGCAATCCTTGATCCCGTGATCGCGGATTATGAGCGGATGTGCAGTATGTTTGCGCAGAGAGAAGAGGAAGATCCGGCGCCGCCGAGACAGTCATCCTCATGGATCAGTGTGCCGGAAGCCGGTATGAGATGTTCAGAGCACAGATTAAATTACAGATGCAGGCAGCATTTACCAGTTATTTTACGAAATTTATGGGTAGAAAGCCTGACGCAGAGCTTATCAGAATCTTAGTGTCTATGAGACTTCAGGGATATATGGAGTTGATAAAAGGAGATTACACGGTGGATGAAAGAGTACGGATGTCGCGGGAAATCGGCATTCATGCCGATGCCGGGACAGCGGCATTAATTAAATATCTGAATCAGGAACATGAAGCCTGTCGCAAATAATGCGGCGGGCTTTTCTATTGCCAAACATAACATTTTGCGGATTTGTTATGTGCTCGAAATGAGTAAAAATATATTTCTAAGGAGGAACTAACATGAGAGAAAAGACAAATTACGGGAACTGGGTGCCGGAGAAAGCATTGTATATGCTGTTTGGTGGCGCAGCGATCTTACTTGTAGCGGCAATTGTATCAGGAGTAATGGGAGTGGTGCCGGTTATTACATGGATAGCAGGCGTGATCGGTGTGCTGATGCTTGTGATGGCTGTGTATATGCTGATCTGCCATGAGGAATTTGCATTTGGAAAAGGAAATATGATGGCTGGCGTACATCAGCATCTGGTTGACCATCTTGACTGGGACGGCAAAGGCGAGCTGCTTGATATCGGATGCGGAGCGGCAGCACTGACAGTCCGCTGTGCGAAGGCTTTTCTGGAGGCAGAGATTACCGCGATGGACTACTGGGGAGCCGAGTGGAATTATGCCAAAGAGCAGTGTGAGAACAATGCGCGTCTGGAAGGTGTTGCGAACAGGATAACATTTCAGAAGGGTGATGCTGCAAAGATGGAATTTGAGACGGAAACATTTGATGCAGCGGTCAGCAATTTTGTATTTCATGAAGTGCGCACTGCAAAGGATAAGAGGGATGTGGTAAAAGAAGCACTTCGGGTGGTAAAGAAAGGCGGCGTATTTTCTTTTCAGGATATGTTCTCTCAGAAGGCATTATATGGAGATATGGATGAATTTGTCAGAGAACTGAAAGCAGAAGGTATTTCAGAGGTTTACTATATCGGTAATCTGGAAAAGAAGCTGGATTTTATTCCTGGATATGTGAAGACTCCGTGGATGATAAGCGGTATGGGCATTCTGTATGGCAGGAAATAGGAGGTAAATGATTCGTAGATTGACAAAACAGCCTGTCTGCTTCTATGCTAAAGCTGTAAAAACGTTTCGCAGATAGAAAAGCGGAGCGGGAACAGCAGGAGGAAATGACAAGACGTGGAGGCGAAACAGTTCGGGCAGTTTATTGCCGGGATACGAAAAGAGAAAAAGATGACGCAGGCAGAACTTGCAGAAAAAATCAATGTGACAGATAAGGCAGTCAGCCGGTGGGAGCGCGGGCTTGGCTTTCCGGATATCCAGACACTGGAGCCGCTGGCGCAGGCACTTGGAATCTCGGTGCTGGAATTGATGCGTTCTGAAAAGAAGGAATCCACAGGAGATGTGGATATAACGGAAACCCAGTATACCCGGCAGGAGGTGGCTGAGATGCTCCAAAATGCAGATGATATTTCGAAACAGCAGAAAAGACAGGATAAGAATGCCAATATCATTGCCGGAATCCTGGTGATCGGTGTGGCGGCAGCGGCGTGGGCAGCGAAGATTGCCAATGTCGGAGGCGGACTTGTGCTTGGCGGACTGGCAGCAACTGTGTTTGTGTCTTTGTGGTATTTTTTCCAGAATATAGATGATGAAGAAAGCCGCAGGATATATGGCGTGGCATCAGCATTATCTATTGGAATTGTAGCAGCGCTGGTCAATTATGTCTGGGGAGACCGGATTGCAGAATGGATTCCGGGCGGTGTGGAACGAAAGGAACAGATTTTCTGGACACTCTGGTATCTGTTTGTGATTGCAATGCTTATGCTTGGGACGATCAGAGGTGTCCGTCAGCAGAGACAGAAAAAAGCAAAGAAGTATAAAACGGTTCTCTTTACAGGAATTATGGCAGTATTTATGTTTGTCACGCTCTGGCAGTATCAGAATACGATGCAGAGACAGAGACGGAATATAGGAATCTGGAGTGGAGCACAACAGTATGCCGAGACATTGCTCAAAAAAGACAAACATCTTGAAAATGACTGGTTAATTGGTGATGAGTCATGGCAGGACGGGAAAAATACTTATCAGATTCGTCTTACCTACTATGCTGATGCCGATGCCGAAAAAGAAGGAAGAGAGAGCAAATATCAATACACGATTCGATTTGATGAAACAGAAGGATATCTGATTAAATCGGAGGGTGTCCCGGAGAAAGAAATGGATCTTACAGGGGAATAATCTATTTGACACAGAGACCTCTTTCGTGTATAAAAGTGTGTGGATTATTTTGACAACATGCGTTACACGAAGGAGGTTTTTTATGGCTGGAAGAAAAGAGATGGATCTGACAACAGGCAGGCCGTTCGGTGCACTGTTCAAATTTGCGATTCCTGTAATACTTGGCAATTTATTTCAGCTTTTTTATACACTGGCGGATTCTGTAATCGTAGGGAAGACACTAGGAGCAGATTCTCTTGCGGCGGTAGGGTCAACCAGCATTATTATTTATTTTGTGCTCTGTTTTATCAATGGATTTACCGGTGGATTTGGTATCTGTCTGGGACAGCGCTGCGGTGCAAGAGACGAGCGCGGAATGCGAAAGAGTATCGCGGTATCAACGATTTTGAGTGTTGCGTTTGCGGTAGTGCTGACTGTTTTGTGCTGTGTGCTTTCCCATCAGATCATACGCTGGATGAAAATTCCGGCAGATATTGCAGTGGAGGCATATGCATATATGTTTGTCGTGCTTCTCGGTACAGGTGCGACCGTATTTTACAATATGATCTCCAATATACTGCGTGCACTGGGAGACAGTAAGACACCATTGTACTTTCTGGTCTTTTCGTCAGTGCTGAATATTTTCCTTGATATACTGTTTATTCTGCCGCTTGGAATGGGTGTCGCCGGAGCGGCATGGGCGACGATTCTGTCGCAGTTTTTGTCGGCTGTGTTGAGTCTTCTGGTGGGGATGCGACGGTTTGCGGTACTGCATCTGAGAAAAGCTGATTTTGCGAATTTGGGAAATGCAATGGTAGTGCATCTTAAGACAGGTTTCCCGATGGGATTCCAGATGTCGGTGATGTGTATCGGTCAGCTTGCCATGCAGATGGTGGTCAATTCTCTTGGGACTGCTGCTGTAGCAGGATACACAGCGGCATCGAAGGCAGACCAACTATCTGTTCTTGTAAATAATGCCATGATGACGGCAATTTCTAATTATGTGGCACAGAACTTTGGTGCAGGCAAGAGGGAACGGATTTGTCAGGGTGTTCGTGCCAGCCTGATTCAAACAGAGACGTTCAATGTGTTGATGTGTGCGGGCATTATATTACTGAGGCATCCGATTGTAGAACTTTTCATGTCCAATCCGACAAAGGAGATCTATCATTATTCGGATGCATATCTGACGATCGTGGCACCGTTTTATGTGATACTGGGACTGCTTGCTGTGTATCGTACTACTATTCAGAGTATGCAGAATGGCTGGGCACCATTTGCAGCGTGTATGATCGAGCTGGTAATGAGGATATCAGCAACAGTTGGACTTGTTGGAATGCTTGGCTATACATCAGTATGCATTGCAAGTCCTATGGCGTGGTTTGGAGCATGTGCATTACTGATTCCATGCTATTATCGAATGATGAAAGCATGGAAAAAAGATAAATAGAATATGCTAAATTGAGAAAAACAGTCCATTATACTGCGAAAATGATAGTCGTTTTCACTTGAAAAAATCAAAATGATGCGTTACACTATATGAGAAGTTAGAGAAAACTAACTCGCGTGAATAAATCATTTTGAAACTCCCTTTTCAATGTATGACTGGAGTGCTTACAGTCAGAAACAGCGGTCTGATCTGCTGACAGACCGCGGTAAATGGGAGCGGGAAGGAGCTAATAATATGGACTATTTACAGATTGAAAAAGTAATTGGAAGAGAAATTCTGGATTCAAGAGGTAATCCGACCGTAGAGGCGGAAGTGTATCTGATAGATGGAACAGTCGGCAGAGGTACTGCACCAAGCGGCGCATCTACCGGAGAGTTTGAAGCGCTGGAGCTTCGTGACGGAGATAAGGACAGATATCTTGGAAAAGGTGTGCAGAAAGCTGTGGAGAATATCAACACTGTAATCAATGACGCGCTGATTGATATGGACGCATCCGACATTTATGCAATTGACAAGGCAATGATTGATGCAGATGGAACAAAGGACAAATCCAAACTTGGAGCAAATGCAATTCTTGCAGTATCCATCGCGTGTTGCAGAGCGGCAGCGTCTGCATTAGATATTCCGCTTTACCGTTTCCTTGGCGGTGTATCTGGTAACCGTCTTCCGGTACCGATGATGAACATCCTGAACGGCGGCGCACACGCTGCAAATACCGTAGATGTACAGGAATTTATGATCATGCCGGTAGGAGCAGCGTCATTTAAAGAAGCGCTCCGCTGGTGTGCGGAAGTATTCCATGCACTTGCAAAACTGCTGAAGAGCAAAGGACTTGCTACATCGGTAGGTGATGAGGGAGGATTTGCACCGGACCTTGCAAGTGATGAAGAAGCAATCCGGTACATTCTGGATGCAGTAAAACAGGCTGGATACGAGCCGGGCAAAGACTTTATGATTGCTATGGACGCAGCTTCCAGTGAGTGGAAAGGCGAGAAGAAGGGCGAATATGTACTTCCGAAGGCAGGAACTAAGTATACATCTGCAGAACTGATCGAGCACTGGAAAGGTCTTGTAGAGAAATATCCGATCATTTCTATCGAGGATGCATTGGATGAAGAAGATTGGGAAGGGTGGCAGTTGCTTACCAAAGAACTTGGCGATAAGGTACAGTTAGTAGGTGACGATCTCTTTGTAACGAATACAGAACGTCTTGCTAAGGGTATCAGCCTTGGATGCGGTAACTCTGTACTGATCAAGCTGAATCAGATCGGATCTGTATCTGAGACTCTGGAAGCAATTAAGATGGCACATAAAGCAGGTTATACAGCAGTTACCTCCCATCGTTCCGGTGAGACGGAGGATACAACCATCGCTGACCTCGCAGTAGCATTGAACACCTGCCAGATCAAGACAGGAGCGCCGTCAAGATCTGAACGTGTGGCAAAATACAACCAGCTTCTCCGCATCGAAGAAGAACTGGGAAGTGCCGCAGTATATCCGGGAAGAAAAGCATTTAACGTATAAATGCAACATACATTACATGAATCAGTCCTTAAGTATCTTTTAACTTCATAAACAAGATGAGAATCCGCCGGGTGCAGTCGCACTTAGGCGGATTTTCATCTTGCGTGATAATCTGCTATGCAGAAATTGTACTTGCACGAATTTCTGATGGCTCATACAGTTGTATCAGAATCCAACATCTGGTAAGATAAATAACAGTAATGTTGAGAGGAGGAAGTACAATGTTTGAAGGAAAGAAACTTGGATTCGGACTGATGCGTCTGCCGCTTACAGATGCAAATGACAAGGGAAGCATTGATATAGAAGCATTAAAAGAGATGGTGGATGCATTTATTGAACAGGGATTCACTTATTTTGACACGGCGTGGATGTATTGTGCATTTAAGAGTGAGGATGCGGTAAAAGAAGCGCTGACAGACCGTTATCCGAGAGATCGATATACGCTGACCACAAAGCTGCATGCATCGTATCTGAAGAAAAAAGAGGATAGGGACCGCATTTTTGAAGAACAGAGACAGAAAACAGGCGTTGAGTATTTTGATTATTATCTGATCCATGCAATTGATCAGGAATTATATTCAATCTACAACGAGATGGACTGCTTTAACTGGCTGATTGAAAAGAGGAAGCAGGGACTTGTAAAACATATTGGATTTTCTTACCACGACAGTGCAGAATTCCTGGATCAGGTACTGACAGAACATCCGGAGATGGAGTTTGTACAGCTTCAGATGAATTATCTGGATTGGGAAAGTGCAGAAGTGCAGTCGCGTAAATGTTATGAGGTGGCGTCAAAACATGGCAAACCGGTCATTGTTATGGAACCTGTAAAAGGAGGAACCCTTGCTGATGTACCTGCGGAGGTACGTGAGAGCTTTGCAGCATATCATCCAGATCTCTCTGTGCCATCATGGGCAATCCGGTTTGTGGCAAGTCTTGATAATGTGGCGATGGTACTGAGCGGCATGAGCAATATGGAGCAGCTTATGGATAACATATCCTATATGAAAGAATTTGTGCCAATGAATGCCGAAGAAACCGAGCTGGTACATAAGGCTGCTGAAATGATCAAAGACAGCATAGCGATTCCGTGTACAGGATGTTCTTATTGTACAGAAGGCTGTCCGATGCAGATTGCAATTCCAGATCTGTTTCGCGTCTATAACAAGAGTAAACGTGGCGAAATTTCTGACGTTGAGGCTGACGAGGAGTATCGGCAACTGACAGAGTCTGGAGGAAAAGCCAGGGAATGTCTGGCGTGTGGACAGTGCCAGGTGGCCTGTCCGCAGCATCTGGAGATCATTAATTATCTCAAGGATGTGGCAAAATGTATGGAAAAGCAGGATTAGAACATGAACATAGTTAATATTGAGAATATCAGTAAAATATATGGAGAGAAGGTTATCTTTGACGAGACTTCTTTTGGTATCCAGCAGGGAGATAAGATTGGTATCGTTGGAATCAACGGAACCGGTAAGACTACACTCCTTCGGATGGTCAGCGGAGAGGAAGTTCCTGACAGCGGACAGATCGTCAGACAGAACGGATTAAAGATTGCGTTTGTAGTGCAGAATCCGCCGTATGATCCAGAGGAGACGGTTGATGCCTATGCATTATCGGGAAATCCGGATACGGACTGGAAGGTACAGAGTTATCTGAACCAACTTGGGATTGCGGATGGCACACAAAAGATGAAAGAGCTGTCCGGAGGACAGAGAAGACGCGCAGCTATGGCGAAAGTACTTGCAGGTGACTTTGATCTGCTGCTTCTGGATGAGCCGACGAACCATCTGGACGAGGAAATGATCAGCTGGCTGGAAGATTATCTGCGAAGCTTCCGTGGAACGATCCTGATGGTTACTCATGACCGGTATTTTCTGGATCGCGTGACGAATCGTATTCTGGAGATCAGTCATGGGAAACTCTATGGTTATCAGACTGCATATTCGGGATTCCTGGAACTGAAAGCGGAACGGGAAGAGATGGAGCTTGCATCCGAGCGCAAGAGGCAGAGCATCCTGCGCATTGAACTGGAGTGGGCGAAGCGCGGATGCCGTGCGAGAACCACCAAGCAGAAAGCGCGTCTGGAACGTCTGGAGGGTCTGAAAAATGGATCTGCTCCGGTATCAGACCAGACGGTGGAACTGGATAGCATTGAGACTCGCATGGGCAAGAAGACGATCGAACTGCATCATATTGCCAAGGCATTTGGCGACCGGGTGATCCTGAGAGACTTTGATTATATTTTTCTGAAGAACCAGAATGTTGGTATTGTGGGTCCGAACGGCTGCGGTAAGTCTACCCTGCTTCGGATGATCGCAGGAGAAACAGAACCGGATCAGGGAAGCGTCGAAGTGGGCGAGACAATCCGCATTGGTTATTTTGCGCAGGAAGAACAGGAGATGGACGACCGTCAGAGAGTCATCGATTACGTAAAGGACATTGCGGAATATATCAACACCAGAGAGGGACGCATCAGTGCATCTGCCATGCTGGAGAGGTTCCTATTTACCCCGGATATGCAGTATGCGCCGATCGGCAAGCTGTCCGGCGGTGAGAAGCGAAGACTGTATCTGCTTGGCGTGCTCTGCCAGGAGGCAAATGTGCTGATCCTTGATGAGCCGGGCAATAATCTTGATATACCGACATTGACAATTCTCGAAGATTTTCTTAATTCTTTTGTAGGAATTGTGATCACCGTATCCCATGACCGATATTTTCTGGATAATGTGGCAGACCGCATTTTCGCATTTGACGGACATGGCGGACTTACCCAGTATGAGGGCGGTTATACCGATTATCTCGAAGCATCCGGCGGCGGACATATGGCGAATGCCGTGACCGCACCGCAGATCAGTAAAGCAGATCCGGCACAGAAAGAAGATGCGAAGAAGAGCTGGAAGCAGAACCGTCCGCAGAAGCTCAAATTCAGTTACAAAGAGCAGAAAGAATTCGAGACGATTGATGACGATATCGCAAAACTGGAAGCGAAGATTGGACATCTGGATGAAGAGATGGCGCGCAATGCAACTAATTCTGTGAAGTTGTCAGAGTTGATCGCTGAGAAAGAACAAACAGAAGCGGAGCTGGAAGAAAAGATGGATCGTTGGGTATATTTGAATGACCTGAAAGAGCGTATTCAGAACGGAGAATAAAATAGATCAATAATTAATTCAAAAAGATGATTAGGATACTTGACAAACAGTAGGTATATTGCTATTATAAAAAAACAGAACGCACTCTGTTTTTGAAAAGTAAGATCAGGAGGTGCACAATGAAAAGAGTATTATCATTATTAGTAGATGATAATCCTGGAGTTCTGAGCAGAATATCAGGATTATTCAGCAGAAGATGTTATAACGTAGACAGTATCACAGCAGGTGTGACTGCCGATCCGAGATTTACAAGAATTACAATTGTAACAAGCGGAGATGAGCTGATTCTGTCACAGATTGAGAAGCAGGTCAGAAAGTTGGAAGACGTTGTTGAGATTAAGGTGCTTGCTCCGGAAGAGTCCGTATTTCGTGAACTGATCATGGTGAAGATTCGTGCCAATGCAGCACAGAGATCAGAAGTCAGCGCGATCGCAGATATTTTCCGTGCCAAGGTTGTAGACGCAGGCAAGGAGTCGCTGATCATCGAACTTACAGGCAATCAGTCCAAGCTTGGCGCATTCTTAAATCTTCTGGACGGCTATGAGATACTGGAACTTGCAAGAACCGGTATTACAGGGCTCTCAAGAGGAAGCGATAATGTAACGATTATCGAATAGTTATACCAGCAGAGATAACGATGGTCTCTAAATGCGGTGTGAAGAGCATCAGCATTTGACAATATATTTTATTATTCATTAGGAGGATGATACATATGTCAGCAAGAATTTTTTACCAGGAAGATTGTAATTTAGCTGAATTGGAAGGAAAGAAGATCGCTATTATCGGTTATGGCAGCCAGGGACATGCACATGCCCTGAACCTGAAAGAATCAGGATGCGATGTAATCGTAGGTCTTTACGAAGGAAGTAAGTCATGGGCAAAAGCAGAAGCTCAGGGACTGAAGGTTTATACAGCAGCAGAGGCTGCTAAGCAGGCAGACATCATCATGATTCTGATCAACGATGAGAAACAGGCTGCACTTTACAAGAATGATATCGAGCCAAACCTTGAAGAAGGTAACATGCTGATGTTCGCTCATGGTTTCAACATTCACTTCAATCAGATTGTACCGCCGAAGTATGTGGATGTTACTATGATCGCACCTAAGGCACCAGGACACACAGTAAGAAGCGAGTATCAGGCTGGTAAGGGAACACCTTGTCTGGTAGCTGTAGAGCAGGATTACACAGGAAAGGCTCTTGACAGAGCACTTGCTTATGGTCTTGGAATCGGCGGAGCAAGAGCTGGTATCCTTGAGACAACATTCAGAACAGAGACAGAGACTGACCTCTTCGGCGAGCAGGCTGTACTTTGCGGTGGTGTTTGTGCTCTTATGCAGTGTGGATTTGAGACACTGGTTGAAGCTGGATATGATCCGAGAAATGCTTACTTCGAGTGTATCCACGAGATGAAGCTGATTGTTGACCTGATCTACGAATCAGGATTCGCGGGAATGAGATACTCTATCTCTAACACAGCTGAGTACGGTGATTACATCACAGGACCTAAGGTAGTAACAGCTGAGACAAAGAAAGCTATGAAGCAGATCCTGAAAGACATCCAGGATGGTTCATTTGCAAAAGAATTCCTGTTAGATATGTCAGCAGCAGGTGGACAGGCTCACTTCAAAGCAATGAGAAAGCTTGCTTCTGAGCATCCGTCAGAGAAGGTTGGCGAGGAGATCAGAAAGCTGTACAGCTGGAGCGATTCTAACAAGCTGATCAACAACTAATCTAAATATTGAATAATAGAGATTACCGAGACCGTTGCGTATGCAGCGGTCTCTTTGCTATACTGAAAACAAGAATCGGAGACACAAGGAGGAAGACCTATGATCATACCACATTACTACGAAGACCCTCATATACTGCACGAGAATACCATGCCGAACCGGGCATACTATGTTCCGGCATCAAAGCGGATGGACAATCTGATCGAACACAGAGAACAGTCAGATCGTCTGCAATTGTTAAATGGGAACTGGAAGTTCCGTTATTATAAGAGTATCTATGATCTGCAGGATGAATTTTACAAGACTGATTATCCAGTAGAAGAATATGATACGGTTCCGGTACCGGGTGTATGGCAGAATTACGGTTATGAGTCTCATCAGTATATCGAATCCGATTATCCATTTCCGGTGGACCCTCCTTATGTACCGTTAGATAACCCGTGCGGGGCATACATTCATAAGTTTCCGTACAAAACGAATGCAGATGCGCCAAAAGTGTATCTGGAATTTGAAGGCGTGGATTCCTGCTTTTATGTGTGGCTGAACGGAACATACGTGGGTTATGGTCAGGTGTCGCATTCTTTGAATGAATTTGATATCACAGATCAGATCGCAGAAGGAGAAAATACGCTGGCTGTTCTGGTGTTGAAATGGTGTGACGGAAGTTATCTGGAAGATCAGGACAAGTTCCGTATGTCGGGAATCTTTCGGGATGTGTATTTATTAGAACGCCCGAAGCAGTGCATTTACGATTACACGATCCGTGCAGTGCCGGAAGCAGATGATCGAAAAGGGAAGATACAGATTCAGACCAGCTATCTGGATCAGGTGCTTCCTGTAATGGCAAGAGTATACACGGCAGATAACTGTCTGATTCACGAAATAACATTTGAAAATGAGACGGAGCTGGTAATCGATGATCCTGTGTTGTGGAACAGTGAACAGCCGTATCTCTACACGCTGGTTTTGGAGACGGAACACGAGGTGATCACAGAATATATCGGAATCCGAGAGATCCATGTCGAGAACAGCGTCGTCTATATCAATGGGGCACCTGTGAAGTTCCGCGGTGTGAACCGCCATGATTCCGATCCGGTAACAGGATTTACCATCAGCGTAGATCAGATGAAGAAGGATCTGGAGCTGATGAAGCGGCATAATATCAATGCAATCCGCACCAGCCACTATCCGAATGCACCGATGTTTTATCAGATGTGTGATAAATACGGATTTTTCGTGATCGATGAAGCAGATTATGAGAGTCATGGAACGATGAATCTGTATTATAAAAATGACACCCGTGAGGAGCGGACGAGCAGATGGAATGAGCTGATTACGGATAATCCGGAATATGAAGAAGCAGTGTTGGACAGAGTGAAGAAAATGATAGAACGGGACAAGAACCGTCCATGTGTCGTTATCTGGTCAATGGGTAATGAGAGTGGTTACGGCTGTACAACCGAGAAAGCGCTTGCATGGACGAAAGCGTATGATCCAGGCCGACTTACACATTATGAAGGTGCTTTGCACAAAGGGAAAAAGCGCAGATATGATTATTCCAATCTGGATCTCTACAGCAGAATGTATCCGCTCTATGAGCAGGTGGAAGAATACTGTGAATCTGAACCTGATAAGCCGATGATCCTGTGCGAATACTGTCATTCTATGGGAAACGGAGCCGGAGATTACGAAGATTATTTTGAAATGATTGAGACATACGACTGTCTCTGTGGCGGATTTATCTGGGAATGGTGTGATCATGCTATTTACAAAGGAACGGAAGAGAATGGAAAGGACATTTACTACTACGGCGGTGATCATGGTGAATATCCGAATGACGGCAATTTCTGTATGGACGGAATGGTATATCCTGACCGCACACCACACACGGGACTTTTAGAATATAAGAATGTGCACAGACCGGTTCGGGTTACAGAGTATAATCAGGCAGAAGGATATGTGATTCTGAAAAATGAGATGAATTATCTGAGTCTTCAGGAGTATGTGGACGTAGCATATGAGGTGAGTTGCGATGGGACACTCGTTGAATCCGGACAGCTGAACCTGACTGAAGTTCCTGCAATCAATCCGCATCAGGCAGGAAACATACAGTTACCTGTCAATGTGCCGGAGAAGGGCAGGGTCTATTTAAAATTGACCTATCAATTGAAACATGCAGATGCAATCCGCAGTCAGGGGTATGAACTCGGATTTGACGAGATATTACTGGAAAATGTAGATGGAAACAATCGAAGAGTTACAGACTGGCTTAACAGTAATATAGAAAATGCCGAAGCGATAGAAGTGGAAGAAACAGAGCGGCAGCTGATCGTGAAAGGTGCGCGTTTCTGTTATACCTACGATAAGCTTCACGGAATCTTTGGGCAACTGGAGGCAGATGGCAAAGTATTACTGGATCGACCAATGGAAGTGAATGTATGGCGGGCACCGACGGACAACGATCGGATTATCCGCGTAGAATGGCAGAAAGCAAGGTATCATCAGACAACAACGAGAGCCTACACCACGGAGTATGCAGTGACTGATGCCGGAGTAGAAATCCACAGTAAGATGGCACTGCTTGCAATCACAGTACAGAGACTTATGGATATCGATGCAGTCTGGAAACTCGATGCGGATGGAAGAATATCGGTAAAAATGGATGTCGTGAAGAATCCGGAGCTGCCGGAACTTCCGAGATTTGGTCTGCGTCTGTTCCTGAAAAAGGATATGGATCAGTTGGAATATTACGGCGTAGGACCACAGGAAAGTTATATCGATAAATGCAAAGCAGGCAGTCATGGAATCTATACGGGCAGCGTAACGGATCAGCATGAGGATTATATCCGTCCACAGGAAAACGGAAGCCATGCAGACTGCGATTACGTGATCGTGAAAGGAAGCGTACTTGGAATTGTTGCATATGGAGCGCAGTCATTTGCATTTAACGTATCTGAGTATACGCAGGAAGAACTGACGGAAAAAGCACATAATTATGAGCTTGAACCATGCGAAAGCACCGTGTTGTGTCTGGACTATAAACAGAATGGAATCGGATCGCAGAGCTGTGGACCGAGACTGAAAGAGAAGTATCGATTCGATGAAGAGAGCTTTACATTTGAAATGAATCTGAATCCATTGTATGGTACACTGAAAGCAGAAAAGTAGTGGAGGATAAGTCATGCGGAATACTATTCTGATCGTAGAAGATGACGAAATGGTCCGTCAGGGAATTGTAGATGCACTGCAGCTTCGTAACTGGAAAACGGATGTGGCAGCAACTTGCGAAGAGGCAGAGAAAAAGATAAAAGAGGATACATATATGCTGTATATTCTGGATATGAAGCTTCCGGATGGCAACGGGATTTCTCTTTGCCGGAAAATCAGAACCGCTACGGAAAATCCGGTTTTGTTCCTATCAGCGTATGACAATGAAAGCTATATTGTCGAAGGACTTGAAGCAGGCGGTGATGACTATGTGGTGAAGCCGTTTCGGACACTGGAACTTCTGGCACGTATCAAATCTTTGCTTAAGCATTCGAATCAAACTCAGCAGATGAGACCAGAAGGCATCCGGAGCGGACATATTTTTCTGGATTTGAACAGCCACACCGTGTATGTGAATGACCGCGCGGCAGACCTGACGCTGACGGAATACCGCATTTTATATAGTTTGATAAATAATGCTCCTGGTCTGGTCACACGGGGGAAACTTTTGGATCTGATTTGGGAGAACAATGATCATGACGTGGATGATAATGCATTGTCAGTGTATATGAACCGGATTCGCAGCAAGTTGACAGTCGATTCAGAGCCTGTGCCGATAGAGACCAGACGAGGACTTGGATATCGGTGGACAGACAGAACCGAGGTTGTGTATGGATCATTTTTCTAAAAAAGACATGTTAAAAATCACAGGAAAATGGCTCGTTATCTTTGGAACGATAATGATTATTTTCTGTGCATATCAGTATCGTCTGGGAAGTATGTATATTTCTCGGATGATATCGCTTGTTGGCAGCCTGGAACATCAGACAGATGTTGAGACTGCCATTTTTGGTGAATTTCAGGAGGAAGATTATCAGAGTGGATTGCAGAGCATACGGGATGCAGGACTTGAAAAGACAGGTGAGGATAACCTTTACCAGACGATTATATCTTATGGTAGAAATTGGTATGTTGTGATGACAGTAATGCTCTGTCTGACAGGAATGGCATATGATTGT
Organism: Dorea ammoniilytica; assembly: GCF_025567415.1. Taxonomy (NCBI): domain Bacteria; kingdom Bacillati; phylum Bacillota; class Clostridia; order Lachnospirales; family Lachnospiraceae; genus Dorea; species Dorea ammoniilytica. The sequence continues at coordinate 224,245 of NZ_JAOQJV010000001.1, forward strand.
TACCGGTGCAGGAAAAATGCTGCGAGAGCCGAAAAATATGCAGAACAGATACGGGAAGAAGAGCGGACCAGATTACAGGAAGAAAAAGATTACGTGATAAAAGAACGTGAGAAGATGGGAGCCTATATGGAGAATATTGCTCATCAGTTGAAAACTCCGACGGCAGGAATGATGCTTGGACTAGAGTATCTGCAGGATACGGAAGCAGATGAGCAGAGACAGAGAAGACTGGGGCAATGCATTAACCAGCTGGAGCGTATGTCAGACATGACGGCATCACTGCTCCGGCTTGCGCAGATTGATTCCGGAAAGATATGGATGAAAAAGAAGAAAGAGAATCTGTCGGAACTTCTTAATGAGTCAGTAGATGCAGTAGAGCCACTGAGGGCGGCGAAAAGTATCGATTTTCAACAGGAAATCCCTGAAGAAACTATGTTATCATGTGATGCATTCTGGGTCAGGGAGGCATTTAAAAACTTATTGAAAAATGCCACAGAGCATACACCGGAAAACGGGCAGATACGTATGACACTGGACGTTTCAATCGGGCAATATGATATCCGTATCTATAACAGCGGAGCAGAGATAACGATGGATCAGCGTGAAAAGATATTTGACCGTTTTTATCAGACCGATGGAGATAAAAAAGACAGTTTTGGCATTGGACTCCATCTGTCGCGTGAAATCTTTCGTATGCATCAGGGAACCGTACGCGTATTAGAATCGGATGAGACAGGAACGACATTTCAGATTCTGCTGCCTATATTTACAGCGAAAGACGCCGGCAGCAATCTTACAGAATTGTAAGATAAGATTAAGAGAACAGTAAGATACGTGCTTTATAATCTGAGTCAGAAGGACAGATCAAGGAGGTGGGGATATATGGATACAATAATTCGAATGAAACATGTAAGCAAGAGTTATCAGCTTGGACTAAAAAGCATCCAGGCACTGAAAAATCTTGATTTTACTGCGGAGCGCGGAGAGTTTGTGGCAGTCATGGGACGAAGCGGATCTGGCAAGTCCACTTTTCTGAAAATTGCAGGGACACTGGAAGATGCAGATGAAGGAAAAGTGTGGATCGGTGAGAAGGAGATCCAGACACTTTCTAGGCAGGAGCGGTGTGAGATGCGCCAGGGTTCTATCGGCTTTGTATTTCAGAAATATCAGCTTCTTCAGGAATATACGATCTGGGATAATGTCTGCATGCCTCTGTATATCGCACATCAGAATCCGGACAGGGATTATATTCAGCAGATTCTGGAGCGGGCAGGATTGTGGGAGAGATGCATGGATTATCCGGAAGAACTGTCTGGTGGCGAACAGCAACGAGTGGCAATTGCCAGAGCAATGGCGGCAAAACCGGAGATCATCCTTGCTGATGAGCCGACCGGGAACCTGGATTACCGCACCGGACAGGAAATTATGCGGATGCTTCGGGCATCCAGAGAAATGTATCTGCAGACGATTGTGATGGTGACGCACGATATGGAAAGCGCCAATTACGCAGACCGTATCGTGATACTGGAGGATGGGAAGCTGCGATGAAAGAAAATCACGGGATAAGGCATATTGAATGGAATATTAGTTTACAATGGATGAAACGCCAGAAAAAGTATTGCCTGATGGTGGTGTGGGTTGCCATTCTTGCGTGTATGCTGATGCAGACAGGCTTTCTCATTACAGATGGGATAAGCAGTGCAGTGATGAACCAGCGTAAGAACATCTATGGCGAATGGGAATATGGACTGGTAAACATGGATGCAGATTCGCAGACTTTAATAGAAGATCATCCATTTATCGAATCCAAAGGGAAGATTCAGATATATGGTGTGCTGGCTGGTTCTTATATGGACAATAAGCAGGCGAATATCGGAACGATGGATCAGACTGCGTGGAATATCGGATATTTGCAGATGTTAAAAGGGCATCTTCCGGAAAATGAACAGGAGATTGCTATGGAATCCGGCATGCTTACCGCGCTTGGTTACCAGGGAGAGCCGGGGGAGAAGATTACGTTAAATATCGTTACTACGACTGCGTATCAGAATGATATGGTCGGAAAGGCTTATACCTATACATTGTGTGGTGTCATCAAGGACTATCAGGTCAACTGGGACATCTGTAACCGGAATCGGTTTCCGACAGGAATTGTGACAAAAGCAGGAGCAGAGCGGATTGGCAGTCCATTGGAGTCTCATATGCTGATTCGGGCAGACAAGGGAGACTCGGTTTATGAAGATTTGAAGAAAAGCGATAAGCTGACCTGCGGTATGGAAGAAAATGCAAAATGGAATCAGGATGTGGTGAAGCAAATGCCATATATCGGATTTCTTCAGGCAATCCGTGTGGTAATCGCAGTAGCGGCAGCCTGTGTGTTGTATCTGATGGTGTCGCACTCTGTTCAGAAACGTCAGGAGATGTGGAAGATTCTGGATGCACTTGGAATGGAGAAGAAGCAGATGTACCAGATACTGATCTTTGAAGCCTGTGCGTGTTATCTGATTGCGTCTATAACCGGAATGGGTCTCGGTACATTGACGTACCTGGCAGCTATGAAAGGATGGGAGAAGATACTTGGCTATCCGTTAGCTGCAAAAGTGACCGGAAAAGCATATGCAGGAACACTATTATACAGCTTTTTCGTATTTTCATTTAGTTATTTCTTTTCATGCATGAAATTAAATAAATTCAGGAAAGGAGGTACAGACCGCCAGAAAATTAAATTATCAAAAAGAAAAAATCAGATTACCAGACTGACACCTCTTTCTATGGTGCTGTGTGACTGGAATTACAGAAAACTGCGTAAAGGCATACAGATTCTGCTGATAGCAAGCGTATTAGTGATGTGCGGTACGGGGTATCTGGAGATACGGTCGGACTGGGAAGAACTTGCAAGAGACCGTCAGTATACAGGCAATGGATATATGTTAAATGTGCAGCCGGATTCAAACACACAAGGGATTAGTAAACTTACAGTTCAGACATTGTCTCAGATTGAAGGTGTGGAATCGGCAGAAGCATATTATTCTACAGATAGTGACGAACGTAATGAAACAGAATATACCATTGATTTGTCGGAGTATGAACAAAGCCCATATATTGAAAAAATACTGGAGACAGAGCAGCTTTTTAAGGAAAATGTGAATGCTCATAACATTTCTTTTCATGCACTGGGAGTCACGCGCTGGGAAGATCTGCAGAGATTCCTGGCAGATGTTCAGGAAGGAACCGTTACACGAGAAGAATTTGAAAGCGGCAACTTCTGTATCCTTGTATTAAGTCCACTTCGAGAGCAGGACGATATGGAAGGCATATATCTGCCGTGGTATATAAAAGAAATGGTGAAAGACAGTGACATTCGGGAATCACAGATCAAAGCCGGTGATCAGTTATCTGTTACCTATCATGGAAAAAAAGAAGTGCAGACGAAGCAGATGCGGGTTAATGCAATTTTGCGCGCATCTTCCGAAAAAAATATACATCCACCTTATCCTGCCAGCAGTGGTATCTGTGCGGTCACAGGAAAGAATTTCTGGAAACAATATGGCATAAATACCGTGGATGATTATTGTGAGAAGGTACGGATATTGGTAGATGATACAGCGGATGCTTACGATGCAGAGACGCATATACTAAGCTGTGTGAAAAAGGCTGGAAATATCGACCTGATCAATTACCATGAAGAGTATGCAGGCAGACAGCAGACCTGCTATTCCGTTACAGGCACATTCATTATCTTTGGAATATTTTATCTTATCATGGTGGTTATCGTGGTAAGCCAGCTGTTGGAAGCGGAACGCCAGGACAAGGCGAGAAATCATCAGATATTATATGCGCTTGGAATGGAAGATGCATTTTTAAAGAAAATGAGATGCATTGAAGTGGTTCTGGAATGTGGAATAGCACTGGTATTAGGTGTGGCAGTGCTAATAAGTTACTATATGATGAAGTAAAGGAGAAAGATAATATGAAGAAAAAAATATGTTCTATTATGCTCGTTATGATGTTAAGTTTAAGTTTTAGCTCTATGATGGCTTCAGCGGCAGAAATACAGCCATAAGGAGCATTAGGAATTAGTGTTTCAATATCTGGTATTTCACTTGGATTTTCAGGTGGAAATTATGACTCTCAAGCAATAACATATAGGTATTAAGGATATGTATTATGAAAAGTTGAAATGTATAATAAAAGTATTTGCAATCATAATATTGATAGTTATAACGAGTATTTTTGTTGTAAATCAATATATTTTTATGACAAGAGATATACGTGAATTAGCACCGTTTCAACTCGGAGAAAATGATATTGTTGAAAGTGAGACTAAAAATACAATTGTTATTATTTCTAAAAACCCTGCAAAACCTGATACGGCAACAGTGAAAATAATACAGAAGACTGTTTTTCGTCCGTATAACGAGGAAAATATAATAACAATAAATGCTAAGGATTATTATATTGAGTATTTTAATACAAACGTATATGATATTAAATTTGGAAAAAAGGGTGAAGGAATTAATATGGGAGGTCCCAAGTGGGTGGGGGAAAATTATTTCACATGGCTCAATAATTATGGATTCTTCCCTAAAGTGACGGAAATAGAGATAGAGTATGTTTTTGATAATGTTAAAAGTGTAGAGAATCTGGAAGTTCAAGTTGGAGTAGTAAGAAGATAACGGATGATGCCTGAACTCGTTGTGATGACGGGGTTGGGCGTGCTGTGTATTCTTAAATGGAAAGGGGAAATGGTATATGAAGCGTAATATACGAATAATTGTGATGGGAGCTTTTGTGATAAATGCGTTAATTGGCTGTTCTAAACAGAATGAAGTTCCTGATTCTACTACAAAATTATTACATGCTATCGTGGAATCTCCGAATGAAGAGTTATATCATGCTCAGCCTACTGAAATAGGAATAGGAACAGATGTACCAGATGAAGAGGAAATAGAAGCAACACAGAAAGCAGTGGAAGAAGAGAAAAATGCCTGGGATGAGACAGTGGGAGACTGCTTTGCAAAAGGAATGTTTGATACATTCTTGAACAGTCAGGAACGGATTTATTTTCTGGGAGCTTCTGATGTGAATGGCTGTCAGACATCTGTAAAAAAGATTGAACTTGTTGAGAAAAATGATAATATACAGCACATAAAAGTGACAGTGCAGGCAGAGACAAGTGATTATAAGGAGGCTGAGACGAAAGACTTCGAGACGGAGTGGAGAGTTATCTATGATAAGGATGATCCGGAACTGATACAGACGATAGAACTGACAGATGATGACGGGTTCTGGGAGTGGAATGTAAAAAAATAAACAAAAAAGACATCCATCATGACGGTAATGGATGTCTTTTGTTTCGTTTACTTTATTCAAATAAATTAAGCGATTTCGTTTACAGCTTTTGATAAACGTGCAATCTTTCTTGAGCAAGTGTTCTTGTGGTAAACTCCCTTAGAACCAGCTTTGTTGATCTCAGAAATAGCAACCTTCAGTGCGTCCTGAGCAGCAGTAGCGTCTTTCTTTGCTACAGCAGTCTCAACTTTCTTTACGCAAGTCTTAACCTTAGATTTGATCGCTTTATTTCTTGCAGCCTTTGTCTCGTTTACTAAAATTCTTTTCTTTGCAGATTTGATGTTAGCCAATTTGTCCACCTCCGATATCATGGATTAATTATAATTTCATTCATGTTTATCAGAACAGACACGGACGCTCTGATAAAACGTACTTAATTATATTAGAATAATTAGGTGTGCTTGTCAATACATATTTTGACAAAAGCTGTAAAAACTAATGGAAAATGAGTATGAAGGAGAGAGACTAGGTATGATCGACAAGTTCAATGTGCGTACGGATCTTGCATTGGAAGAAAAGGAACGGTTTGAATCGGATGATGTAGAGATATCAGGCGTGGTGTTGGAGGAACATTATGATGAGCAGAAGGAGATCCGCATCACGATGGTGAAGATTGAGACAGAGAAGGGGGCAAGAACCATGGGGAAGCCTGTAGGGAATTACCTGACGCTGGAGGCACCGGGGATGGCGGATGATAACGAAGAGATCCACCGGGATATTTCGGATGAACTGGAGAAGCTGCTCAGACGCATTTTGAAAGATCATAAGGGAAAGCAGGAGTCGGTGCTGGTAGTGGGACTTGGCAACCGGATGGTGACACCGGATGCACTGGGACCGTACGTGGCAGATCATCTGAATATCACCCGTCATGTGATCCGTGAGTATGGCAGGTATGCATTACATGATCAGCGGATGCGTCTGGTCAGCGCGATTGTGCCGGGAGTGATGGGACAGACCGGCATGGAGACGGTAGAAATTGTGAAGGGAATTGTGAAAGAGACGGAGCCGGATCTTGTAATCGCGATTGATGCGTTGGCTGCGCGGAATACGAAGCGACTGAACCGCACGATCCAGGTGGCAGATACTGGGATCCAGCCGGGATCCGGCGTTGGGAATCACCGCAGTGCGATCTGTCAGGAGACATTGGGGATTCCTGTAATCGCAATCGGTGTGCCAACAGTGGTAGATGCAGCGACAATCGTTAATGATTCTATGGAGAATCTGATTCAGGCACTGGAGACTTCGGAGGCGTTGCGTGGTGTCGGACTGGTATTACAGGGATATAATGCCACGGAAAAATACGAATTGGTGAAAGAACTCATTTCCCCACATTTGAATGGAATGTTCGTGACGCCAAAGGATATCGATGATACAGTGAGGCGGATCAGTCGGATTGTCTGTGATGCGATCAATCAATTGTGTGTATGTGTGGAATAAATGCAGATGTATTGGCATATTTTACACCGGGACGGCATAGGATAACAGCAGTACGGCAGACTGCCGGAGGTGAGTGAACGATGCGGAGTGGACATGTAAAGATCAACCGTTGCCTGATTCTGATGCTGTCAGTGATCTTGGGGGCATATATATTGTGGAATATGGGCGTATTTTCCTGGGATATGATCTGGGAGGAGATTACCGATATGCTGGTCAGGCAGTCGGCGGAGTGTTATCTGCCCGGAATGGTATATGTGGCAGAGGATAAAAATGGTGACTGGAAGGAATGGCTGGAAGGAAAGGCAGCCGAGCTGATACCGTTAGGTACGTATTTGGATGAAAAATCAGAATGGGAGACCGAAGTGGAGGATGCAGAGACAATTGCAAAGATTCTGGCGGAACAGGCGTCAGATGAGAATGCGGTGGATGCGAATGGGGCGTTAATCGGCGAGGATGATTCAGCTAAGACGGAAGGAGTGGGCACAGGCATTGATGTATCTCCGGAGAAAATGGGAGATTTTAACTATCTGCTGAGCCATTTCTATACGGTGGACAGTTCCACGATGATCCGCAGTGATGAACTGAATGGGACAGAGCTTATGAGCAAGGATCTTCATATTAATCAAGAGACAGGAGGACCGAAGATCCTGATCTATCATACCCATTCCCAGGAAATGTTTGCGGATTCGGTACCTGGAGATCCGTCTACATCGATTGTGGGAATCGGAGATTATCTGACGGACCTGTTGAATCAGACATATCATATAGAAACAATGCATCATATAGGTGTCTATGATCTGATCAATGGAGAATTGGATCGAAGCAAAGCATATGATCTGGCGAAACCGGAGATCGCAGAGATTCTGAAAAATAACCCATCCATTGAGGTGGTGATTGACTTGCACAGGGATGGCGTGGGTGAGGGAACCCATTTGGTGACGGAGATCAATGGAAAGCCAACAGCCCAGATTATGTTCTTTAACGGACTAAGTAAGACCAGGTCAAACGGTGAGATTGATTATCTTGCCAATCCTTACATACAGGATAATCTTGCATTTTCTCTGCAGATGCAGGTGGCGGCAAGTGAGAAGTATCCGGATTTTGCCAGACGGATCTATCTGCGAGGATACCGTTATAACATGCATCTGATGCCGAAGAGTCTGCTGATTGAGGCGGGTGCGCAGACGAATACCGTACAGGAAATGAAAAATGCGATGGACATCTTAGCGGAGCTGCTGAATCAGGTGCTGGTAAAGTGATTGGTAACGATCACTAAAATAAATTCTTTGCGAAAAAGAAACATTTGTGATATTCTAATACAACATGGGTAAGTATGCGAAATAGTAGAAAGGACTAATTAACATGGCGAATAAAGCTACATATGATGCGGACAGTATCTCGGTGCTGGAGGGGCTGGAGGCAGTCCGTAAGAGACCGGGTATGTATATCGGAAGTACCTCAACGAAAGGTCTGAATCATCTGATCTATGAGATCGTGGATAATGCAGTGGATGAGCATCTGGCGGGATTCTGTTCCGAGATTCATGTGACATTGGAAAAAGACGGATCGGCAACCGTGGTGGATAACGGACGAGGCGTGCCTGTCGGCATGCATGCAAAGGGCATGTCTGCTGCCAGACTGGTGTACACGACACTGCATGCGGGCGGTAAATTCGATGACTCGGCCTATAAGACCAGCGGTGGTCTGCACGGTGTGGGTTCTTCTGTAGTCAATGCGCTGTCTGCATGGATGGACGTGGAGATCAGCAGAGACGGATATGTGCATCATGACCGCTATGAGCGTGGTGTTCCGGTAATTGAATTGGAAGATGGACTGTTGCCGAAGATCAGTAAGACAAGAAAGACAGGAACGAAGGTCAGCTTCCTGCCGGATGATACGATCTTTGAGAAGACGAAATTCCGCGGGGAAGAGATCAAGAGCCGCATGCATGAGACGGCTTATCTGAATCCGAACTTAACAATTATATATGAAGATAAACGTGGAGAAGAGACCGAACATATCGAATATCACGAGCCGGACGGTATCATTGGCTTTATCCGCGATCTGAATGCTAAGAAAGAAGTCATCCATGAACCGGTGTATTATAGGGGAACAGCAGAAGGCGTTGAGGTCGAGGTTGCGTTTCAGTATGTCAATGAGTTCCATGAAAATGTACTTGGCTTCTGTAATAATATCTATAACGCAGAGGGCGGAACCCATCTGACCGGATTTAAGACAACATTTACCACAGTGATGAATCAGTATGCCAGAGAACTGGGTATCCTGAAGGATAAGGATGCGAACTTTACCGGAGCGGATATCCGTAATGGTATGACAGCCATCGTATCGATTAAACATTCGGATCCTAGATTCGAGGGACAGACAAAGACAAAGCTGGATAACCCGGATGCTGCCAAAGCGACAGGAAAGGTAACCGGTGAGGAAGTTGTACGCTATTTTGACCGCAATCTGGATACCTTAAAGAAGGTGCTTGCCTGCGCAGAAAAGGCAGCCAAGATCCGTAAGACAGAGGAACGCGCAAAGACGAATCTGCTGACCAAGCAGAAGTATTCCTTTGACAGTAACGGCAAGCTTGCTAACTGTGAGAGCAGGGATGCGTCCAAATGCGAGATCTTTATCGTGGAGGGAGATTCTGCGGGAGGTTCTGCCAAGACAGCCAGAGATCGTATGTATCAGGCAATCCTGCCGATCCGCGGTAAAATCCTGAATGTAGAAAAAGCAAGTATCGACAAGATTCTTGCCAATGCGGAGATCAAGACAATGATTAATGCATTCGGATGCGGTTTCTCCGAAGGATACGGCAATGACTTTGACATTACCAAACTGCGGTATGACAAGATTATTATCATGGCAGATGCAGATGTGGATGGAGCACATATTTCCACCCTGCTGTTAACTTTGTTTTATCGTTTTATGCCGGAACTGATTTACGAAGGACATGTATATATCGCGATGCCTCCGCTCTATAAGGCAATGCCGAAGAAGGGTGAGGAAGAATATCTCTATGATGACAAGGCATTAGAACGTTATCGTAAGACCCACGAGGGACCATTTACCTTACAGAGATACAAAGGTCTGGGCGAGATGGACGCAGAGCAGCTCTGGGAGACAACGTTGAACCCGGAGACTCGTGTAATGAAATTAGTAGAGATCGAGGATGCCAGAATGGCATCCAGTGTGACGGAGATGCTGATGGGGACAGAAGTGCCGCCGCGCCGTGCATTTATCTACGACAATGCGACAGAGGCAGAGCTTGATATCTAGGGAGGAGCAGATAAAATATGAGTGAAGCACAGATTATTCGTACCGAATATTCGGACGTGATGAAGAAATCATATATTGATTATGCCATGAGTGTTATCGTGGCAAGAGCCCTTCCGGATGTGAGGGATGGGCTGAAACCGGTACAGCGGCGTACACTGTATGATATGCATGAGCTTGGCATCCGGTGGGACAAGCCTTACCGTAAATGCGCCCGTATTGTGGGTGACACTATGGGTAAATACCATCCGCATGGTGACAGTTCTATCTATGAAGCACTGGTTGTGATGGCACAGGACTTTAAGAAAGGGAAGATTCTGGTGGACGGACATGGTAACTTCGGCTCTATTGAAGGAGACGGAGCAGCAGCCATGCGATACACGGAAGCGAGACTTGCAAAGTTTACCCAGGATATCTTTCTTGCGGATCTGGACAAAGATATTGTGAATTTTGTTCCAAACTTTGATGAGACAGAAAAAGAGCCGGAGGTGCTGCCGGTACGTGTGCCGAATCTGTTGGTCAATGGTGCAGAAGGCATTGCAGTTGGTATGGCGACCAGCATTCCTACCCATAATCTGGGTGAGGTGATCGATGCGGTCATCGCGTATATGAAAGATAATACACTGACCACAAAGCAGTTAATGAAATATATCAAAGGACCGGATTTCCCGACCGGCGGTATTGTGGTCAATCAGGACGATCTGCTGTCAATCTACGAGAGTGGAACCGGTAAGATCAAGATCCGCGGTAAAGTAGAGACAGAAGATATGAAGGGCGGTAAAAAACGTCTTGTTATTACCGAGATTCCTTATACGATGATCGGAGCAGGCATTGGCAAATTCTTAAATGATGTCTGCAATTTGGTGGAGACCAAGAAAGCATCGGATATCGTAGACATTTCCAACCAGTCCTCTAAGGAAGGTATCCGCATTGTGATCGAATTGAAGAAGGGCGCGGATGTAGAGAATCTTACGAATATGCTCTATAAGAAGACACGTCTGGAAGACACCTTTGGCGTAAATATGCTGGCGGTAGCAGACGGCAGGCCGGAGACCATGGGCTTAAAAAAGATTATTGAACACCATGTGGATTTCCAGTTTGAACTGGCGACCAGAAAGTATCGTACACTGCTTGCAAAAGAACAGGATAAGAAAGAGATTCAGGAAGGACTGATCAAAGCCTGTGATGTGATTGATTTGATCATTGAAATTCTCAGAGGCAGTAAGAACATCAAAGATGCGAAAGCATGTCTGACGAATGGTGTGACTGAGAATATTAAATTCAAGAGTAAGATTTCACAGAAGATGGCGGCGATGTTACGCTTTACGGAGCGCCAGGCTACAGCAATCCTGGAAATGCGTCTGTATAAGCTGATCGGCCTGGAAATTGAGGCATTACAGAAAGAGCACGAGGAGACGTTGAAGAAGATTGCACGCTACGAGGATATCCTGAATCATTATGAGTCAATGTCCAGTGTGATCATCGAAGAGCTGGAACAGTTCCGTACGGAATTTGCAGGAGCCCGTCGTACCGTGATCATGAATGCAGAAGAGGCGGTATTTGAAGAAAAGAAGATTGAGGAGCAGGAAGTGGTGTTCCTGATGGACCGCTTTGGTTACGCACGTACCGTAGATCCGTCAGTATATGAGAGAAATAAAGAGGCAGCAGACAGTGAGAACAAATACATTGTCTCCTGCATGAATACCGGCAAATTGTGTCTGTTTACCAATACCGGCAAGATGCATCAGATCAAGCTACAGGATCTTCCGTATGGAAAGTTCCGTGATAAAGGCATTCCGATAGATAATGTGAGTAATTTTGACAGCACCGGTGAACAGATCGTTTACCTGTGTGATGGCGAGCAGATGCGTTATGCATGGCTGATGTTTGCGACGAAGCAGGGCATGATCAAGAAGGTAGAGGGTGCTGAGTTCCAGGTGATCAAACGTACCATCGTGGCGGCGAAGCTGCAGGACGAGGATGAACTGATCAGCGTTCAATTGATCCATCCAAATCAGCAGGTGGTATTACAGACCAAAGAAGGGTATTTTCTGAAGTTCGCTGCAGATGAAGTGGCAGAGAAGAAGAAGGCAGCAGTCGGTGTCCGGGGAATCAAGCTTAAGAAGAATGACGAACTGGAACAGGTATATCTGATTGGAGAAGGTCAGGAGAGTACGATACGTTACGGTGAAAGGGATCTGTATCTGAACCGATTAAAACTGGCTAAGCGTGGTGGAATGGGTACCAAAGCACGGAGTTAGCAATTTGTATCAAAAATAGAAAAAACCTTTGTAAAATATGGGAAATCCCTTGATTTTACAAAAAGCAGGTGCTATACTGTATACAGTTACATAGTAGATTGAGGCAAGAGTGAACGAAAGTTCACTCTTCTTTGTTGTAAGAAAGCATATTAATAATTTTAAGAAAGAAGGGAATAACTGCATTGTCTAAGAGAGAAAGTTATGAACAGAGAACAGAAGCAATTCTGCTCCCAATCCTTGAGAAGCATGGATTCTCACTGTGGGATGTGGAATATGTGAAGGAAGGCGGTAACTGGTATCTGCGTGCTTACATTGATAAGCCGGATGGAATCGGAGTGAATGACTGTGAGGTTGTAAGCCGTGAATTGTCAGATATCCTGGATGAGGAAGATTATATTGAAGGATCTTATATTCTGGAGGTCAGTTCACCGGGACTTGGAAGACCGCTGAAGAAGGACAGAGATTTTGAGAGAAGTATGGGAGAAGAGGTGGAGATCCGTACTTATCGGATGATCGACCGTACCAAAGAATTCCGTGGAATTCTGAAAGCATACGACAAAGACAGTGTGACCATTGAGATGGACGATTCCCGGGAAAAGACATTTGAAAAAAGTGAAATAGCATTGGTTCGGCTTGCTTTTGATTTTTAGATTTATCAGTAGGAGGAAAAGAAAATGAATACAGAATTATTAGAAGCGTTGACAATATTAGAGAAAGAAAAAGACATCAGCAAAGAGACACTCTTAGATGCCATTGAGAATTCTCTGATCAATGCATGTAAGAACCATTTTGGAAAAGCGGATAATATCAAAGTTATCATGGATCGTGAGACCTGCGATTATCAGTTGATCCAGGAGAAGACAGTAGTAGATGAAGTGATGGATGATGTAGAAGAGATCAGCCTGGAAGATGCTAAGAACATCGATAAGAAATATGAAATCGGTGACATCGTACAGATTCCGGTAGAGTCTAAATCATTCGGACGTATCGCAACACAGAATGCAAAGAATCTGATCCTTCAGAAGATTCGTGAAGAAGAGCGTAAAGTGATTTACGATCAGTATTTTGAAAAAGAAAAAGATATCGTAACTGGTATCGTACAGCGTTATGTTGGACGTAATATCAGCGTAAACCTTGGTAAGGTGGATGCTATGCTGACAGAAAATGAGCAGGTAAAGGGTGAGGTGTTCCAGCCGACAGAGCGTATTAAGCTGTACGTTGTAGAAGTTAAGAATACAACCAAGGGACCTAAGATTCTGGTATCCAGAACCCATCCGGAACTGGTAAAACGTCTGTTTGAAGCAGAGGTTACTGAAGTAAGAGACGGCGTCGTAGAGATCCGCAGTATTGCAAGAGAAGCAGGAAGCAGAACGAAGATCGCTGTATGGTCTAATGATCCTGATGTAGATCCGGTAGGAGCATGTGTAGGTATGAACGGTGCACGTGTCAACACGATTGTTAATGAGTTGCGTGGCGAGAAGATCGATATCATCAACTGGAGTGATAATCCGGGTATTCTGATTGAGAATGCACTGAGCCCGGCAAAGGTTATTTCTGTAATGGCTGATCCGGATGAGAAGACTGCAAGCGTTATTGTGCCGGATTACCAGCTTTCACTGGCTATCGGTAAAGAGGGACAGAATGCAAGACTGGCAGCGAGACTGACCGGATACAAGATAGATATTAAGAGCGAGAGCCAGGCAATTGAGTCAGGAGAGCTTCCGGAGAACTATATGGAACTGATGGAAGGTGTATACGAAGAAGAGATGTACGAGGACGGCTACGATGAAGAAGTGGCAGATGAAGCTTACGAGACATCTGAAGAAGCATCTGAGGAGACAGCACCGGAAGACGAGATTCAGTTCGAAGAAGTAGAAGAATAAGAGTAGAAATCAGGTGATTGTTTGAGTGGAAATAAAAAGATGCCTGTGCGTATGTGCGTAGGCTGTCAGGAAATGAAGAATAAAAAAGAGATGATCCGGGTGATCAAGACACCGGAAGGTACATTTATGTTGGATGCGACCGGCAAGAAGAATGGCAGAGGGGCATATGTATGTCCAAGTGAAGAATGTTTGCAGCTTGCCCGTAAGAACAAGGGACTGGAAAGGTCATTCAAACAGGCTATCCCGGCAGAAGTCTATGAATCGCTGGAAAAGGAGATGGAAGCACTTGAAATCAGATAAAGCATTGTCAATGCTCGGCCTTGCGGCAAGAGCGGGAAGAATCGTCAGCGGAGAATTTACCGTCGAGAAGGAAGTGAAGAGCGGCAGAGCATATCTGGTGTTGATCGCAGAAGATGCATCTGAGAATACCAGAAAAAAATTTCAGAATATGTGTGAATTCTATGAAGTACCAATGCGCCTGTGTTATGACAGAGAGAGGCTTGGACATTTTATCGGCAAAGACTTCCGCGCATCCGTTGCAATATTGGATGAGGGATTCGCAGATAACATTCTGAAACATTTAAACAGTCAGATATAGATACAATTGCATAGAGGAGGTTAGTTTGTATGTCAAAAGTAAAAGTATATGAACTTGCAAAGGAACTTGGCAAGGACAGCAAAGACGTTGTGAAGTTCCTGGAAGGAAAGAATATAGAAGTAAAGAATCATATGAGCACGATTTCAGAGGATGAAGCCGCCATGGTGAAGAAAGCACTTGGCGGAAGCAAAGCCTCTGCATCAGGGGATGAGGCTAAGGCAGCACCGAAGAAGAAAAATATCGTGCATGTATTCCGCCCGCAGAATACCAGAGACGGTTCCAGAAATGGCAGACGTCAGGCCGGGCGTCCTGCCGGTGGAGCAAAGGCACCGCAGAATGCAAAGCCGATGCAGGTACAGAACGGAAGACCGGCACCGGGAAGCAAGCCGGCAGTAAAATCTGTCGCTAAGCCAGCAGTTAAGCCTGTAGCAGAGAAGCCGGCAGAAGCAGTAAAGCCTGCAGAGGTGAAACCAGAAGTAAATGCAGAGACAGTACAGTCTAAGAAGCCGGAAAGTACTCCGGTACAGCCGCAGAGTGTGGCGAACCAGACAGAAAAAGTTCAGGAGAAGAATACGTCAGTGGAAAAACCAGTTAAGAACAGAGAAGAACAGAATAGAAATTCTCAATCCCAGGAAGGACGCAGAGAGCGTTCACAGGGGGGATATAACAGAGACCGTCAGGGAAGAAATGACAGAAATAATGACCGCGGTGACAGAAACGGTCGCCCACAGGGAGACAGAAGAGATAATAACCGCGGAAGAAACGACAGAAATAACGATAGAAATGATCGCCCGCAGGGAGACAGAAGAGATAATAACCGCGGAAGAAATGACAGAAATGATCGTCAGGGCGGATTCAACAACAGAGACCGACAAGGAAGAAACGGAAATGACCGTTTCCAGAATAACGATCACCGCAAGAAGAATAATAATCCTGCAATTCCTGCACCGGCTTTGGAAGGACAGAAGCCACAGCAGAGAAAGAATAAGGGTAAGGAAGACTTCAAGAAGAAAGATTACCGCAAGGATGACGAAGACAGAATGCCTAAGGGAAGAAAGCAGAAGAATGATCAGAAGCAGCAGATGCAGAAGCCACAGCAGAAGGAACAGAAGGTAGAAGAGACAATCAAGTCAATCGTAATTCCAGAGGTCCTTACAATCAAAGAACTGGCAGATAAGATGAAGATCGTACCATCTGTTATTGTTAAGAAGCTCTTTATGCAGGGCAAGATCGTAACTGTTAATCAGGAGATTGATTATGATACAGCAGAAGAGATTGCGCTTGAGTTTGATGTACTCTGCGAGAAGGAAGAAGTTGTAGATGTAATTGAAGAACTCCTGAAAGAGGAAGAAGAAGACGAAAAGAAGATGAAGAAACGTCCGCCGGTTGTATGTGTTATGGGACACGTTGACCATGGTAAGACTTCTCTTCTGGACGCAATCCGCCATACAAATGTGATCGACCGTGAGGCCGGTGGTATTACACAGCACATTGGTGCTTCTGTTGTTACAGTAAATGGTGAGAAGATTACATTCCTGGATACACCGGGACATGAGGCTTTTACTGCAATGCGTATGCGTGGTGCGAACTCTACTGATATTGCGATTCTTGTAGTTGCCGCTGATGATGGTGTAATGCCGCAGACGGTTGAGGCGATCAACCATGCGAAAGCTGCAGGTATTGAAATTGTAGTTGCGATTAACAAGATTGATAAGCCAAGTGCAAATATCGATCGTGTAAAACAGGAACTGTCTGAGTACGAACTGATTCCGGAAGACTGGGGCGGAAGCACAATCTTCGTACCGGTATCTGCTAAGACCGGAGAAGGTATTCAGGATCTGATGGAAATGCTGCTTCTGACAGCAGAAGTATCTGAACTTAAGGCTAATCCGAACAGAAGAGCAAGAGGTCTTGTAATCGAGGCTCAGCTTGACAAAGGTAAGGGACCGGTTGCTACTGTTCTGGTACAGAAGGGTACACTGCGTATCGGAGATGCGATAGCTGCAGGTTCTGCTTACGGTAAAGTAAGAGCGATGATGGATGATAAGGGACGCCGTGTAAAAGAGGCCGGCCCGTCTACTCCGGTAGAGATTCTTGGTCTGAATGACGTGCCGAATGCCGGTGAAGTATTTGTTGGATGCAAGAATGACAAAGATGCAAGAAGTTTTGCTGAGACATTTATCTCGCAGAACAAAGCTAAACTTCTGGAAGATACTAAGGGTAAACTTTCTCTGGATGATCTGTTTACACAGATCAAGGAAGGTAACCTGAAGGAACTGAATATTGTAGTTAAAGCAGACGTACAGGGATCTGTAGAGGCGATCAAGCAGAGTCTCCTGAAGCTGTCTAACGAAGAAGTTGTAGTTAAGATCATTCATGGCGGTGTTGGTGCGATCAACGAATCTGACGTCAGCCTGGCATCTGCATCCAATGCGATCATCATCGGATTTAACGTTCGTCCGGATGCGACCGCAAAAGAGACAGCAGAGCGTGAAGGTGTAGATGTACGTTTGTATCGTGTTATTTACAATGCTATCGAAGATGTGCAGGCAGCGATGAAGGGTATGCTGGATCCGGTATTTGAGGAGAAAGTGCTTGGTCATGCCGAAGTACGTCAGACATTCAAGGCTTCCGGAGTGGGTACAATTGCCGGATCTTATGTGCTGGATGGTATATTCGAAAGAGATTGTCAGGCAAGGATCGTACGTGACGGTATCGTTATTTATGATGGCAAGCTTGCCTCTCTGAGAAGATTTAAGGATGATGTAAAAGAAGTACGTGCCGGATATGAATGTGGTTTCGTATTTGAAAATTATAATGATGTAAAAGAAGGCGACCAGGTAGAGGCGTTCAAGATGGTTGAGATCCCTAGATAATAGCGGGGATCTGACGCCCCACCCGGGGAGTCTTGGTAAGGAGAATAGAATTGAGAAAAAACAGTATTAAGAATACCAGGGTGAATACAGAAGTTCAGAGAGAACTGAGTAATATTATCCGTGCAGGGATCAAAGATCCGAGGGTAGCACCATGGACATCTGTTGTTGCAGTACAGGTAGCTCCTGATCTGAAGACCTGCAAGGCTTATATCAGTGTGCTTGGCGATGAGAAAGCACAGGCAGACACAGTAGTCGGACTTAAGAGTGCGGAAGGATATATCAGAAGACAGCTTGCACATAATCTGAATATGCGCAACACTCCAGAGATTACATTTGTGCTGGATCAGTCAATTGAGTATGGTGTAACTATGTCTAAGAAGATTGATGATGTAACCAAGGATTTGGATACGGACGGTGAAGAAGATGCTGAATAAAATGCTTCAGAAAGCACAGACGGTTGCCATTGGCGGACATGAGCGTCCGGATGGCGACTGCATTGGTTCCTGCATGGGAATGTATCGATATATTAAGAATAATTACCCGGAGATCCAGGTGAATCTCTATCTGGAACCGATTGCGGATAAATTTCGCTTTATCCGTGGAACAGAGGATATTTTAAGTGAGATTGACGAAGAGAAACGCTATGATCTTTTTATCAGTCTGGACTGCGGAGACCGGGCGCGTCTCGGATTCTCTGAGCCGCTGTTCTGCAGTGCGGCACACACATTGTGTATTGATCATCATGTGAGTAATGGTTCTTTTGCAGAAGAGAATTATATATTCCCGGATGCAAGTTCTGCGTCAGAGCTAGTATACGAACTACTGGATAAGGACAAGATTACAAAGGAGATTGCGGAGTCCCTGTATATGGGAATTGCACACGATACGGGAATCTTCCGTTACTCCTGTGCATCGCCGAAGACATATCGCGTGGCGGCAGATCTGCTGGAATATGGATTTGATGCTCCGGCACTTCTGGATTCTACATTCAGCGAAAAGACATATGCACAGAATCAGGTGATGGGACGAGCATTGTTAGAGAGTATTCTGTTCATGGATGGTAAATGCATAGCATCGTCCTTTAAAAAGGAGCAGATGGACTATTATGGCGTGACACCAAAGGATTTAGATGGCATTGTGTCACAGCTTCGCCTGACGAAGGGTGTGGAGGTCGCGATATTTGCCTATGAGTTGGCGGCAGATGTGTACAAAGTCAGCCTGAGGTCCAAGAGTTATGTGGATGTGAATAAAGTAGCCAGCTATTTTGGCGGAGGCGGTCACGTGAGAGCGGCCGGCTGTACTATGCCTGGTACGATCTATGATGTGCTGAACAATCTCTCCGGACGGATTGCGATGCAGATGGAGCAGGAATAAATCATGATTCATGGAATTATTAATGTATATAAAGAGAAGGGATATACTTCTCATGATGTAGTAGCAAAACTCAGAGGTATTGTTGGTCAGAAGAAGATTGGCCACACAGGAACCCTGGATCCAGATGCGGAAGGGGTTCTTCCGGTATGCCTGGGAAAGGCGACGAAGGTATGTGAACTTCTGACAGACAAGGATAAGACATACCGAGCAGTGCTTTTCCTGGGACAGACAACAGATACCCAGGATGCTTCAGGTACAGTGCTTGAGACTTCAGATATTTCGAATCTGAATGAAGCACAGGTGACAGAAGCTGTCAAGAGCTTTGTGGGAGAATATGCACAGATACCGCCAATGTATTCAGCTCTCAAGGTGGGTGGTAAGAAACTTTATGAACTTGCGCGTGAAGGGAAAACAGTAGAACGCAAAGCAAGAAATGTGATGATTCACAGTATTAAGATTCTTTGTGTAGATCTTCCGAGAGTAGAAATGGAAGTTTCCTGCTCAAAAGGAACTTATATCCGTACGTTATGTCATGATATCGGTGAAAAGCTCGGTGTCGGTGGATGTATGGAGTCGCTGCTCCGGGTGCAGGTAGGACGCTTTGTGCTGGCAGACAGCCTACGCCTTAGTGAGATACAGAAGGCGAAAGAGGATGGGAATCTGGAAAAGATTCTTCAACCGATCGACAGTGTGTTTGAACAATACAGAGCAGTTTGGATCCGTCCGGATCAGGAAAAGAGACTGCAGAATGGTAATTCGTTCCGTAAGCCTGACAGATCACAGAACTATGATGATCAGGAAATGGTAAGAGTTTATGATTCGAATGGACATTTTGCGGCAGTTTATCGGTATGTAGAAAAAGAACATGAATTCCGAATTGTGAAAATGTTTCTGCAGCCGTAGAACAAGAGGAGAAACATGCAATATATTAAAGGCTTGAAAGATTACCACGATGACAGTCAGACTGCTGTTACGCTCGGAAAGTTTGATGGTGTACATCGTGGCCATGAAAAACTTGTTGAAAAAGTAATAGAATATGCAGATACTGCGGGTGTAAAAAGTGTTGTGTGTGCATTCGATATGCTGGCATTTTCGAAAAAGCATGTGGATGAACGCTGTATTTTGATGACCAAAGAGGAAAGGGAAGACAGACTTCACGACCGGGTGGATTATCTGGTCGACTGTCCATTTACCAGAGAGTTCAGTCAGGTGAAGGCTGAAGATTTTATCCGGGATGTGCTGGTGGATACATTCCATGCATCTTATGTGGTGGTTGGAACGGATTTTACGTTTGGCTATAAGAAACGCGGCGATATTCACATGTTGAAAGAGTATGAAAAGGTATATGGATATCATCTAGTTGTGATCGAGAAAGAACGGTACCACGACCGGGAAATCAGCAGTACTTATATACGTGAAGTGCTGAACGCAGGGGATATTCCGCTGGCTAATACATTACTGGGATATCCGTATCGGGTTATAGGGTGTGTGGAGCACGGAAAAAGACTTGGCAGAACACTGGGATTTCCAACTTTGAATGTGGCTCCAAATCCAAATAAGCTGATGCCGCCAAATGGTGTATATGCAGTGCAGGTAAAGATGGACGGGAAGGTCTACGGAGGCATTGCCAATGTAGGCGTGAAGCCGACAGTGACGAATGAGAATCGGATGCTGGTGGAAGCGTTTTTGTATAATTACTCTGGTAATGCATATGGTAAAGAAGTAGAGATTGAGTTTTGTGAATATCATAGACCGGAACAGAAGTTTCATGGTGTTGATGAGCTGAAAGCGTGTGTGGATACAGATATTTTATACGGAAAAGAGTATTTTAAATAAAAGTCTAGGAGATAATACGAAAATGTTGTATAATATGTACAAAGGTGTTTGGGGTGTGGAATGTTCTGCGCAGCGATGATCCTTTGACATCAAAATACATGTATTATGGAGGATTCTAGTATGAAAAAGATATTGGTAGTCGGAAGTCTGAATATGGATACTGTTATTGAGACTCCAAGAATTCCGGTTCCGGGCGAAACGATTATGGGAAATGGTATTAAGCATGTGCCAGGCGGTAAAGGTGCTAATCAGGTTTATACGATTGGTAAGCTTGGTGGAGATGTAAGCATGATTGGTGCAGTTGGTGATGACAGTTTTGGTGATGCAATGTTAGAAAATCTCAAAAGTGTTAATGTCAATGTAGAAGGTATTGAGCGAATTCCGGGGGGAACAACCGGGCAGGCATTTATACCGGTTGATGCTAATGGCGAGAATTCAATTATCGTAGTTGGTGGAACAAATAGTCTGGTAGATGAGGACCTTTTGAAAAAATATGAGTATCTGATGGATGAGGCTGATATTGTGGTAATGCAGCAGGAGATTCCACTTGATACCGTTATGAAGGCAAAAGAGATGGCACTTGCCAAAGGTAAGACGATCATTGTAGATCCGGCTCCTGCAGCAGCTATGCCAGAAGAATTTTGGAAAGATATTGACTATATTAAGCCGAATGAGACGGAACTTGGTATTCTGATCGGCAGAGAATTGCATAGCAAAGAAGAGTATAAAGAAGCAGCACACGAGATGCTGAAAAAAGGTGTCAAACATCTGCTTGTTACTCTGGGAAGCAAAGGATGTCTCCTGATGTCAGAAGAAGGAGAGGAATTTCTTCCGGCTAATAAGGTGAAAGCAGTAGATACTACAGCTGCGGGAGATTGCTTTACAGGAGCGTTTGCAGTGGCAATCAGTCAGGGGAAATCAGAAAAAGATGCGATTGCATTTGCACAGAAAGCGTCTGCAATTGCAGTTACAAGATCAGGTGCACAGTCTTCCGTGCCATCATTGGAAGAGGTGCTTGAAAGTTTATGATGCCAACCATTAAAGATGTGGCAGAGAAAGCCGGTGTCGGCATTGCGACGGTGTCCAGAGCAATGAATGGCACCGGCTATGTTTCTGCCCGTTCCAGGGAGAAAATTGAAACAGCAATCCGGGAACTTCATTATATTCCCAATGAACGTGCACGTAATCTGTCCAGAAAGCAGACTGGAATTATCGGTGTGCTGATTCCGGATTTTCAGACGCCGTTTTACGCATCGTTTTTGCGACAGGTTGAAATGGAATTATATAATTATGGCTATCGTACGATGGTGTGTAATACGGTAAAACACAGTGACAGAGAAGCGGCATATGTGGAAATGCTAGATCGTAATATGTTGGATGGTTTGATTACCTGCGCATGGTCTGCTGAGGCAGAAGTGTATCGGCATATGGACAAACCAATAGTCAGCATGGATCATAATCTGGGAGAAGGTATTCCACTTATTCATTCCGATCATAAGACCGGAGGAAGAATTGCAGCAGAACATCTATTGGAAAAGGGATGCAAAAGAGTGTTGCAGCTTGGAGACTATTTTCCAGTATATACGCCATCGAATGACAGGTACCGGGAATTTCATCGGATTATGGATGAAGCAGGCGTGGAGGTACGTCAGCTTGATCTGGAGTGGAATCGCCTGGATTATGAATATTATGAAAAATATCTATCAGAACATCTGAGGGATGTGAAGTGGTCGGATGCAGTGTTTGCTTCTGATATGGGGGCAATTGCCTGTTATCGTTTTGCGACAGAGAGGGGGATTCAGGTTCCGGATCATATGAAGATTATGGCGTATGATGGAACAGATTTTACCCGGATGATGATGCCTGTTATGACGGCAGTGCGCCAGGACATTACAAAGCTTGCATCAAGCTGTGCCGATACTGTAGTCCGGCTGGTACAGCGCAAAGAGCCTGTGCGTATGCATCGGATTATTGATGTGGAATTTCAAAAAGGTGGAACAACATAACGTTTCTGTATGTGCAATGTACATATATGGAAACGTTTTTATAATGTATAAATGTACTGAATATACAAAAATGATGGGTTCTTTTCTTGACTTTCTAGATAACGCTGATGATAATGATAGATAGAAAGACAGCTGTGAATGTAGAATGGAAAGGAAGGAACCGTATGAAAGAGACAAGATGGGCAATTGTGGGAACCGGATATATTGCTAATGAATTTGCAAAGGGCATGCAGGAGGCGGCTGCAGCAGAACTTGTTGCGGTGGTTTCCAGAAGCGAGGAAAATGGAAAGACATTTGCACAGAGATATGGTTGTGATACGGTCTATACAGAGCTAGCAGAGATGCTTCAGAATGCGAGACCAGACATTGTATATATTGCAATTCCAAATGACTGCCATTTCAGTTATATTATGACAGTGCTGGAGGCGGGCATTCCTGTTCTTTCGGAAAAGCCGATGGTTGATAATCGAAGACAACTTGATGCAGTGCTTGCAAAAGCAAGAGAAAAAGATGTTTTTCTTATGGAAGGTATGTGGACCAGATGTTTTCCGGCGGTGAGACAGGCAAGAAGCTGGATTGCAGAAGGTAAGATCGGAAAACCACTTACAGTGAAGTCTGGATTTGACATTAAACCGGATGTCAGTGACTGGCAGCCGTGGAAAGGCGGTATTAGTCATGCGGGTGGTGCACTTCGTGATGTGGGAATTTATGCTCTAGCTATGGCACAGATGGTATTTCCGGAGTCTCCGAAAGAGGCACATGCTACGATGAAGTCCAACGGTGAAGTGGATGAAAGTTTTCATATGCTGGCAACTTATACAGATGGAAGAGCAGCATTCTTAAGTGGTGCATTTAATCAGGTCAGTACACCTGTGACAGAGATTGTAGGCGAGCTTGGACGAATTCTGATTGGACCGGAATTCTGGCATCCTACTACTGCAGAGCTTGTGATGAATGATGGAACCAGACAGACCTTTGAAAAAGCATATCCGGCAAGTGGTTTTCAATATGAGATAGAAGCGATACAGGAATGCCTGGAAAAAGGAGAAAAGGAGTGTCCATATTTTACGTTAACAGACACAGAGATTATCGCAGACTGGATTGAAACCACCAGAAAAGAATGGGGTATTGTATACAAAGCGGATAGTGAATAAACAGTTAAGCATTGGTGAATAAAGGGAGGATGAGACGATGAAAGGTAAAATCAAGCAGATTTGTGTGTTGGTAGATGATGTGCAGAAAGCGATGAAAGAATATTGGGAAAAATTCGGTATTGGGCCATGGGATATCCGACATTTTACACCGGACACGGTGCATGATTTATATGTGCGTGGCGAAGCAGTGACTGAAGGATTTGACTTTATCTGTGCTGTCTGCTGGGCAGGTGATATGGAATTTGAATTAATTCAACCGATCAAAGGTCCAAATATTTACTGGGAATTTTTAGAAAAATACGGCAGCGGACTTCACCATTTTAAAATTGTAATTCCTGATGATGAAGAATTGAGGGCGTATGTAGACGAATTACAGGCGAAGGGCCTTAAAGTAACACAGACAGGCTGGATTGATAATGATGTACATTATTATCTGGATTCATATGAACAGCTTGGACTGACATTGGAACTTGGAAATGGCGGTAAGATTGGACCAGCACCAGAGGTTTATCCGGAGGAAGGTGCGATTCGGTCAATAAACCACATTCCGAATATCAGACAGCTTGCAATTGTCGTTGACGATGCGGAAAAATACATGAAGAATTATGCATATTATCTCGGAATCGATGGATGGGATGTGCGCCATTTTACGCCGGATAAGGTAAAGAGCCTGAAAGTAGGCGGTCATGAAGTGAAAGAGGAATTTGATTTTATCTGTGCAGTGAAATGGGCGGGAGATATGGAGATTGAAATCATTCAGCCAGTCAAAGGACCGAATATTTACTGGGAATTTCTGGAGAAACAGGGACCGGGATTCCATCATATTAAAGATATATTTTCAGACGAAGAGATTGCAGAAGAATGTGATCGCCTGAAAGCGTATGATGTGGAGATTATGCAGACCGGATGGATCGATGGAGACAGTCACTATTATATGAGTACGCAAAAATTTCTTGATATGATCATAGAGTTTGGAAATGGTGGTAAGATCGGACCACCGGATTATGTGTTTGCAGATGGAAAGCGGAGGCATTCTTGAACTTTTATCTCCAACATTGTATCTATATTGAATAATCAGTATTGACAATTATATGTTGTGCAATATATAACAAAAAAAGTGGCTTAAAACGATTAAAGGTAGCAAAATACACAGGAGATAAGAAGTGCGCGCAACAATTAAAGATGTGGCGAAGCTTGCTGGTGTATCGACGGCAACGGTATCTAATGTGCTGACTGGACGTAAGAATGTCAGTGAATCATTACGTCGCCGGGTGAATGAAGCAAGTGCCGAATTGGACTATAAACCAAATAGTATAGCGAGAAGCCTGAAGACGAATCAGAGTCACACGATTGGTGTGATCGTGCCGGATATCCTGAATCCTTTCTTCGCGGAAGTGCTGAAACATATTGGCTATGAGGCATCCAGAAAGGATTATCAGGTCGTGATGTATGAATCAGGTGAAAGCGTCAGACAGGAGAAAAAGCTGCTTCAGCAATTAGTGGAAAGTGGAGTTGATGGAATTATTGATATTACATCGCGCCTGGATCGTGAAGAGTTAAAAGCAGGTTTTTCAGTGCCGCTTGTGCTTGGAGATCGTGTGGCATTTGACAGTGTGGGTAATGTGGCATTTGCACATACAGATAATCATGCCAGCGGACGAATTGCTGCAGATCACCTGATTGAGCGTGGGTATCGGAAGTTTGCATGTATTGCCGGACCTGTAGATGCAACTTCTGCTGCAAGAAGACGACTGGAAGGATTCCGGGAAGGACTACAGGAACACGGCTTTACAGAACAGGATTTACTTGTTTTTTTGTGTAAATTTTCGTTTGATGACGGATATCGAATGATGAACCATTTTCTGGATATTTATAATCAAGAAGAAAATTGTGCCGTATTTGCCAGTAGTGATATTATGGCTTGGGGGGCAGTGGAAGCATGCAAGAGTAGAGGCATCCGTATTCCGGAACAGATCGCAATAATTGGAAATGATAATATCTGGTGTAGTAAATATATTGAACAAGGACTTACGACCGTGGAGTATCCAGCGAAAGAGTTGGGCATCAGAACCATGGGAATGCTTCTGGAAGCACTGAATCATGGTGGGGTATTCCGGGAACGGGAAGTCATCTTACAACCTAGTCTATGTTTAAGGAATACAACATAGAGAATCCTGATTTATATGAGATTCTTCGGAATCTCATATAAATTACAACAAAAGTTAATCGTTTAACTACGCAACAAAAGACATACTTGAATATGTTTTGGAAAAGGACAGAGTGGAACGATTACTAATACACTATAAAAGGAGAGCGTGTGATGAAGTATTGTTATGAAGAAGGACAGAAAAGAACCGGACATGTGTTTATGGGCGAAGAGATTACGCGAAGTGCCCGCATTGAGACGCTGCGAGATACACTTCTGGAGGCAGTGCCACAGATATCAGCAGATAGAGCGATGATCGTGACGGAAGCTTATCAGAGGTATAACAGTGAAACTATCTATATTAAGCGTGCAAAAACACTTGCAGAGCTTCTGGAAAAACTTCCAATTACGATTCTTGACGGTGAATTGATCGTAGGAAGTGTCAGTGACAAACTTCGCTGTGCACATATTTTTCCGGAATTCGGTCTGGACTGGCTGATTGAAGAACTGGATGGGAATCCAGTCAGACCAGAGAAACGCCCGGGTGATCGTTATGAGATTGCGGAAGCGGATGAGAATAAACTTCGCGAGATCACGGACTATTGGCGTAATAATAATCATGAGTATCGATGTAAGGCAGTGCTGCCGGAAGAGACACATTTGATTCGTGAGATGGGTGTGACGGATTCATACTGGTTGATGATCGGGGGTGAAGGACACCTGACAGTGAATCTGAAACGTGTTGTCAAAGAGGGACTTAGTAACTATATGAAAAGGGCAAAGGAACGGCTGGAGAATCTGGATTTGTCGGAACCATCTGAGGCGGAGCAGAAGCCATTTCTGGAGTCAGTGCTGATTACCTGTGATGCAGTGATAAAATATGCAGGAAGATATGCGGCGCTTGCTGAAAAACAGGCGGAAGAGACGGAAAATCCAGTGCGGCGGAAGGAACTTCAACATATAGCGGATATCTGCAGACGTGTTCCGGCAGAACCTGCGAGAGATTTCCATGAGGCCTTGCAGTCAATATGGTTTATTAATCTCTGTATCCAGCTGGAAAACAATGGCCATTCCATATCGCTGGGACGTCTGGATCAGAATCTTTTTCCTTATTATAAAGAAAATATTAATTCCGGTGTAATGCGTGATG
The DNA here is from genome assembly GCF_025567415.1 of Dorea ammoniilytica. NCBI lineage: Bacteria > Bacillati > Bacillota > Clostridia > Lachnospirales > Lachnospiraceae > Dorea > Dorea ammoniilytica. The sequence goes on from NZ_JAOQJV010000001.1 coordinate 251,600, forward strand.
AAGATGCATTGGAATTGTTGGAATGCCTGTATCTTAAGCTGTTTCAGCTTCACAAAATTACAAGCTGGGGTAATACGAAATCGTTCAGTGGTTATCAATTATTCCAAAATATTACGATCGGCGGGCAGGATATGAATGGAAAAGATGCAACGAATGAGCTTTCATATTTAATCCTGGGCGCTCAGGCGGCGATAAAATTACATACACCATCCATTTCACTGCGCTATCATGACCGTATTTCAGAGAAGATGATGTATGCGGCTATGGATGTTGTGCGTCTTGGCGGTGGGCAGCCTGCAATCTACAGCGATGAAGTCTATATTCCGGCACTGGTTAACAGGGGGATCAGATGGGATGATGCAGTGGAATATTCCATTGTAGGATGTGTAGAAGCCATTGTGGAAGGCAAACAGACCGGAAGACCTAATGGAGCGGGATTCATTAATCTGCAGAAGATCATGGAACTTGCATTATATGGTGGAAAAGATCCGAATACCGATATCTGCCTGCATCCGGGAAAGGGCAGTCTCGCAGATTTTGCCTCATATGAAGAACTTTATGAAGCATTCAAAGAACAGATTCGTTATTATTTCAAGTATCAGGTAATTACGGATAATATGATCGATATGGTAACCGAAAAAGGAATTGCAGATCCATTTGTGTCCTGTCTTGTGGATGATTGCATCGACAGAGGTAAGACCATGAAAGAGGGTGGTGCGGTCTATGACTACTGTGGACCATTATATGTAGGAATGGCGAATGTGGGCAACACTCTGGCTGCATTAAAGAAATTGGTTTATGATGAGCGTATTCTTACAGGTGTACAGGTGATGCATGCGATACAGACAAATTATGAAGATCTTACTACTGTACCATCTGGACCGGATATCCGTAAAATGCTTCTGGATGCGCCAAAATATGGTAATGACGATGACTATGTGGATGATATTATGGTAGATTATTTCCGGTTTATCTGTGAAGAAACAGCAAAGTATAAGACTACACGGAACGGACGTGGACCGATCGGATGTATCTGGCAGCCGTCTACCAGTTCTGTGTCATCAAATGTGCCTTGCGGTGAATGTGTAGGAGCGACTCCGGATGGAAGAAAAGCGGGAGAGGCATTGGCTGATACAGCATCTCCGACACATGGTACAGATACAAAAGGTATTACTGCCTCTCTTAAATCTGTAGGTAAACTTCCGACGGTTCTGGTATCCGGCGGACAACTGGTTAATGTTAAAGTGATGCCTGCAATGCTAGACGGTATGATGACAAGAAAAATGGTACAGGTACTGCGTACATATCTGGGTAATTATAAAGGAATGCATGTTCAGATTAATTGTGTATCTGCAGATACACTGAAAGCAGCACAGGTGCATCCGGAAGAATATAAGGATCTGATGGTACGCGTTGCAGGTTATAGTGCATTATTTACTCCTTTAGATAAAGCACTGCAGGATGATATTATTGCAAGGACAGAGCACAGCGCATAAGAAAATACATAGCATGGCGTATCATAACGAAGGTAGGTGAATAGTGTGTTTGGTTCCGATTATAGGGAGATAGAAGAGACTACAAATGGAATCGTATTCAACATAGAACATTTCCATGTACATGATGGAGAAGGAATCCGAACCAATGTATTTCTGAAGGGATGTAATCTGCATTGCCCGTGGTGCTGCAATCCTGAGTCTATCAGTCCGGATCCACAGATTGCATTTTATAAAAAATTCTGCACCGGATGTGGGAAGTGCCAGAATATTTGCCCACAGCACTGTATAGAAATAACTGGAGATGGGAAAAGCAGAACAGATCGTTCGAGGTGTATTGCATGTGGGGCGTGTGAAAAGGTGTGTCCGCATGGTGCCAGAGAGTTGTTTGGTCATCGAATGAATGTGGCGGAAGTGATGGAGGATGTGGAGAAAGACAGCTTTTATTTTATGAATTCAGATGGCGGCATGACATTGTCAGGAGGTGAAACCTGTCTTCAACCGGAATTTGCGAGAGCGCTTATTGAAGCAGCACACCGCAGATATATTCCCGTAGCGTTGGAAACCGCCGGAGCTGTCAGATGGGAAAACCTTTGGAAAGTTGCTGAATTGGCGGATGAGATACTATTTGATTTAAAAACAACAAAAACTGAGCATTTTGCACAAGTGGGAAATATTTTTTTAAAAAAAGTGTTAAACAACTTGCACAATTTAACTGTGAATGGTAAAATAATAACTGTGAGATGTCCCATAATACCAAATTTTAATGACACGGCAGAACATCTGGAGAATGTTGCGAAGATTGCGACAGATTTTGGGATAAAGAAGATTGATCTGTTACCGTTTCATCAGTTTGGAAGACACAAGTATGAAGCAATCGAACGTGCTTATTGTTTGAAAGAATATCCGGAGATGGAACACAGTAAGGTAGAAGCGATGGCGGATTGCCTGAGAAAAAGGGGATTTCAAGTGTCAGTCGGTGGTTGATAACTGACAAATAATCAGATATCAATATTCCATTTTGGTGGTTGATGAGATGGAATGTGGATATATACTTTTGCAATATGCGAAAGTTATAATGGCATGAAGCAGCCAGAATGCTTCCAAATTATACAAGGAGGATGTGTAACATGAAAAAGAGGATTTTAAGTGCAGTACTGGGCATCGCTATGGTAGCGACTCTGCTCGTTGGATGTGGCTCTGGCTCATCTGATGACAGCTCAAAGGAAGACACCAAGACAGAGGACACCGCGAAGGATGATTCCGGTGAAAAGACAGCAGCTGATTACAAGATTGCTGTAGTTCCTAAGATGACAAACCTTGCATGGTTTGAGCGTATGGAACAGGGTGTTGATGACTATAACGAGGCTAACGGAACAAGCGTTGAGTACTGCGGATCTCCGGAAGGTGACGGACAGGCAGCATTCGTTGAGGGACTGATCTCTCAGGGATACGATGCAATCTGTGTAGTTCCGTTCGATGTAGAAGCTCTTGACCCTGTTCTTGCAAAAGCTAAAGAGGCAGGCATCGTAGTTATCTGCCACGAGGCATCTACAGTAGAGAACATGGACTATGACGTTGAAGCATTTGATACATTAGAGTATGGTGCTCACCTGATGGAAAAGATTAACGAACTCTCTGACGGAAAAGGACGTGTAATCCAGACAGTTGGTGCTCTGACATCTCAGTCTCACGTTGAGGAAGCTCAGGGTGGTAAAGAATGGGCTGAGAAGAATGCTCCAGATCTTAAAGTAGATGATCAGCCAATCGTTTCTGATGACAATCAGGACACAGCATACAGCAAAGTTAAAGAAGCACTTACAGCTGATACAAAACACGAGATCGTTGGTATCCAGTGTGCAGCTATGTCAGAGACTCCGGGTGCAGCTCAGGCAGTTGAGGAACTTGGACTTCAGGGCAAAGTACATATCGCAGGTACATCTCTTATGTCAGTTTGTGGCGAGTATGTTGAAGACGGAACAGTTGAGCTTATGAGCTTCTGGGATCCGGCACTTGCAGGTCAGGCAATGATCGAACTTGCTGTTGCAACTCTGAATGGAACAGTTGGCGAAGATACACTTTCACTTCCGGTAGAAGGATATGAGAACCTGACACTTGAAGGCAAAGTATACACAGGTAGTGCTTGGATCGATGTTGATAAAGATAACTGCAACGACGAAGCATACGATTTCTAAATACATTTTGACATCTAAAATGTTTTAACTGAATGAGCCTTAAGCCTCATAGGGAATTGCAATAAGGGCATTCTCTATGAGGCTTTATTTGATGAAGAAACGAGGGATTCTATATGGGAGAAGTATTTCTGAAATTAGAGAATATTAAGAAATCGTTTGGTGGTGTGCAGGCCTTAAAAGGCGTTGATCTCGAAATTAGAAAAGGAGAAATTCTGGCACTTGCCGGACAGAATGGATGTGGTAAATCCACATTGATCAAAGTGATTTCCGGAGTTCATGAACAGACATCCGGTGATTATTATCTTGAAGGTAAAAAAGTCGAAAAACTGACACCTATCGATGCGATTCGAGCAGGTGTACAGGTTATATATCAGGATTTTGCAGTATTTCCTAACTTAACAGTTGCAGAGAATATTGCAATGAACAATTCACTCATGACAGGCACTAAGGTCATGAACTGGAAGAAAGCAAGAGAACTTGCTATCGAAGCTATGGAGCAGGTAGGTGCTCACATGGATCCGGATATTCTTGTAGAAAGGCTGACTGTTGCTAATAAGCAAATGGTTGCTATATGCCGGGCCATTATTAATGATGCAAAATTTCTGATTCTCGACGAACCTACTACTGCGCTGACTAAAAAAGAAGTTGAGAATCTGTTTAAGATCATCCGTCGCTTAAAAGAGAAAGGTATTGCGATTATGATCGTTAACCATAAGCTGGATGAGATATATGAAATTGCTGACAGACTTACGATTATCCGAAACGGAGAATATATCTCCAGCGGAGATATCAAAGAGTATGACAGAGCGAGATTTATCCATGATATCACCGGTCGTGATATTGTTGAATCTGTATATGTTCCAGAGAAAAGTGATGGAACAGAGATTTTGAAAGTTGAAAATATTTCCAGAGAAGGTGCATTTGAAAACGTATCGTTCTCACTTGAAAAAGGCGATGTGCTGGGGATTACAGGACTTCTTGGCTCAGGACGTGGAGAACTTGGTGATGCATTATTCGGGCTTGCACCGGCTACGAGTGGAAAAATCATTTTGAATGGAAAAGAGATTGAGATCCACAACATTGAAGATGCAATCAAGAATAAGATCGCATATGTTCCGGAAGACCGACTGACACAGGGATTGTTCCTTGACAGAAGTATTCAGGATAATATGGTGGCTGCGTCTATTGGCAAGTATTTCCATGGTGGCAAACTGGATCATAAAAAGATCGCAGAAGATACGACAGACTGGATCGGTAATCTTTCTGTGAAGATCGGTAAGCAGACAGATGCAATCCGTACATTATCCGGTGGTAATGCACAGAAGGTTGTTATTGCAAAATGGCTGAATACGGATCCTGAGCTGATTGTTCTGAACGGACCTACAGTGGGTGTGGATATCGGATCAAAGAGTGAGATTTTTGAGATTCTTCACAAACTTGCAAAAGAGGGCGTGGGAGTTATCGTTATCTCTGATGACTTGTCTGAGCTGGTTCAGAACTGTAACAAGATCCTTGTTATGAGAAATGGTAAAGCTGTTGCTCATATCGATGAAGAGATCAGCGAGAATGAACTGTACAAGCTGTTCAGCGAAGGAGGAGAGAGTTAATGAAACAATCAAAATGGAAAGAGATTCTGACTTCGAATCAGATGTTTATTGTTTATATTATTGTTGTCCTTTGCATTGCGATTAGCATGAAGACACCAGCGTTTGCAGAGGTTTCGACAATTATTACACTTGCCAGAGCACTTCTGGTAACACTGTGTTTTGCTATCTGTGAGATGGTGGTTATTATTTCGGGAGGTATCGATGTTTCTTTCCCGGCAATTGCGTGTGCATCTCTTTATATTCCAATCTGTGTATTTAAAGAGAACGATATTGACAATGTAGTTCTTGCGTTTGTATTTGCGGCAGCTATCGGGCTGGTGATTGGTATTATCAATGCGGTACTGATTTCATTGCTTCAGATTCCGCCGTTGATTGCTACGCTTGGTGTGAGCAGTATTACACAGGGCATGCTTCTTACATTCTTTGGCACCAGACAGATCTCAAGACTGCCAAGTACGATTGCAGCACTCAATAAAGTTTATTTGTTTACGTATCAGAGTAAAGCGGGTAATAACTATAGTATGACCGCATTGATTCTGGTTCCGATTATTCTTTATATTGTTGTATATATTGTTTTGAAATATACAATGCTTGGACGTGGAATCTATGCAATCGGCGGAGATGCCAATGCAGCTCGTATTGCCGGATTTAACGTAGTAAGACTTCAGTTTATTGTGTACATGTTCTCGGGCGTTATGGCTGGTATCACCGGAATGATTTATTGTGTACTTAATAAGGCGGCGAACCCATTGAATCTTATGGGAAGTGAAATGATGATCATCGCTGCTGTTGTTGTAGGCGGAACCCGCATGAGTGGCGGACATGGTACAGTGCTCGGAACGATTCTCGGTGTTGTGCTGATCGGTCTGATCCAGAACAACCTGATCATGCTTGGCGTACCTACATATTGGCAGACGTTCGTAGTCGGTGCTGTAATCGTAGTTGGTACAGCAATCACTTCGCTGAAAGAACTTGCTGTTCAGAAGAATCAAAAGGTATAAAGGGAGGAATGTACAATGAAGCTTTTGAAGAAAATAGACCATAACATTCTTTCTTTATTAGGAATGTATGCAGTCGTATTAATTGCGATGGCGATTTTGAACCCGTCAACCTATTATTCAACATTGAATATCAAATCATGGTTTTACCTGTTTCCGGAATACGGTATCCTTACATTTGGCATGATGCTGTGTATGATCTCCGGAGGAATCGATCTGTCTCTGGTTGGTATTGCCAATCTCGTAGGTGTTGTAGCATCGTATATGATGGTTAATATCGGCGGTGGAAAAGAATGCGGTATGGGTATGATTATTGGTGCGATCATTGTGGGTCTGATCATCGGTGTGCTGTGTGGCGCGTTTAACGGTTTCCTGATTGGATTTCTGCACATTCCACCGATGCTGGTTACACTTTGTGGTCTGCAGCTTTACACAGGTATTGCTATGATCGTTACAACAGGTCCTGGTATCACTGGCGTACCACAGTCATACATTAATATTGCAAATGGAACGATTGCAGGTATACCGCATACATTGCCTATGTTCATTATTGTTACACTGGTGATGTCATTCCTGTTGAAGTCTACTACATATGGACAGAAAGTATATTTCCTTGGAAGTAATGAAGTCGCATCTAAGTATTCAGGAATCAACAACTTTAAAGTTATCATGACAACATATATGATTTCCGGTTTTCTGGGAGCAATCAGCGGTATCCTGACATCTTCACATTATGGATCCGGTAAATCTAACTACAATACATCTTATACACTGCTTTCACTGCTGATCGTAGTATTGGGTGGCGTTCATCCAGATGGTGGTAAAGGTAAGGTGATAGGAGTTACACTTGCAATCGTATTATTACAGCTGATTTCTTCTGCATTCAGTGTCCTTCGTATCGATACGGTTATTACAGACCTCGTATACGGACTGATTCTGATCGCAGTACTGGTTATTACAAACATTGCAGCTAAAAGAGCAACTAAGGTGAAAACAAAATAAAGGGAGGACTTAGTTATGAAAAAAATCATTAACAAACCGGAAAATTATGTAGACGAGATGCTGGAAGGTCTTTATGCAGCGCATCCTGATTATATTACTTATACAGCGGATGACCTGCGTTGCCTTGTAACATCTAATAAGGTCGCTGGAAAGGTTGGTATCGTTACAGGTGGCGGTTCAGGACATTTGCCATTATTCCTGGGATATGTAGGAAAAGGTATGCTGGATGGCTGCTGTGTAGGCGGTGTGTTCCAGTCACCAAGCCCGGAACAGGTATTTAATGTTACAAAAGAAGTAGATGACGGAGCAGGTGTTCTGTATATTTACGGTAATTATAACGGAGATATTCTTAACTTTGACATGGGCGCAGAAATGGCTGATTTTGAAGAAGATATCCGTGTTGAGACGGTTGTTGCAGGTGAAGATGTAGCTTCTGCTGCACCGGCTGGCCCTGGAGAACCAAATCACAGACGAGGCGTAGCTGGTATTGTATTTGTATATAAATGTGCAGGTGCTGCAGCAGCTCAGATGAAAGATCTGGATGAAGTTAAGAGAATTGCTGAGAAAGCGGCAGCTAATGTAAGAACAATGGGTGTGGCTCTGACGCCGTGTACAATTCCGGAAGTTGGTAAACCGGGATTTACAATTGCTGACGATGAGATGGCTATTGGTATGGGTATCCATGGTGAGGCTGGTATTCGTAATGGTAAAATTGAGCCTGCAGATGCTATTGTCGATGAGATGTTAGAAAAGATTCTTCCAGATATTCCGTATGTAAAAGGCGATGAAGTAGCTGTTATGGTAAATGGACTGGGAGCTACTCCTCTGGATGAGCAGTATATTGTAACACGCCATATTGACAAGAGATTAAAAGAAGAAGGTATCAAAGTACATCGTTACTATGTAGGTGAGTTCGCTACAGCGATGGAAATGGCAGGATTCTCAATTTCCCTGTTCAAATTGGATGATGAGTTGAAGGAACTTCTTGATGCTCCGGCAGCAACACCGTTCTTTAAACAGCTTTAATATTAGGAGGAAATCATAATGAATTCATCATATATTGTAAAAATGCTGGCTGAGATCAGCACAATCATGAATGAGAACAAAGATCGATTGATCGAGTTGGACAGTGTAGTAGGAGATGGAGACCTTGGACTTACAATGACTAAGGGATTTGCGGCAGCGTCTGAATTTGCAGCAGGATCTGATGAAACGGATGCTGGCAAGATGCTTTACGGCGCTGGAAAAGCAATGTCAAGTGCGGCGCCATCTACTATGGGTACGCTGATGTCTATTGGACTTATGCAGGGAGGAAAGGTTCTGAAGGGTAAGACTGAACTGAGCAACGAAGATATTGTAGAATTTCTTGCTGCATATGAGAATGGAATTATGACAAAGGGTAAAGCAAAACTTGGAGAGAAGACATTCTTAGATGGATTTGATCCGGGAGTTCAGGCACTGAAGGTTGCTGTGGAAGCTGGCGAGGATCTTGCGGCAGCGACTGCAAAAGCAGCTGTGGCTGCGGAAGAAGGATTCAACGCAGCTACTAATATGAAGGCTGTACATGGTAAACCAGCAGTAAAGGGCGATGCTTCCATCGGTATGGTTGATCCGGGAGCATGCGTTGCAATGCTGATTTTTAAAGCAATTGCAAAAGCCTCTGTATAACAGTAAATAATTAGATCTGATTACACTTATTAGGCCTTGCCGAATAAGTGTAATCTTTTAAGAAAGAAGGATTTGTTATGAAGAAGATTAAAGTAGAGCAGCTTACAAAAGAAGCATTTGCAGAATTTGGCGAAGTATTATCTTATGAAGGAAGAGAAGACTGTGGAGCAAAAGGCTCTCATACATGGTATCCACAGGTTGTAGTCAGAGACACTCCTACATCCATCAATTTGATGGAAGTGTTCCGTAAGCCATTTACAGTGAAGAAATTTGAAGCACATGATCATACGGAGGAGAATTTATTTGCAATGACTGGCGGTATTATTGTTCCATTTGCACCGGCTGGCAAACCGGATCCGGACAAGGTTCGTGCATTCTATATTCCAAAGGGAATGGGAATCAGCTGTAAACCTGGCGTATGGCACTGGGCTCCGAATACACTGGACGATTCCGTACATTGCCTGGTTATTTTTAAGAATAACACAAGCCATGAAGACATATACTTCGATGAACTTCCTGAGGAGATTGGACTCGAACTTTAATAAAACGGAGGAAAATAAGATGCGTAAAATAGATTGTGTATTAGGTGTTGATATGGGTACTGGCGGAGCCAGGGTTGGTATTTTTGATCTGAAAGGTAATCCAATTGTATTTTGTGAGGAACCATATCCATTGTATACGCCAGCTTCCGGTCGCGCAGAGCAGAAGCCAAGCGAATGGTGGGATTCTATCTGCAAGGCATCAAAGAGAGCAATGGCAGAAAGTGATATTGACCCTGCTTGCATCAAAGGCATGAGCGTAGATACAACATGCTGTACTGTTGTCCTGTCAGGGGATGATATGGAGCCTCTCCGTGATGCGATTATGTGGATGGATGTGCGCGCTTCCGAACAGGCAAAGCGTATCTACGAATCCGGACATGATGCATTGAAGTACAATGGATACGGAATGGTATCTGCAGAATGTCTTCCAGCTAAGGCTCTTTGGTTAAAAGAAAATGAACCAGAGACTTATAATAAGGCTACAAGATTTTATGAATGTACAGATTGGCTGATGTATAAATTGACAGGCGAATATACAGCAAGTATTAACTGTGCATCTGTTCGCTGGTATTATAACAATGAAGAAGGTGGATATCCGGTTGACTTCTATAATACGATCGGATTGGATGATCTGGTTGAAAAGCTTCCGGAGAGGGTGTTGCCGTTAGGAGAACTTGTTGGCGGATTGACAGAAAAGGCTGCTGAGGATATGGGGCTTATTCCAGGTATTCCGGTTGGCGAAGGAGGTGCCGATGCGTTTGTTGGCGTTATCGGACTGAATGCACACCAGCCTGGCAAGCTGACATTAATCACCGGATCTTCCCATTTGCATGTTGCCCAGTTTAAAGACCCGATCCATAGAAAAGGAATGTGGGGAGCGTATCCGGATGCTATCGTTCCTGGACTTCGTATGGTTGAAGGCGGACAGACATCGACAGGTTCAATTGTTAACTGGTTCAAAAATCAATTATGTGGTACAGTGAAAATGCAGGCAGAAAAAGAAGGCTGCAGTGTATATGATATTCTGAACCGTGAGGCTGCAAAGCTTCCGATAGGAGCAGAAGGTCTGGTAGCACTTGATTTCTTCCAGGGCAATCGTACACCGCATGTAGATCCGGATGTCAGAGGAATGTTTTACGGATTGTCTTTGGGACATACACCGGCGCATATGTATCGTGCGATTATTGAGAGTATCTGCTATGGTACAGAAGCAATTCTCGAAGTATTCCGCGAAGCTGGATTTGTACCGAAAGCAATGGTTGTATCAGGTGGAGCGGCAAAGAGTGATTTCTGGCTTCAGGCTCATGCAGATGTAAGCAATTGTCCGGTTGTTGTACCGAAATGCAGCGAAGGACCTGTGCTTGGTTCAGCAATCCTTGGTGCTGTAGCTGGTGGAGTATATCCGGATATCGATACTGCCGCAGAGGCTATGACGGATGTAGAATATACGGTTGAGCCTAATCAGGAAAGACATGAAGAGTATATGTTCTACTTTGAAAAATATAAAGAGATTTATGCAATTGCAAAAGATTGGATGCATTCAGTGACAAATCATGTAACACAGAAATAAAGGATATTCAGGTGGGTATGGTGACATGCCCACTTGCTTATAACAGGAGGAAAACTATGGCAAAGGTATCAGCATCAATCCTTGCATGTGATCACACAAAGATTGGAGAACAGGTATTAGAAGCAGAAAAGGCAGGCGCAGATATTGTACATATTGATGTGATGGATGGTGTTTATGTGGAGAATGTTACTTTTGGACCACAGCTTGTAGCGGATCTGAAGAAAATTACGAAGCTTCCGCTTTCTGTACATATGGAACTTGTTAGACCAGAGACATTTCTTCCAATGTTTGCAAAAGCAGGTGCGGATATCATTACATTTCAACTGGATGCATGTCCGAACCCGCTTCATATGCTGCGCGAAGTAAAGAAAGCTGGTATTAAGGCGGGACTAGGTATAGGACCGTCTTATGATGTGGAAAGACTTCGTTACCTGCTTCCGCATATCGATGGGTTGATTCTTATGAGTGTAGAACCGGGATATGGAGGACAGCCGTTTGAAGAGAGTATCTATGAAAAAGTGAAAAGATCAGTAGAAATCATGGATGAAACTGGAATACATGTTCCGATCAGCATAGATGGCGGTGTGAATACGGTGACAGGCAAGAAGCTTGTAGAAGCCGGAGCGGATATACTGATCGCGGGAAGTTCTGTATTTGGTGCAGACTCCATTACAGATGCTGTTAAGAGCTTGAAAGCTTTATAGAAAGATACAAAAGGGGGGTTTACATGGACCTCCCTTTTGTGTTATACTACGATTCGTGTAAAACAACCGGTGTTCGGTAGCTGGAGGACTCCAACCGCTACTTAATGTCGGCAGTGTAAAGAATAAGGAGGAAAAAGACATGATAACAAAAGAGCAGAAGAGTCAGATTATCGCAGAGTATGGAAGAGGAGAAGGAGATACAGGTTCTCCGGAAGTTCAGGTTGCTATCCTGACAGCAAGAATCAATGACCTGACAGATCATTTCAAAGCTAATCCGAAAGATCACCACTCAAGAAGAGGACTTCTTAAGATGGTAGGTCAGAGAAGAGGACTTCTTGCATACCTGAAAGAGAAAGATATCGAAAGATATCGTGCACTGATTGAGAAACTTGGACTGCGTAAATAATTATCGCATTTTGAGGATTGAAGAAGTGAAACAAGAGCATCGGGATAACCGGTGCTCTTATTTTGATGCTGTTAAAAAGAAAAATAAAAGATAGCCTTTTTATATAATGTATGCTATAATAAACAAGATTGCGAACAGAGACATATATTCCGAGACCACTGAAAAGTGTATTTTGCGAAATATGTTTTTCAGTAGTTTCGGTGGTTTCTGATTGCGCATAGTTGAAATAAGTTTAAGAGATGAATTTGAGAAAGGAATACTACCATGTTTAAACAATTTGAAATGGAATTAGCTGGCAGAACACTGCGAGTTGATGTGGGAAGAGTTGCAAAACAGGCAAATGGTGCAGTATTAATGCACTATGGTGATACAACTGTGCTGTGTACAGCAACAGCATCCGAGAAACCGAGAGAAGGAATTGATTTCTTTCCGTTAAGCGTAGAATATAATGAAAGAATGTACGCTGTGGGTAAGATTCCGGGAGGATTTAACAAGCGTGAAGGTAAGGCGTCTGAGAATGCAGTTCTGACAGACCGTGTTATCGACCGTCCGATGCGTCCGCTGTTCCCGAAGGATTATCGTAATGATGTTACATTGGAGAATCTTGTACTTTCTGTAGATCAGGATTGTTCGCCGGAACTTACAGCAATGCTTGGTTCTGCAATTGCAACTACAATTTCTGACATCCCGTTTGACGGACCGATTTCTACTACTCAGGTAGGTCTGGTTGATGGCGAATTTGTATTTAACCCGACAGCTGTTCAGAAGGAAGTGTCTGACATGGCTTTGACAGTTGCGTCTACACGAGAGAAGGTTATCATGATCGAAGCTGGAGCTAATGAAGTTCCGGAAGCACAGATGATCGAAGCGATTTATGCTGCTCACGAAGTAAACCAGAAGGTTATCGCATTTGTAGATACAATTGTTGCAGAGTGTGGCAAACCGAAGCATGATTATCAGAGATTTGCAGTTCCGGAAGAACTTTTCGCAGCAATTAAAGAGATTGTTCCGCCGGAAGAGATGGAAAAAGCAGTATTTACTGATGAAAAGCAGGTTCGTGAGGAGAATATCCGCCAGGTAACAGAGAAGCTGGAAGAAGCTTTTGCTGAAAATGAAGAATGGCTTGCTGTACTTGGAGAGGCTGTATATCAGTATCAGAAGAAGACGGTACGTAAGATGATCCTGAAAGATCACAAGCGTCCGGATGGAAGAGCAATTGAACAGATTCGTCCGCTTGCAGCAGAAGTAGACCTGATTCCTCGTGTGCACGGATCAGCAATGTTCACCAGAGGACAGACACAGATATGTAATGTCTGCACACTGGCTCCACTGTCGGAGGCACAGAGACTTGATGGATTAGATGAGAAAGAGACTACAAAGCGTTATATGCATCACTATAACTTCCCTTCATACTCTGTGGGTGAGACAAGACCATCCAGAGGACCGGGACGTCGTGAGATTGGACACGGAGCTCTTGCGGAGCGCGCACTTGTACCAGTTCTTCCAAGTGAATCTGAATTCCCATATGCGATCCGTACTGTATCAGAGACATTTGAGTCTAATGGATCTACATCTATGGCTTCTACCTGTGCATCTTGTATGTCTCTTATGGCTGCAGGTGTTCCAATTAAAGCTATGGTTGCAGGTATCTCATGCGGACTCGTGACCGGAGATACAGATGATGATTATCTGGTACTTACTGATATTCAGGGCCTTGAAGATTTCTTTGGAGACATGGACTTTAAGGTAACCGGTACAAAGAAGGGTATCACGGCAATCCAGATGGATATCAAGATCCACGGACTTACAAGACCGATCGTTGAAGAAGCAATCGCACGTACAAGACAGGCTCGTCTGTTTATTATGGATGAGTGTATGTCAAAGGCAATTGCAGAGCCTAGAACAGAGGTTGGAGAATTTGCACCTAAGATCATTCAGATGCAGATTGATCCACAGAAGATTGGCGATGTAGTTGGTCAGCGTGGAAAGACAATCAATGCGATCATTGAAGAGACAGGCGTTAAGATCGATATTACAGATGATGGCGCTGTATCTATCTGTGGTACTGATGCAGCTGGAATGGCTCGCGCAAAACAGTTGATCGAGATTATTGTAACTGACTTTGAAGCGGGACAGGTTCTGGAAGGAAAGGTTGTCAGCATCAAAGAGTTCGGTGCATTCCTTGAATTTGCACCTGGAAAAGAGGGAATGGTGCACATTTCTAAGATTTCTAAAGAAAGAATCAAACAGGTTGAGGATGTACTTACCCTGGGTGATGTGGTTAAGGTTGTATGCCTTGGCAAGGATAAGATGGGACGTCTTTCATTCAGCATGAAGGATGTAGCTGAATAGGATATAATATTAAGGGACCGGATTTTCTGGTCCTTTTTTATTAAAGCAAACTTAAGATTCAGGTTATTAATTCTTTAGATTCTATACACATCCATGTCACATATCTCCGTTATGCTAAATATAGTTGGAAAGGAAAGCCGGAATTAGTCATATTGTAGGGGGAGACGCAATATAATAATAAAGTCGGCAATCCAATCAAACTTACAGATGAGTATAATTGAAACAGAAAGATAGGAGGAGATTTGCATGGATAAGGGGACATACAGAGATAACTATCAGGAAGTTATATCGATGGAAGAGTATCTGCTCAGAAGGCAGCGTATCCGGGAAGCCGGACGTAAGAACCAGCAGTCTGACGTTGTGGAAAATAGTCCCGCCTGGTTCATGGCAGAACTTTATATTTAACCCACATACATAAGAATTTCAAAGAAAGAGCTGCACGGAACAATCTGTGCGGCTCTTTTGCAAATAAATAAAGTAAAGACTTTGAAAAAAAGTATTAAATGGTATATAATATTGTGAGCGGATTAGGCATGCCTGCCGTCTGCAATATTTTAACAGACAAAGGAGAAACAAAAATGGCTGGATTATTAGATCAGTGGCGTAAAATCGCATATAACGAACAGGCAGACAGAACCGAGCTTCAGAATTTCTGGGCTAATTATTTTAATATTGAAAAGGACATTTATGAGCAGCTGTTATCGGATCCGGATACAGAAGTACGCGGAACTGTAAAGGAACTGGCTGAAAAGTATGGTCAGGATGTTATGACTATGGTTGGATTTCTGGATGGAATTAACGAGAGTCTGAAAGAAGAGAACCCGATCGAAGATCTGTCAGAAGATACACAGGTGAACCTGGTATTTGATAAGGCTCTTCTGTATAAGAATATGGTGGCTGCCAAGGCTGACTGGCTGTATGAACTGCCGCAGTGGAAAGAAATCTTCTCTGAGGAAGAATTAAAGGCGCTTTACAAGGAGCAGAGAGATTCCGGTACAGTTCGTAAACCAAAGAAAATCGGAAGAAATGATCCATGTCCATGTGGAAGTGGCAAGAAGTACAAGAAGTGCTGTGGTAGATAATAATTCTCTGTTTGTATGATCATATGACAGGGGAATGGAAAAGGAAATGGAACTGTTATGGGAATAAATAATGAACTGCTCCAGAAGATTGATGAGAAGTATCCCAGATTAAGCAAGGGGCAGAAGAAGCTTGCCGATTACATCCGGCAGGAATACGATAAGGCTGCGTTTCTTACAGCCGCTAAAATGGGAGAAGTGGTAGGTGTCAGTGAATCGACGGTTGTTCGTTTTGCTATGACTCTTGGATATAAAGGGTATCCGGAATTTCAGAAAGCATTGGAAGAACTGGTGCGGACCAAGTTGAATTCTATACAGCGGATGGAAGTGACCTATGGAAGGATCAGTCAGGGAGAGATCCTGACGTCGGTTCTGCAGGCTGATATTGAAAAGATTAAGCTTACCATGGGAAGTATGGATCAGGAAGCGTTTGAGATGGCGGTGGATACGATTCTGAAAGCAAAGAGAATCTATGTGATCGGTATTCGGAGCTGTGCTCCGTTAGCTAGCTTTCTGAGTTATTATCTGCAGTTGATCTGTGAAGATGTGACGCTTGTTAATACCAACAGTTCCAGTGAAATATTTGAACAGTTGATTCGTATCGGACAGGATGATGTAGTGATTGGTATCAGTTTTCCACGTTATTCCATGAGGACTTTAAAAGCACTTGAATTTGCGAATAATCGCAATGCCAAGGTGATTACATTGACGGACAGTGTTCATTCACCGATGAATCTGTATTCGTCCTGCAATCTGATTGCACGAAGTGATATGGCGTCTATTGTAGACTCTCTGGTGGCACCTTTGAGTGTGATCAATGCGCTAGTAGTAGCTCTTTGCATGAAGAAGCAGAAAGAAGTAGTGGCAACACTCGAAACACTGGAGAAGATCTGGGACGAGTATCAGGTATACAGTAAGGATGAACTGAATATGGTTACGGATAAGGTGGAATTTTCGAATCTTGGCGGAGATGATATTTAGTTATGAGTAAAGTGATTATTATAGGAGGCGGTGCTGCAGGTATGTTTGCGGCAGTACATGCGTCTGATAAAGGGCATGAAGTACATCTTTTTGAAAAGAATGAGAAGCTTGGTAAAAAGTTATATATTACCGGAAAGGGAAGATGCAATATTACCAACGCCTGTGATGTGGAGGAACTTTTTCAGGCAGTAATCGGCAATCCGAAGTTCCTTTACAGCAGTTTTTATACGTACACGAATCAGAATGTGATTGATTTTTTTGAAAATGAAGGCCTTGCTACGAAGATTGAGCGAGGCAACAGAGTATTTCCGGTATCTGATCACTCTTCGGATGTAATCCGTACTTTGTCAGAGGCTATGAGGAAACGTGGTGTTCAGATACACTTGAATCAGAAAGTAGAAAAAGTGCTGCAGAAAGATGGAATGTTTGATGGGATTGTTCTGGAGGATGGTAAGACAGTAAAAGGCGACAGCTGCATTATCGTGACAGGAGGTCTTTCCTATCCATCTACTGGTTCCACCGGCGATGGATACAGATGGGCAGAAGCACTTGGACACAAGGTGACGGAGCGGAGTCCAGGACTGGTTCCGCTTGAGACAAAAGAGCCATGGGTAAAAACACTTCAGGGATTGTCGCTTAGAAATGTTAATGTCACTGTTTTAGATGGACGTAAGAAATATTACGAAGAGTTTGGTGAACTTTTGTTTACACATTTTGGCGTGAGTGGTCCGACTGTGATCAGTGCCAGCAGTATCGTAGGACAGATGTTGAAAAAGAAAGAACTCACACTGACAATTGATCTGAAACCGGCACTTTCTGAGGAACAGCTTGATAAGAGGTTGCTGAGAGATTTTGAAGAACAAAAAAATAAACAGTTCAAAAATGCACTTGGTGGTTTGTTTCCTTCCAAACTGATTCCGGTTATGGTAGAACTCAGTGGGATTTTGCCGGAGAAGCAGGTGAATGCTATTTCTAAAGAAGAACGCCGCAGTCTGGTACGTTTAATTAAGAATTTTGCAATGACACTTACTGGAATTCGTGGATATAATGAGGCAATCATAACCAGAGGTGGTGTATCAGTCCGGGAGATTGATCCTGGTACTATGGAGTCAAAGAAAGTTAAAAATCTTTATTTTGCAGGTGAAGTTCTGGATCTGGATGCAGTAACAGGAGGATATAATCTGCAGATTGCCTGGTCTACCGGATACATGGCAGCACAGGAAATACGATAGAAAAGGTGAAAATATGGGATTTAATATAGCAATTGATGGACCGGCAGGTGCCGGAAAAAGTACAATAGCCAAGTTGGTGGCGGCCAGACAGAATTGCATCTATGTGGATACGGGCGCAATGTACCGTGGCCTTGCTGTACATTTTCTCGGAAAACAGATTGATCCATCAGATATCAATGCGGTAATTGATGCCTGCCGGGATGCGGATGTAAGTATCCGTTACGAAGACGGTATGCAGCAGGTGTATTTGAATGGAACGAATATTACCGGACAGCTTCGAAGTGAAGAAGTCGGCGATATGGCGTCTAAGACATCTGCGATTCCTGAAGTTCGCACAAAACTTCTGGAACTGCAGCGCACTATGGCAAGAGAACATGATGTAGTGATGGATGGAAGAGATATCGGAACCAATATCCTGCCAGATGCAGATGTGAAGATATATCTGACTGCAAGTGTGGAAACTCGTGCTAAGCGGAGATTTGATGAGCTTCAGGCAAAAGGACAGGAATGTGATCTGACTAAGATTCAGGAAGACATCAGAGCGCGGGATCACAGGGATATGACGCGAGAGACTGCGCCGCTCAAACAGGCAGACGATGCAGTGCTGGTGGACAGTTCTGATATGAACATAGAAGAAGTAACAGATGCGATTCTTGCGATATGTGCAGATAAGCAGAAGGAGACGGTATGAAAGTTCTGTTAGCTAAGACTGCCGGTTTTTGCTTTGGAGTGAAACGTGCGGTTGATACCGTATACCAACAGGTAGAAGAGAATAAAGACTGTAAGATCTATACGTTTGGTCCGATCATTCATAACGATGAAGTGATCAAGGATATGCAGGCGAAAGGTGTGACTGTACTGGAGGGAGAAGAAGATCTTCCAAAGGCAAAGAACGGGATTGTGATCATACGATCCCACGGAGTGCCGAAACGCATCTGTGACCGAATGGATGAACTGGGAATTCAGTACGTCGATGCGACCTGTCCATTTGTGAAAAAGATTCATAAAATTGCAATGGAAAAAGCAGAAGAGGGCGCATTTCTTGTGGTGATAGGCAATCCGGTACACCCGGAGGTAGAAGGCATTATGGGCTGGGCTGGAGAAGATGCGGCTGTTATTTCTACGGCAGAGGAAGCAGAGCATCTGACGGTGCCAGAGGACAGGAAAATATGTGTTGTTGCACAAACGACATTTAATTACAATAAATTCAAAGAATTGGTTGAAATTATTTCGAAAAGGCGTTATGATATAAGTGTTTTGAATACGATTTGCAGTGCGACGAAAGAGCGGCAGACTGAAACTGCCCGTATTGCAGACAGGGTCGATGCGATGATCGTTATTGGAGATAAACGAAGTTCCAATACCCAGAAGCTATTCGAGATATGCAAGAATGCATGTAACAATACGTACTATATACAGACACTTGACGATTTGAATGTGAATCAATTAAGGTCCGTGGAAACAGTAGGTATTACAGCAGGGGCATCCACGCCCAATAATATAATTGAGGAGGTTCAAAATTATGTCAGAATTAACTTTTGAACAAATGCTAGAAGATTCGTTGAAAACAATTCACAACGGAGAGGTGGTTGACGGTACGGTCATTGACGTTAAGCCAGATGAAATTATTTTAAATATAGGTTACAAGGCTGACGGAATCATTACAAAGAGTGAGTACACGAATGAGACCGGTGCAGATCTTACAACTATGGTATCAGTTGGAGATTCAATGACAGTTAAAGTATTAAAGGTAAATGATGGCGAAGGTCAGGTATT
Source organism: Dorea ammoniilytica (assembly GCF_025567415.1). Classification (NCBI taxonomy): domain Bacteria; kingdom Bacillati; phylum Bacillota; class Clostridia; order Lachnospirales; family Lachnospiraceae; genus Dorea; species Dorea ammoniilytica. Next base: position 271,205 of record NZ_JAOQJV010000001.1, read on the forward strand.
ATTGACATACAAGAGACTGCTTGCTGAAAGAGGAAATGAAAGACTGAAAGAAGCTTTCGAGAACAAAGAAGTACTGAAAGCACCAGTTGTTCAGATCCTTGGCGGTGGATTAAGTGTTGTTGTTGATGAAGCAAGAGTATTTATCCCGGCAAGTCTGGTATCTGATACTTATGAAAAAGATCTCAGCAAATATCAGGGACAGGAAATTGAGTTCGTAATCAGTGAGTTCAATCCTAGAAGAAACCGTGTAATCGGTGACAGAAGACAGCTTCTGGTTGCTGAGAGAGCAGAAAAGCAGAAAGAACTTTTCGCAAATCTTCATGTTGGAGATACAGTAGAAGGTGTTGTAAAGAATGTTACAGATTTTGGCGCATTCATCGATCTTGGTGGAGTAGATGGTCTGTTACATATTTCAGAGATGTCTTGGGGACGTGTTGAGAATCCTAAGAAAGTATTCCAGGTTGGCGAAAAGCTGAAAGTACTCGTGAAAGATATTCACGATACTAAGATCGCACTCAGCCTGAAATTCCCAGAGACTAATCCATGGGCTAATGCTGCAGAAGATTATGCAGTAGGTAAAGAGATCACAGGTAAGGTTGCAAGAATGACAGATTTTGGTGCATTCGTTGAACTCGCTCCTGGAGTAGATGCTCTGCTTCATGTTTCACAGATTTCTCGTGCACATGTTGAAAAACCATCTGACGTACTTTCAGTTGGACAGGAGATTACTGCTAAGATTGTAGATCTGAACGAAGCTGAGAAGAAGATCAGCCTGAGCATGAAAGCACTTGAGAAACCGGAAGAGGCATCTGAAGGTGAAGAGGCTTAATTACTGATAAGAACAGACTTGATATATATGAAAAAGATAGCAAAGATAGGGACACGAAAGTGCCTCTATCTTTCTGTGTTGTTATGCCTAAAATGTTAAATAATAGGCAAGCTGTATTGAAAAATGTACAACGAAACATCCTACATTTATGGAAAATTAGGAGATTTTTTTGTATATTATATATAATAAACTAAAAGGAAGGAAGGAAAAGGAATGGCACTGTTAACATTTAAGGGTGGTATTCATCCGGATGACGGCAAGAGTCTGGCAAAAGATAAGGCGATTGTTGATGTGAAGCCAAAAGGAGATCTTGTATATCCGCTTTCGCAGCATATCGGTGCTCCGGCAACTCCAATTGTTGCCAAGGGAGATCACGTGCTGAGAGGACAGAAGATTGCGGAAGCTGGCGGATTTGTTTCTGCTCCGATTTATGCTTCAGTATCCGGAACGGTAAAAGCAATTGAACCTCATTTTAATCCTACTGGGGCAAAGGTGAACTGCATCGTAGTTGAGAATGACGGAGAGTACAAGGAAGTTGAATATGCTCCTGTAAAACCGTTGGAGGAAATGACAAAAGAAGAGATACTGAATGCGATCGGTGAGGCCGGTGTTGTAGGTATGGGTGGAGCTGGATTCCCTACTAAGGTGAAGCTTTCTCCAAAAGAGCCGGAGAAGATTGACTATATTATAGCAAACTGTGCGGAGTGTGAGCCATATATCACTGCCGATTACAGACGTATGATGGAGACGCCGGAACGTCTTGTTGGTGGTATGAAGGTTGTCCTTTCACTGTTTGAACATGCAAAAGGTATTTTTGGCGTGGAAGATAATAAGCCAGATTGTATCGAGAAGCTGAAAGAACTTACAAAAGATGAGCCTCGTATGGAAGTTATGGCATTAAAGACCAAATACCCTCAGGGTGGTGAGCGTCAGCTGATCTATGCTACAACCGGGCGAGCAATCAACTCTACTATGCTTCCGGCAGATGCGGGATGTGTTGTAGATAACGTTGAGACTATGATCAATATTTACCAGGCAGTTGTAGAAGGAAAGCCTTCTATTGAACGTATTGTTACTGTCAGTGGTGATGCGATCAATGAGCCTGGTAACTTCCGCGCACCATTTGGTATGAATCAGATGGAACTTGTAGAGCAGGCTGGTGGATTTAAGGAAGAACCAGAAAAGGTGATTTCCGGTGGTCCGATGATGGGATTTGCCATGTTTACTGTAGATGTACCTGTTACGAAAACATCTTCTTCAGTTCTGGCATTTGTAAAAGATCCGGTTAAGAGACTGGAAGAGACCGCATGTATCAACTGTGGACGTTGTGTGGATGCCTGTCCAAGCCGTATTATTCCGTCTCGTCTGGCTGATTATGCACAGCATCATGATGCGGAGACATTTGAAAAAATGAACGGTATGGAATGCGTAGAGTGTGGATCATGTAGTTACGTCTGTCCAGCTAAGAGACCGTTGAAACAGTCAATCGGTTCCATGAGAAAGATTGTTCTGGCTAATCGCAGAAAGAAAAAATAACAAGAGAGGAAGAGGTGAACAAAAGTGGAGAATCAGTTAAATATTTCATCTTCACCACATATACGTTCCAAAGTTACTTCCAGCAATATTATGCTCATGGTAACAATTGCTCTGTTGCCGGCATCTGCATTTGGAGTATATAATTTTGGAATGGATGCACTGCTGATGCTGATCGTTACGACTGCAACAGCTGTGCTCACAGAGTTTATTTATGAAAAGCTTATGCACAAGAAGATCACAATCGGTGATTTCAGTGCTGTTGTAACAGGACTTCTGCTTGGACTTAATATGCCACCTACAGCACCGTTGTGGATGGGAGCACTTGGTAGTGTATTTGCTATCCTGATCGTCAAGCAGCTGTTCGGAGGTTTGGGACAGAACTTCATGAACCCGGCACTTGGAGCAAGATGTTTTCTGCTGATTTCTTTTGCAGGACAGATGACCAAGTTCGTTTATGATGGAGAGACAGGACCGACACCACTGGCATATCTGAAGGAAGGAGCACTGTCAAGTGTGAATTCTATGGACATGCTGATCGGACGTATCCCAGGTACGATTGGTGAGACATCTGTGATCGCAATCATTATTGGCGCGATTTTCCTGATTATGTTGGGAATTATTGATCTTCGTATTCCTGGTACATATATTGTAACATTTGTACTGTTTATTGGTATCTTCGGACAGTTCTCTGATGCAAATGTAGGATTTTTTGATCCTCAGTTCATCACTGCAGAGTTGTGTGGAGGTGGTCTGATGTTAGGTGCATGGTTCATGGCAACTGACTACGTTACATCACCGATCACCAAATCCGGTCAGATCGTATACGGTATTGTACTTGGACTTCTGACTGGTCTGTTCCGTCTGTTCGGTGGATCATCAGAAGGTGTATCCTATGCGATCATCATCAGTAACCTTTTAGTTCCACTTATTGAGAAGGTTACTCTTCCGAAACCATTTGGCAAAGGAGGAGAAAAATAATGAACAAGATTATTAAAAATACAGCGATCCTTACAGCAATCACTCTGATTGCAGGACTTTTGCTGGGACTGGTATATGAAGTAACTAAGACTCCGATTGCTCAGACTCAGGAAGCAGCTAAGAGAGAAGCCTGGTTACAGGTATTCCCTGAAGCAAGTGAGGATGATTTTGAAGCAGTAGATGTAGACCAGAAGGTTGCTGATCAGGTAATCAAAGATCTCGGCATCAAGGGAAGCATCGATGAGGTATGTTCCGTAAAAGGCGGAGAGGCCGGATATGTTATCACAGCTACCGATGGCGAAGGTTATGGCGGTGATATCCAGATCACAGTAGGTATTACAGCAGATGGAACAATCAGTGGAGTTGCATTCCTGAGTATCAGCGAGACAGCAGGACTTGGTATGAAAGCAACTGACAGTTCTTTCTATTCACAGTATGTGGGTAAGCAGACAGATAAATTCTATGTATCAAAGGATGGCGGCGAAGGTGAGCCGATCGATGCCATCAGTGGTGCAAGCTTTACATCACGAGCTGTAACAGGTGCCGTGAATGCAGCACTTGCATATTTTCACAGTGCATTTTAGTCGGGAGGTAGTGTAGATGAATTCATGTGGAGAAAGACTGAAAAATGGTCTTATTGATGAAAATCCGATTTTCGTCCTGATGCTTGGTATGTGTCCGACACTTGCGGTAACTACTTCGGCTATGAACGGTATCGGTATGGGACTTTCAACAACGGCGGTACTTGTAATGTCCAACATGTTGATTTCCATGTTACGTAAGATTATACCGGATTCTGTCAGAATGCCGGCATTTATCGTGGTTGTTGCGTCATTCGTAACAATCGTTGACTTCCTTATGGAAGGATATACACCGTCACTTTATGATTCACTTGGGATTTATATTCCACTGATCGTTGTTAACTGTATTATTCTTGGCCGCGCAGAGAGCTATGCTTCTAAGAACCCGGTTCTTCCGTCTATTTTTGACGGACTTGGTATGGGACTTGGATTTACCGTGGGTCTTCTTGCAATCGGTGCTGTACGTGAGATCATTGGAGCAGGACAGATCTTTGGCAAACAGATTCTTCCGCTCGCTGATTCTACAATGGGTAAGGCAGGATATACACCAATTACAATCTTTATTCTGGCACCTGGAGCATTCCTGGTACTTGCAGGTCTTGCAGCAATCCAGAATAAGGTAAAGATTAACATGGAGAAGAAAGGCAAGGATGCATCTAAGATTCAGTCAGGATGTGGTTCTGATTGTGCAACCTGTGCCGGATGTGCTTCTACAGCAGATAAAGGAAAGGAATAGGAAAGATGGGAAATTTGATTTTAATCGCAGTCGGTTCTGCGCTTGTAAGTAACGTCGTACTTAGTCAGTTCCTCGGTATCTGTTCTTTCCTGGGTGTTTCCAAGAAGACAGAGACAGCTGCCGGAATGGGCGGAGCCGTTATTTTCGTAATCACTCTGGCATCATTAGTTGCCGGAATATTACATCAGTTTATTCTCAAACCACTGGGATTTGAGTACTTGAACACAATCGTATTTATCCTTGTAATCGCAGCACTTGTACAGATTGTAGAAATGTTCTTGAAAAAGTTTGTGCCTTCATTGTACAATGCTCTTGGAGTATACCTTCCACTGATCACAACAAACTGTGCAGTGCTTGGTGTAGCTCTGAATAATGTACAGGATGATTACAATATTCTCGAAGGCGTAGTGAATGGTTTTGCAACAGGTGTTGGTTATCTGATCGCCATTGTACTGCTTGCCGGTATCAGAGAAAAGATGGAATATAATGACATTCCGGAATCCTTCAAAGGTATGCCGATTGTACTGCTGACATCAGCACTCATGTCAATCGCATTCTTCGGATTCTCAGGACTTATTTAGGAGGAAGACAATATGAGTATGATAGGAATTGTTTTGGCTACAGTCATTGTAGGCGGTACCGGATTATTCATTGGTATTTTCCTCGGACTGGCAGACAAAAAGTTTGCAGTTGAAGTAGATGAAAAGGAAGAAGCTATTCTGGGTGTTCTTCCAGGTAATAACTGTGGTGGTTGTGGTTATCCGGGATGTTCCGGACTTGCAGCCGCAATTGCAGCCGGTGAAGCTCCGGTCAATGCCTGTCCGGTCGGTGGTGCACCAGTAGGTGCTAAGGTAGCCGAGATTATGGGACAGGAAGCAACAGAGCAGGTGCATGAAGTTGCATATGTAAAATGTGCAGGTACCTGTGATAAAGCTAAGACTGATTATGAATATCAGGGAGTTTCTGACTGTATTATGATCAATATGATGCAGAATGGTGGACCAAAGACATGTAACTATGGATGTATCGGTGAGGGTACCTGTGTGAAAGCCTGTCCGTTTGATGCAATCCATATTGTGGACGGAGTTGCAGTAGTAGATAAGGAAAAATGTAAGGCATGTGGTAAATGTATCGCAGTATGTCCAAGACATTTGATCGAACTGATTCCATATGAACAGAAACATATGGTACAGTGCAGCTCACAGGATAAAGGTAAGGATGTAATGGCAGCTTGTGCCGTTGGTTGTATAGGATGCAGAATGTGTGCGAAAGTATGCCCTGCAGAAGCAATAACCGTAGAAAACAATATTGCACATATTGACTCCACTAAATGTGTAAATTGCGGCGCCTGCGCTGAGAAGTGTCCGAAGAAGATTATCCGGATTCAATAGTTACCAATCTTCTCAACCAACTGTTAATTAAGGAGATCTTGGTCGAGATATAGATCGGACATTACATCATACAAGATATGTTGACTCAATGCATAACATTGGGATCCGCGGAAGCGGAAGGTGAAAACGACAGGGGTGATTACGAAAGTAATCACCCCTGTCGTTTTGTATATTATTTTGGAAAATTATCTGAGTAAGTCAGATTATTATCTGTATCGATGAATACGGCTTCTACGCCATCCAGACTGTTGATTAAATCCATTCCCTTATCCGGACCAAGAAGAAAAGTTGTGGTACTCAGTGCATCTGCTGTGAGAGAAGAATCAGTGAGAATCGTAACACTGTTCAGCCCATTGTTGCACGGCATACCATTGGAAGGCTGTAATATGTGATGGTAGAAATCACCGTCTTTTTCAAAGTATCTCTGGTATGTACCAGAAGTAACAGCGGCCTGATCATTCAATTCTATGGATGCGATTGGCTCACCACGGTCGTCAAAAGGTTTCTGAATGCCGATCAGAAAACTGCTTCCATCTGGCTTGTCTCCGATAGCAAGGACATTACCGCCAAGATCAATCAGTGCGTGTTCTACGCCTTCGCTTTTCAGATATTCTTTTAATTTATCAGCAATAAATCCTTTGGCAATGGCTCCGAGATCTATTTTAGATTTGGGATCGGAGAGGCGTACCAGATTACCGTCAATTTCTACATTGTGATAATCGACGTGTGTCACGGCCTCTGCAAGAACTGAGGCATCCGGTACCTGTGGATCATCGGATTTGAAATCCCACAGCTCAGTGACAGTCCCAATGGTAATGTCGAAAGCTCCATCAGATAATTCGCTGTAATGCAATCCTTCCCGGATTAATTTGAGAGTATCATCAGAGACTTCGGTATAAGCGCCTTCTGCATGGTTAATCTGCCAGATCTCACTGCCTTCTCTGGTACGTGACAGCCTGGCTTCATAATCGTCGCAGATCTTCTGACATTTAGTTAGAAGATTATTATCCTGTGAATCGTAAATCTTAATACTAATTACAGTGTCAAGTGCCGTCCCGGTATAGGAAATGGGATCTGTGTTGGCAGAACTCCCGGAACATCCGGTAAGACCAAGCAGCAGAGACGCTGTGCCAAGTATAGCTAGTTGTCTATGCCATTTCATAAGTGTACTCCTTTATCAATAACTGCAATGGCAGTTAGTATTTTAAACAGATTCAGTATAGCACAGGGAAACAAAGGGTTTCAACCTTTATCGAACGTGTGGTTGCGATGGAGGAGTGGTTGTGATAGAATAGGTAAGAATTATAAAAGACTGGAAAGTGCAGAAGTGTGAAGATGGGATTAAAGAAAAAAGATCTGGTGTTAATGGGGATAATTCTCTGTATTGCTGCAGTGTGCAGCCTGGTACATCATTTTACCGGAGAAGCGGGGAAAGGCATAGTGGCAATCAAAGTGGATGGAGTGACAGAAGGGACATATGTACTGACGGAAGATCGCAGGATAGAGATTAATCATGGAACCAATATACTTGAGATTAAGAATGGAGAGGCTTCTATGATTGAAGCTGACTGTCCGGATCAGATATGTGTGCATGAGAAAGCAATATCTGCCGATGGCGAGTCAATTATCTGCCTTCCTAATAAAATCGTAGTTGAGGTGGAGTCTGATAAAGAGAGTGAACTGGATGCAGTAATGAAGTAGGAGGCAGTTGTGAAGAACCGAGTAGCATATTTTGGTGTGTTTGTTGCGCTGGCATTGATATTCAGCTATGTTGAAACAATGATTCCGTTTCAGATTGGTATTCCCGGTGTTAAGCTGGGACTGGCAAACCTGATCGTAGTTATAGCATTGTACAAAACGGATGTAAAGGAGGCGCTGCTGTTATCAGTAACAAGAGTGGTTTTATCCGGATTTATATTTGGTAATCTGGCAAGTATTCTATATAGTCTTGCCGGAGGGCTGTTGAGTCTTGCGGTAATGGCATTGCTGAAAAAGTATGCGGATCTGAGCATTATCGGAGTCAGTGTGGCCGGTGGTGTATTTCATAATATAGGACAGCTTGTAGTGGCAGCTATTGTGGTTGAGACTTATAGCGTAACCGGATATTTGCCGGTACTCCTGGTGGCAGGACTGATTACAGGATTTTTGATCGGTACGGTGGCAACGGAAATGATACGACGGCTGAGAAACATAGATCTACGTTAAAATCAATCTGGAATAGAAGGGGGACAGACGGAATGATTGCATATATAAAAGGCGAACTTGTAATACTGGAAGAAGACAGGGTGGTCGTTGATATCGGTGGTGTGGGATATGGCATCTATATGCCGGGAAGAGCGATGTCTGCGCTTCCGCCGATAGGTTCGGAAGTGCTTATTCATACATATCTGAATGTAAAGGAAGATGCGATGCAGCTTTACGGATTTCTTACGAGAGACGACCTTGCAGTGTTTCGCAAAGTGATCACAGTCAGTGGAATCGGGCCAAGAGGAGGACTCAGCATTTTGTCTCAGCTTTCGGCGGATGATCTGAGATTTGCTGTTATGTCAGGTGATGCCAAGGCAATTTCGGCTGCACAGGGAATCGGGAAAAAGACGGCCGAGAAGCTGATTCTGGAATTAAAAGACAAACTCAGTATGCCGGATCTGGATCATTATGCGGCTTTAGAAGATACATCTGCTGTATCGGCTGCGACAGGTGGAATCCAGCAGGATGCGGTATCGGCACTGGTGGCACTTGGCTATGGCAATACAGAAGCTTTGAAGGCAGTACGTCGGGTAGAACTTACAGAAGGCATGAATGTAGAAGATGTGCTGAAACAGGCTTTGAAATATATGATGTTTTAGCAGCAGAGGGGTATCATGGGAAGAAGAATTATCACAACAGAGAATCTGGAAGAAGATCAGAAAATAGAAAACCATCTCAGACCGCAGACACTGGATGACTATGTGGGTCAGGAAAAAGCGAAAGAGATGTTGAAAATATATATATCTGCGGCAAAGGACCGAGGAGAGCCGTTAGACCATGTATTGTTTTATGGGCCGCCGGGACTCGGTAAGACAACACTTGCCGGGATTATTGCCAATGAGATGGGCGTGAATTTAAAGGTTACATCCGGTCCGGCAATTGAAAAGCCGGGAGATATGGCGGCAATATTGAACAGTCTGCAGGAGGGAGATGTACTTTTTGTGGATGAGATCCATCGCTTGAACCGTCAGGTGGAAGAGGTACTTTACCCAGCTATGGAGGATTTTGCCATTGACATTATGATTGGTAAGGGTGCAAGTGCCAGATCGATACGTCTGGATCTTCCTAAGTTTACACTGGTCGGAGCAACCACCAGAGCGGGTATGCTTACAGCTCCGCTTCGTGACCGCTTTGGCGTGATCAATCGCCTGGAGTTTTATACGGTAGAAGAGCTGCAGACGATCATACAGAGATCAGCAACAGTTCTGGGTGTGGAGATTGATGAACGTGGTTCTGCGGAACTTGCAAGAAGATCCAGAGGTACGCCGCGTCTTGCCAATCGTTTGCTGAAACGGGTACGTGACTTTGCACAGGTGAAGTTCGATGGCGTGATTACAGGAGACGTAGCAGATTTTGCACTGGATCTTTTAGATGTAGATAAATATGGTCTGGATCATGTCGACAGAAATCTTCTGTCTACAATGATCACAAGATTTGCCGGGGGACCAGTTGGTCTGGAGACACTTGCAGCATCTATAGGTGAAGATGCCGGAACGATAGAGGATGTCTATGAACCGTATCTTTTGAAGAATGGATTCCTGCTCAGAACACCGAGAGGAAGGGTCGCAACAGAGCTGGCATATGGACATTTGGGAATTTCCCTTTCAAAATAGTGAAAAACTGTTGGTTTTTATGGAACTATCGTTTATAATATATCTATATTGTTTATGTATGAATTTAGGAAATGTTGGAGGTTGCAATGGCATCATCAAAGAATTTTACAGAAGTATTAATTGGTGGAAAGGTATTTACTCTGAGTGGATTTGAGAGTGAAGAATATCTGCAGAGAGTGTCTACATATCTGAATCATAAATTAGAAGAGTGCTCCAGCAGTGATGGCTACAGAAAGCAGAGTGCAGAGACGAGAAGTATCCTTCTTGCGCTGAATATTGCAGATGACTATTTCAAGGCTAAGAAGCAGGGCGGTACATTAGAAAGTGATATCGAAGCAAAAGATAAAGAGATGTATGATCTCAAGCATGAGTTGATTTCAGTACAGATTAAGCTGGAGAACGCGGACAAAGCACTGGACAAGCTGAAAGAAGAGAATAAAGCATTGCAGATGAAGATTGTACAGTTAGAAACTGAGATGAAGAATAAAAAGAGTAAATAGGCTGTCATACGACAGCCTATCTGCTTTATATGATCGTTTATATAAACAGAATTCGGAATAAATGGATATTTTCAAAGGAGTTTAGATGGAACGAATGCCAGAAATTCTTGCACCGGCAGGTGATTTTGCTACACTGAAAGCAGCTGTATCAGCCGGAGCAGATGCAATATATCTTGGCGGGGAGCAATTTGGAGCTCGCGCCTTTGCAAAAAATTTTACAGAAGAAGAACTGTGCTCAGCAATTGATTATGCACATCTGCATGGCAGAAAGATATATTTGACAGTTAATACGCTGGTCAAGGAACGTGAATTTGATCAGTTATATGGATATCTTCTCCCATACTATAAGCAGGGGCTGGATGCAGTAATTGTACAGGATATGGGTGTGATGGAATATATTCGTTGCCAGTTTCCTGAGATGGATATCCATGCCAGTACGCAGATGACGGTTACGAATGCAATTTCAGCAGAATGGCTGGAGAAGCAGGGCGTGGTACGAGTGGTTCCGGCAAGAGAGCTTTCGCTTCCGGAGATTAAGGAAATACGTGACAGGACCAATCTTGAGATTGAGTGTTTTGTACATGGAGCTCTTTGTTATTGCTATTCCGGACAGTGTCTGCTCAGCAGTCTGATTGGGGGACGAAGCGGTAATCGCGGACAGTGTGCGCAGCCATGCAGACTGCCTTATCGGGTGAATGGAAAGAAGCCGTCAGATATTATGAGTCTGAAAGATTTGTGTACGATTGAGTATATTCCTGATCTGATTGAACATGGAATTGATTCCTTTAAGATTGAAGGACGGATGAAGCAGCCTGCTTATGTAGCAACAGTGACTGATGCATATCACAGATACCGGGATTACTATCTGGAAAAAGGAAGAGAAAATTATCGCGTTAAGAAAGATGATTTAAACCGGCTTATGCAGGCTTATCAGAGAAGAGGATATTGTAACGGTTATTACTATGTTCATAATGGAAAGAATATGATATCTCTGGAGCGCCCAAAAGCGGAAATGCAGTCAGAGGATACACCCAATATGGTCTGTCAGGAAAAAATTACAGGTGTGTTAAGGGCTGTATGTGGAAAACCGGCAGAATTTTCAGTAAGTTGTGGTGAGACAGAAGTATGTATAAAAGGTGCAGATGTACAGCGTGCTGAAAAAGTTCCGATGAGCAGGGATCGTCTGGAGAAGCAGATGAAGAAGACCGGCAATACGCCATTTGTGTTTGAGCAGCTGGATATTCAGATGGATGAGGATATCTTTCTCCCGGTGCAGGCATTGAATGAACTTCGCCGTCAGGCGTTGGGGATGCTGGAAGCAAAACTTCTGGAATCAGGAAAAAGAGAAGAACCGGAGCGGTTAGCCATTTGCTCAGACACAGAAAATACAGCAGATACGAATAAGGAAAAGGCATCGGAGCTTACTGTGTCGGTTGAGACTATAGAACAGTTTGAAACAGTAGCTGGATTTACAGGAATTGCACGTATTTATGTTGAAGATACCCTGTGGGATGGGCAGAATGCAGACCGAATGAAACAGATCATTCGAATTGCACGAGAGAATGGAACAGATGTATATTTCGCTATGGCACGGATTTACAGAGAAGAGTCAAAGTTATATTATAATAAGCACCTGGAAGAATTGATGGAGACCTTTGATGGCGCACTGGCACGGAATCTGGAGAGCCTGCTTCTTATACGTAAAAAGAGTGCGGATTATCCGGTGGTTACGGATAGCAGTATATATCTGTGGAATCATAGAGCTAAGAATTTCTTGCGGCAGTTTAATCTTAAGGCAGGGACTGCACCTGTAGAACTAAACAGCTGGGAATTAGAGGAACTGGGCATACAGGAGATGGAACTTGTAGTATATGGATATCTCCCGGTTATGGTATCGGCGGGATGTGTGCGTAAGAATACATCCGGTTGTACAGGAAAACCAGGGGAACTTATCCTGACAGATAGACAGAAGAAGAATATGACAGTAAAAAATGTCTGCAGATACTGCTATAATGTAATGTATAATACATCTCCATTATTGCTGGCAGATCAGCAGATGAAGATTATGCGTCTCCATCCGCGTGCACTGCGCCTGGCGTTTACGACAGAAAATGGAGAGGATATGCAGAAGATACTTTGCATGTTCAGAAATATCTATGTAGAGAATACAGAATGTCCGATCCCAAAGATGGATTATACAAGAGGACATTTTAAACGAGGAGTAAAGTAGGTGGAAAATGGTTAATATCATAGTTGAGCTTTCAAAATATCTGATCATCACGATCATTATCATGTATACCTATTTGTGTTTCCGTATCTTCGGATATCAGGATGCCGAGAAAAAGCAGCGTATGCTGAAGCGTCAGAATACATTAATGTTTATGCTTCAGCTTATTGCCTTTATGGTATTGTATCTGGAAATGGATGACATTAAGATACTGGGACTGTATCTTGCACAGATGGCACTTTTTCTGGCAACAATCCTGTTGTATACGCACATTTACCCGAGAGTATCAAGACTTGTGGTAAATAATATGTGTATGCTGCTGTGTATTGGTCTGATCATGCAGACCAGATTGTCTTACAGTAAGGCGATGAAACAGTTTGTGATCGCTGCCTGTGCGATAGCATTGAGTCTGGTGATTCCGATCATTATCCGCAAGTGTAAATTCTTGTCAGAGTGGAGAAAAATCTATGCGATCATAGGTTTGATTTCACTTGGAGTGGTAGTAGTCGTCGGTCAGGTATCCTACGGCGCCATGCTTGGGTTTACGATCGCAGGAATTAATATCCAGCCATCAGAGCTGGTGAAGATTGTATTTGTATTTTATGTGGCGGCGAGTCTGAAAGTATCCAGGGAATTTAAAGATATTGTGGTTACGACAGCCATTGCCGCGTTTCATGTGCTGATACTGGTAGTCTCTAAAGACCTTGGAGCCGCACTTATTATTTTTGTAGTATATCTGGTCATGCTGTACGTGGCGACCAGACAGCCGTTATATATACTGGCTGGGCTTGGAGCCGGAAGTGTGGCATCGGTAGTAGCATATTATTTGTTTGGTCATGTACGTACAAGAGTTATCGCATGGAAGGATCCATTTGCAGTATATGACAGTGGCGGCTATCAGTTGGCACAGTCTTTATTTGCGATAGGAACCGGCGGCTGGCTCGGAATGGGACTTTGTCAGGGACAGCCGGATAAGATTCCGGTAGCGGCTGAAGATTTTATTTTTTCGGCAATTGCGGAAGAACTTGGAATCGTATTCGCCATGTGTCTGATTTTGATCTGCCTGAGCTGTTATATTATGTTTCTTAATATAGCCATGCAGCTTCGCAATCAATTCTATAAGCTGGTTGCATTGGGGCTGGGAACCTGTTATATTTTCCAGGTGTTCCTGACGATTGGCGGAGTGACCAAGTTTATTCCATCTACAGGAGTTACGCTGCCACTGGTTAGCTATGGAGGAAGTTCCCTTTTGAGTACTTTAATTATGTTTGCAATTATTCAGGGGCTCTATATCCTGAGAGAAGACGAGGAAGAGATCATTGAAAGAAAGAAGAAAGAACAGCAAATACGACAGTTACGAGCTGAAAGAAGCAGAAAACAGAGAACGCAGGAAGCGAGAAAGAGAGCAGTTAAGCCGGAAAGAGCGCCGGAGCGCCAAAAAAGAAGACAAGCACCTGGAAAAGAAAAAGCGCGCCCGCAACAAAGAGTTCGCTAGAGTTACGTATGTATTTGTTGCGCTGTTTCTGGTTATGATGGGATATATCGGATATTTTACAGTGGTCAAGAGCAAAGACATTATCAGCAGTCCATATAATCCGCGTCTGGATTCCATGGCAGACCGTGTGGTACGAGGGAAGATCCTGGACAAAAGTGGTAATGTATTGGCTGAGACAGATACGGCTGATGATGGCAGTGAGTATCGATACTATCCATACGGTGAGATATTTGCTCATGTGGTAGGTTATTCTTCCCAGGGTAAATCCGGTCTGGAGTCTACACAGAACTTCAATCTGCTGACATCAGATGCATTTATTCTGGAAAAACTGGTAAAGGAATTTCAGGATCAGAAAAATATCGGCGATAATGTAGTGACTACTCTGGATGTAGATCTTCAGAGTGCTGCATATAATGCACTTGGCGATAATAAAGGTGCGGTAGTGATCATGGAGCCAAGTACTGGAAAGGTGCTCGCTATGGTATCAAAGCCGTCCTTTGATCCGAATTCGGTTGCGGCAAATTGGGATGCGTTGAATTCCGATGAGAACAGCGTTTTGCTTAACCGCGCAACACAAGGGCTGTATGCACCGGGATCTACATTTAAAATTGTGACTACACTGGAATATATGCGGGAGCATCCGGATGATTATAATTCCTATAGTTATAACTGTACCGGATCGATCACTTATGGGGACACAACGATCCCGTGTGCGAATCATGCAGTGCATGGTGCAGAGGATTTGGCATCTTCCTTTGCAAATTCCTGCAACTCTTCATTCTGTAATATCGGCATGAGTCTGGATGTAAAAAAATATCAGGAGACTGCCGAGGATCTGCTGATCGGCTCAAAGCTTCCGGGTGATTTTGCAACTGGCAAGAGTGAATTTCAACTGACAGAAAATGATTCTACGGCAGAGAAAATGATGACTGCGATGGGACAGGGTAAAACACAGGTGAGTCCTTATCAGATGGCACTGATTACATCAGCGATTGCTAATGGCGGAACTCTGATGCGTCCGTATCTGGTAGATTCAGTGACGAATTATACGGGAACGATTATTTCTGAGACGACACCGGAAAAATATAAAGATCTGATGACATCTGCGGAGGCTTCACAGCTTAAAACATATATGGAAGGTGTAGTCAGCTACGGAACAGGTTCCGTGCTGAGCGGTCAGTCCTATAGCGTGGCAGGAAAGACAGGTACGGCAGAATACAGTATGGATTCTTCCAGCCAGAATCATTCCTGGTTTGTTGGATTCAGTAATGTAGATAATCCGGAGCTTGTAGTCAGCGTGATCGTGGAGCAGTCAGACGGTAATACAAAGGCGGTTAATGTAGCCAAATCAATATTTGACAGTTATTACTATTAAAGAGGTGTGCCGGTGAAATATTATAGCAATCTGTATGTTTCAGAAGGACTTGAAAAAAAGAAAGATAAAGTGATCGCCAGATTGGAACGAAGAAAGATCCAGCCGGATCTGCATGTGATCCTGTTACCGGAATGCGACCATAATCAGTTGGAGATTGTAAATGCAATGTATCTGCTGCAGCCTGGTTATCCGAGAGAAGGCCGGATGGTAGTGGGGATCGCAAAAGGGTTTGAGGAAGCGGTAGAACTGGTAGAGGAGATCAGCCGGGAAGTGTATGATGCGACCGGAGATCTGGAGCTTAGAGACTATATTCAGGCAAAGGAACAGGAAGATTGATATGCTACATATTCTTTTTCTGATATTAAAAATAATAGGGATTATATTGGCAGTGATATTGGGACTGATTCTTTTGGTAATCTGTATTGTCCTCTTTGTGCCAATTTGCTATAAAGCTGATCTGCATGGGAGCGGAAATGCAAGAGAACTGACGGTACATGCAAAAGTAAGCTGGCTGTTTGGATTGATAAAGGCAGTATTTGCTCTGGAAAATGGCAAAACAGATTTATCAGTACGAATTGCCTGGAAAAAGTTTGGGGATAGCGATCCGGTTGAGGATAAAGCCGAGGATAGGATTGAAGAAAAGCCAAAGCCGGAAAAGAAATCAGTAATGCAGGAGAAACAGGTCATACAGGGGGAGGAGAAGCAGGATGACACGACGAATCGAATTACAGATAAAGCGGTTGAAGATCAGACTGAAAAGGCTGAAAAATCTGAGCAGACTGCAAAGACTCGTCCGGAGAGCACTGAAAAGAAACAGCGCAAGAAGAAAGATCGAAAAGAAGATTCGGATTCAGCTTCAAAGATTGAACAGATTACGGAAAAGATAAAATGTACATACCATAAATTCTGTGATAAAATAAATGAAATCACAGAAAAAAAAGATAAGATGAGTGATTTTCTTACGGATGAGACGCATAAGAATGCTTTTCTTAAATTAAAAAACGAAGCATTTCATCTACTTAAAAAGCTTAAGCCAAAGAAGATACAGGGTGAGATTACATTTGGATTTGAAGATCCGTCACTGACTGGCAGGCTTCTGGCATGGATCAGTATGATCTATCCATGGATTGGCGAACACACAGATATTACGCCGGATTTTGAACATCGTACGTTAAGTGGTGATTTGAGTATACGCGGCAGATTATATGTAATAACGCCGGTGGTGACAGCCATTCGTCTGATCTTGAGTAAAGCGGTACGCAGATCATTTAAAGATATCAGAAATTTCAAATTATAAAGCAGGAGGTTTGCAGTTATGGGAGAGAATAACAAGCTGAAAGGGACAGTAGAAGAGCTGTTTCGCGGAATGGATGGAGTGATTTCTTCCAAGACCGTTGTGGGAGATGCAATTCATATTGGAGATACGATCATACTTCCGTTAATTGATGTGTCATTTGGTATGGGAGCGGGCTCATTCAGTGGTGAAAAGAAAGAAAAAGGCGGTGGAGGTCTCGGTGGTAAGATGACTCCATGTGCGGTTCTGGTAATCCAGAATGGTAATACCAAACTTGTCAATATCAAGAACCAGGATACGATCACTAAGATTCTTGACATGGTTCCAGATGTGGTTGACCGCTTTGCATCACGTGGTGAAACGAAAATGACTGAAGAAGATGTGGTAGACATTCTTAATGAATCAGAATAAAATCAGGATTATACGGAACCATGCAGGTATTGCCGCATATAATATCATAAGGTTATATGCGGAGGCAGTATGAGAAGAGTAACAGGATTTATATTATTTTGGATGGCAATGGGCATGATCGTTAACATGTTATTACCGAATCTTTTTGTCCAGATCTTGTGCATCTGCCTGTGTATTCTGATCGGGTATGAATTGTATCGTTGTGACTAAAAGAAAATGTTAAAACAAAATGATAAGAAATTCATAAATAATACTTGCATTTGCTTTATTCTTCTGATACAATAACTATTGTTGTGAGTCTGTATAGCAGACTATATCGGAGCGTTAGGAGGTGCAGTCATGGCTAAATGTGCTATTTGTGATAAGGGTGCTCACTTTGGAAATCATGTAAGTCACTCACATAGAAAAACACCAAAAATGTGGAAATCAAATGTAAAGTCAGTTCGTGTAAAGACTGAGAGTGGAGCTACAGAAAGAATGTATGTATGTACTTCTTGCTTAAGATCCGGAAAAGTTGAGCGTGCATAATAATGGTAACACTAAAACCTGGATTCAGAAGAATCCAGGTTTTTTTGTGTCACGACGAGCCAAAGTCCGAGCTTGCTCGAGACCTTGGCGACCGTGGATAATCCCGGAATGTGCAATAATCCGTTGAAAAATTTTGTTGTAAATAAAAAAGAAACAGAGTATAATACATTTGTTAAATTATGTTTTGTAACATGAAAGACAACATTCATATAAGAATTGGAGGATATAACTATGAAGGGAAGTATGAGTACGGATCTCGGAACAATTACAGTCAGCTCTGATGTTATTGCCAAATATGCAGGTACTGTAGCTGTAGAATGCTTCGGCATTGTCGGAATGGCTGCTGTTAATATGAAAGATGGAATCTACCGCCTTCTCAAGAAAGAGAATCTTACACATGGTATTCAGGTTACTATTTCAGAAGATAATCGTATTAAGATCGATTTTCATGTAATTGTAGCTTTCGGTGTAAGTATTTCTGCTGTTACAGAGAATTTGATCAGCAATGTTAAGTATAAAGTGGAAGAATTTACCAGAATGCCGGTCGATAAGATTAATATTTACATCGAAGGCGTCAGAGTGATTGATTAAGGAGGAACTTCGAAAGTGGCTACAAAGACTATTAATGTAGATATGCTTGCCAAAATGTTCCTGGCAGGTGCACAGAATATTGAAGCAAGAAAAGAGTATATTAATGAATTGAACGTATTTCCGGTTCCGGATGGAGATACAGGTACGAACATGTCTATGACGATCATGTCAGCGGCAAAAGAAGTAACAGCACTGGATCATCCGGATATGAAGACCCTGGCTAAAGCTATTTCTTCCGGATCACTGCGTGGAGCCAGAGGTAACTCCGGTGTTATTCTTTCACAGCTTCTCAGAGGATTTACAAAGGTTGTGAAGGAACAGAAAGAGATTGATGTGACGGTTCTTGCTGCAGCATGTATCCGTGCGAAAGAGACTGCATACAAGGCAGTTATGAAGCCGAAGGAGGGTACGATCCTTACAGTTGCCAAGGGGATTGCAGAAAAAGCAGCGGAGATGGAGCTGGAGACAGATGATCTGGAAGTATTTATACCAGCTGTTATTGAATATGCAGAAGAAGTTCTGGCGAAAACACCAGAGATGCTTCCTGTATTAAAAGAAGCCGGTGTTGTGGATTCCGGCGGACAGGGACTGTTAGAGGTTTTGAAGGGCGGATATGATGCATTCCAGGGCAAAGAGATTGATTATTCTGCAATTACTCCAAGTGAAAGCAGTGCAGTAACTAAAATTTCTGCAGAAGCAACGGCAGATATTAAATTTGGGTACTGTACAGAGTTTATCATTCTTACAAATCGCGAATTTACAGAGAAGGACGAACAGGAATTTAAAGCATATCTGGAGTCTATCGGTGACTCTATCGTATGCGTAGCGGATGATGATGTGGTTAAGACACATGTTCACACCAATGATCCGGGACTTGCGATCCAGAAGGCTCTTACTTATGGGCAGTTATCTCGCATGAAGATTGATAATATGCGTGAAGAACACCAGGAGAAGCTGATCAAAGATGCTGAGAAGATGGCTCGCGCTCAGGAAGAAAAAAAGAAAAAAGAGCCGGCGAAGCCTATGGGATTCATTACCGTATCGATTGGTGATGGATTGAATGATATTTTCCGTGAACTTGGCGCTGATTATATCATCGAAGGCGGACAGACCATGAACCCAAGTACAGAAGATATGCTGAATGCGATCGATAAGGTCAATGCAGAGACTGTATTTATCCTTCCGAATAACAAAAACATTGTTCTTGCAGCTAATCAGGCTAAGGCACTGGTTGAAGATAAGAAGATCGTGGTTATTCCAACCAAGACAGTACCGCAGGGTATTACAGCAATCATCAACTTTATGCCAGATGCAGATGCGGCGGCTAATGAAGAGGCAATGCTGGAAGCTATTCAGAATGTAAAAACCGGACAGGTTACTTATGCAGTCCGTGATACTAAGATCGACGACAAAGAGATCCATGAGGGAGACATCATGGGTATCGGTGATGCAGGTATTATAGCTGTTGGAACAGATATCCAGAATACAGCTAAGGAGATGCTTGCAGCTATGGTAGATGAGGATTCAGAGCTTATCAGTCTGTACTATGGTGAAGAGATTTCAGCTGAGGATGCGGAAAGCTTTGCGGCAGAGATTGCAGAGCTGTATCCGGATATGGATATTGATGCGCAGTTTGGCGGTCAGCCGATCTATTATTATGTAATGGCGGTAGAGTAAATAAATGAATGAAAGAACAGGTATTGGCGAATTAAAGGGCATTGGAGAAAAGACAGAAAAACTTTTCCATAGGCTTGGTGTCTATACGGTAGGAGATCTTTTGAGACATTATCCGAGAGGATATGACATATATGAAGCACCCGTGCCGATTGATGATCTTACGGAAGGCAGAATCCAGACAGTATCCGGTTTATTATCCGGAGCTGTTCAGGTATCACCGAATCGCAAAATGCCGGTTACAACTGTAAAAGTAAAGGATGCATCCGGGACTATAAAAGCAATATGGTTCCGGATGCCTTTTTTAAGGAGCACATTGGCGGCAGGTGGACCGATTATTCTGCGTGGACATGTGGTGCGGAGAAAAGATGGTCTGATCTTGGAGCATCCTGAGATCTTTTATCCGGCAGATTCTTATCAGCAGAAAATGGGTACACTGCAGCCGCAGTATCCGCTGACGACAGGACTTTCCAATAATCTTACGGTAAAGGCGGTCCGTCAGGCTGTAGAACAGCTGAATCTGACGACAGACAGGCTGCCAGAAGAACTCCGTATGAAATACGAACTGGCGGAGTACAATTATGCAATTCGCGGTATACACTTTCCAGAGGATAAAGAAGTATACTGTCGAGCAAGAGAACGGCTGGTGTTTGAAGAATTCCTGGAATTTATTCTGTCTATCCGAAAGCTGAAAGAAAATAATGAACGTATGAAAAATGATTTCGATATCATGCCAAGGAAAGAGACAGACAGACTGCTCCGGTCATTGCCGTATGAACTGACAGGTGCACAGATGCGTGTGTGGAAGGAAATAATGCAGGATATGCAGGGGGAATACGTGATGTCGAGACTGGTACAGGGAGATGTGGGGTCCGGTAAGACGATCGTAGCGGCACTTGCTCTTCTCACTGTTGTAATGAACGGATACCAGGGAGCGATGATGGCTCCGACAGAAGTGCTCGCGAAGCAGCATTTTGAATCATTAACAGAACTTTTTGACACCTGTCATATTTCGATAAAAACGGAACTCCTGACTGGATCAATGAAAGCAAAAGAGAAGCGGGAAGCGTATGCAAGAATTGCATCTGGAGAATCACAGATTATTCTTGGTACGCACGCATTGATTCAGGATAAGGTCGACTATCATAACCTGGCACTAGTGGTGACTGATGAGCAACATCGATTTGGTGTACGCCAGCGGGAGATATTTGCGGAAAAAGGAACAAATCCACATATTCTCGTTATGAGTGCAACACCGATTCCACGGACACTGGCAATTATTCTGTATGGTGATCTGGATATTTCAATCATTGATGAGCTTCCATCCAATCGTCTGCCGATCAAGAACTGCGTGGTAGACACCGGATATCGTGATACTGCATATCGATTTATTAAGAATCAAATTATTGAAGGGCGGCAATGTTATATAGTGTGCCCGATGGTAGAAGAAAGTGAACATCTGGAAGTTGAAAATGTAACGGATTATGCGGTAATGCTTCAGCACGAACTGGGCAATACGATTAAGGTAGATTATCTTCATGGAAAAATGAAGCAGTCTGAAAAGGATGAGATCATGAATCGTTTTGCGGCAAACGAGATTCAGGTACTGGTATCAACAACGGTAATCGAAGTGGGGATAAATGTACCAAATGCCACAGTGATGATGGTGGAAAATGCTGAACGCTTTGGTCTTGCGCAGCTGCATCAGCTTCGTGGACGTGTGGGGCGCGGTAAATATCAGTCATATTGCATTTTTATGAGTGGTTCAAAATCAAAAGATACGAAAAAAAGATTGGAAATTCTGAATAATACCAATGACGGATTTAAAATTGCGAGTGAAGATCTGAAGCTTCGCGGTCCGGGAGATCTGTTTGGTATCCGGCAGAGCGGACTGATGGATTTTAAGCTTGGAGATATTTATCAGGATGCAAAGCTTCTGCAATATGCATCGGAAGCAGCTGAATGGATTATGACCAATCACCAAGACTGGATACAGGATCTGGAAAAGAACGAAAAAAATACCAGTGTAATATTATAAAACCTCCATATACTATGGGTGTAACTTAAGACAGGGTTACAGACAAACAGTAAAAGGATACAAAAGGAGGAAAATAAAATGGCAAGTCGTTCAACAAACAGAACAGCAGTGCCTGAGGCAAAGGGCGCACTGGACAAATTTAAATACGAGGTAGCAAGTGAATTGGGAGTACCGCTTTCAGATGGCTACAACGGAGATTTAACATCCAGACAGAACGGATCTGTAGGTGGATATATGGTAAAAAAGATGATCGAAGAACAGGAAAAGCAGATGGCAAATAAATAATCAGACAAATGCTGAAAGAGACCTCGGAAAAATCCGGGGTTTCTTTGTATTTTCTGGGATTCCGTGTTGACATTTTTGCTACTTATTTATATAATTAACAAGGTAAAGTATTATGTATACAAGAGGAGAAAGAATATGCGTGTTATCGGAGGACGGGCAAAGCGGTTACAGTTGAAGACACTGGAAGGGATGGATACCAGACCGACGACAGATCGTATTAAGGAGACACTTTTTAATATGATCGATCCGTGGATTGCTGACTGTGACTTTCTGGATCTGTTTGCCGGAAGCGGCGGAATCGGGATTGAGGCTGCCAGCCGGGGAGCGAAGGAAGTAGTATTTGTAGAGAAGAATCCTGCTGCTATGATGATTATCCGGGAGAATCTGAAGCACACAAGCCTGGAAGATGCAGCTGTTACGATGCAGTCTGATGTGATGACTGCAATCCGTTCACTGGATGGACGAAAGCAGTTTGATTACATTTTCATGGATCCACCATATGATCACAGCCTGGAACGTCAGGTGCTGGAGCTTCTCAGAGAACATCGTATCCTGCGTGATGATGGCATGGTGATCGTAGAGGCATCGCTTGATACATCCTTTGCATATCTGGAGGAATGTGGATTCCGCCTGGTAAAAGAAAAGATATACAAGACTAATAAGCACATGTTTATTGAGTATCAGCAAGATTAGATGAGACATAGATTACAGGAGGATTTTTTATGAGAGCGATTTATCCGGGAAGTTTTGATCCGGTTACATTTGGACATCTTGATATTATCTGCCGTTCATCAAAGATTGCGGACGAGTTAATTATCGGAGTATTGAAGAATAATGCAAAAAGTCCGTTGTTTTCCTTAGAAGAACGTGTTAAAATGTTGGAAGAGGTCACAAAAGATTATCATAATGTGAAGGTTGTTCCCTTTGAGGGATTATTGGTAGATTTTGCAAAGAATATGAAGGCAGATATTGTCGTCCGGGGATTGCGGGCGATCACAGACTTCGAGTATGAGCTGCAGATGGCGCAGACCAACCATAAGCTGGAAGAGAATGTTGAGACGATATTCCTTTCCACCAGACTGGAGTACTCTTATCTGAGTTCTACAATTGTAAAAGAAGTGGCGTCTTTTAATGGGGATATATCTCAGTTTGTACCGAAAGTGGTAGAACAGAGAATACGGGAGAAAATACAAAAAAGGAGAGTGTAAATTATGAGCAGCCGTATTGAACAGATTATTGAAGAGATTGAAGAGTATATTGATTCCTGTAAGTTTCAGCCTTTATCTACAACTAAGATCATTGTAAATAAAGATCAGCTGGATGAACTTCTTCGCGAACTGCGTATGAAGACACCGGATGAGATTAAGAGATATCAGAAGATCATTGCGAATAAAGATGCGATTCTGGCAGATGCACAGGCAAAGGCAGATAATATGATTGAAGAGGCACACATTCAGACGAATGAGCTGGTCAGCGAGCATGAGATCATGCAACAGGCATATGCGCAGGCCAATGATATTGTTACTGCGGCTACTGAGCAGGCGCAGCAGATTCTGGATAATGCAACACGTGATGCTAATGATATCCGTATCGGCGCTATGCAGTATACAGATGATCTCCTTGCTAACGCAGAAAGCATTATCGGTCATACACTGGACAGTTATACAGCGAAGTATGATGGACTGATCAATTCACTTCAGGAGTGTTTTGATATGGTACGTAATAATCGTTCTGAACTTGAGATTCCAGAACAGCCACAGCCGGATGCCAACGAATATGTTGAGCCGGAAGAGGACGATTTTCTTGACACGGAATTAGATCAGTAATTAATTACAATAAGATATAGATATGCCAACAGGCTGGTTACCGTCATGGTAACCAGCTTTTCAGCTATATATGGGATCATTTTAAGTCCGGATCTTTGAATCATGGACATGGTCTGCAGAATGGAAGAGATTCCACCAAACGAGGTCAGCGCGAGCATAATCAGATAACGGATGTTTCGCGAAATAGGGAGACCAGACAGCAGTTCAAGACCTGTAGTAATCTCAAAAGTGGACAACAGGATAGTCTTACCAACACTGTCTGTAAGAATAATCTGATCTAACATATGCATCCATATGGATGCAAGCATCATATAAAGCGCTACCCGTATGATGGCATCGGCACTTTCAGTAATGCTGGTATTTAAGATTGTGCCAAAGGAATGACTTGCGGGTTGCACGGATGACCCGATTGCGCAAGTCCGATATTCTTCAGAATGTATCCTGGGCTT
Source organism: Dorea ammoniilytica (assembly GCF_025567415.1). NCBI lineage: Bacteria > Bacillati > Bacillota > Clostridia > Lachnospirales > Lachnospiraceae > Dorea > Dorea ammoniilytica. Next base: position 295,809 of record NZ_JAOQJV010000001.1, read on the forward strand.
GTGGGTATAATAGAGTCTGAACATCTGGCTGCAGAGCATCGGAGAACCTGTTAATATCAGGAAAAATGGAAGATGCAGGGCATGTTCGGGAATATAATTGCGAAAAAGCACACCCAGAATAAACATGGGACTCATATTATTACAAAAAGAGAGCAGAAATGCACCCTCATCTGGGCTGATACGTTCGCTGACAGTCAGGTCTGCGGTCACCTTGGCACCCACCGGATAACCGCACAGGAAACCGGCGATGACTGCAAAAGAGCCATATCCCGATACGCCTGGAAAAAGACGCATGAAAGATTCTGTAATCCGGCTGACAAGATACACAGTGTCTGTCTGCATCATCATCTGTGTCAGGATCATAAATGGGAGAAGCGTGGGAAGCACATAGAGGTACCACAATACAAGTCCTTCCAAAGCACCGGAAATGACTGCATTTCTGTAAAACAAAAAGAGAAAAAAGACAGATAACAGCAGTGCAGAAAGAATCCTTCGCTTCATAGTATCACCTGATATATAAGTTATAATTAATCTATGCGTCCGGTTGCTTTTTCATGTGGAATATGACAAAATAAATGATGTTGGAGATAAAATAACGAAGAGAGGATAGCGAGAAGATATGTCAGTATTAAGTGAATTGGAACCAAAGAAGGTATTTCATTATTTTGAAGAACTGTGTAAAATTCCGCACGGCTCTTACAATACAAAAGCGATCAGCGACTATTGTATGCAATTTGCAGCAGATAGAGGGTTGGAAGCAGAACAGGATGATACTAATAATGTGATTATCCGCAAGAATGGAACGGCAGGTTATGAGGAATCTGCGCCGGTTATTATTCAGGGGCATCTGGATATGGTATGTGAGAAGATGCCTGAAGTAGAGCATGATTTTGAGAAAGATCCATTGGATCTTCAGATTGAGGATGGATTTGTTACTGCCAACGGAACCACTCTTGGTGGAGATGATGGAATTGCGATCGCCATGGCACTGGCGGTTCTGGACAGCGATAATATTCCACATCCACCGATTGAGGCGGTATTTACCACAGAAGAAGAGGTAGGCATGGAAGGTGCCCGTAATCTTGATTTCTCTAAGATTAAAGGTAATATGGTGATTAATATTGATTCTGAAGAAGAAGGCATTCTGACTGTAGGATGTGCCGGTGGTTTTCGTTTTGATGCGATGCTTCCGGTTGCATATGAGCCGGTCAATGGAACGGTGTTATCCGTTCACATCCATGGATTATCCGGCGGACATTCCGGAGCGATGATTCATCTGCAGCGTGGAAATGCTAATAAGCTGATGGGACGTCTGTTAAATCACATTCGTCTGCAGCAGTCTGTACGCCTCGTAGAGCTTGGCGGCGGTAATAAGGACAATGTAATTCCTGCTGATCATACAGCTAAGATCGCAGTGACGGATGCAGAAGCAGTGAAAGCACTGATCCGTGAGATGGAACAGATCTGGAAACAGGAATTTGGCAAGGATGAACAGGGACTTACAGTAGATATCACAGAGACCGCTGCGGATCAGATGATGGATGAGACGAGTACAGACCGCGTGATCGCGTATCTGGATCTGATGCCGGACGGAGTGGCTGCGTTTGAGCGTGAGATTGAAGGTCAGGTTGAGACTTCTCTGAATGCCGGTGTCGTGAAGACAGAGGCAGAGCAGGTTGTGGTAACACATCTGGTAAGAAGTTCTGTAGAGTCGAAGAAAGCAGAATTAAAGGAACGCCTGTACCGTCTGGTACGTATGCTGGGTGCAGACGGAATCGATCGCGATGAGTATCCAGCATGGGCTTACAAGGCAGACAGTGTACTCCGTAGACGGATGGTTGAAGTATTCAAAGAAGTATACGGCAAAGAGCCACAGGTAGTAACTATCCACGCAGGACTGGAGTGTGGTATTTTCATGGGCAAGCGTCCGGAACTGGACTGTGTATCGATCGGACCGGATCTGTTCGATATTCATTCCTATAATGAACGCATGGATATTAAATCAGTAGAACGCACTTACAAATATCTGCTGGAAGTTCTGAAAGCAATGAAATAATGCATAGGATAATAAAAAAGGCTGGACATCGGATTGAGAAAAAGGAACTTGAAGATGTTCAGGATTCTGTTGATCCTGGCATTTGTCTGTACGAACGGGGCGCATGCTCTGTATGAAAAAAGTAAGATCAATACAAGAGAAAATCTGGGAATAGAAGACGCAGAGTATCGGCGTGAATTCTGTTCTCCGGGGATGAAAGAGGACAGGGATGAATGGTCAGATTCCTGTCTTTCTTTTTTGGAAAAAGTAGAACGCGACAGTGTTTATTTTCCGATACCGGAGTCTGTGGCCGATCAGACGCTGACCGTATCATACGTTGATTCCTGGATGGCCAACAGAGAATATAAGGGTAAGAGCAGGCATGAAGGCACGGACATTATGGCAGATAAGAATGAGCGGGGACTCTATCCGGTGATCAGTATCTCGGATGGTATGATCACGAACCTTGGATGGCTGGAGAAGGGCGGATACCGGATCGGGATCACATCGCCTTCCGGTGTCTACTATTATTATGCGCATCTGGAATCCTATGCGGAGATTAAAGAGGGTGATCAGGTACAGGCAGGAGAAATGCTTGGATTTATGGGTGATTCCGGTTATGGAGAAGAAGGAACTACGGGACAGTTTCCGGTACATCTGCATCTTGGGATTTATGCCTTTGAAAATGGGAAAGAGATCAGCGTGAATCCCTATTACCTTCTACGTGCGCTGGAAGACAAAACGTTGAAATATTACTACATATAGAGTATAATATGACGGTATATACAAAGGATGCCGTATCATGTATTTCACCGGCATCTGAATGGAGGAAACGATGTATTTACCGGAAAAGTTTGAAAGAAAAATGCAAGATATCCTGGGAGATGAATACCAGGAATATGTAGATTGTTATGAAGCACCCCGCTATTATGGGCTGCGTGTGAATACGAAGAAGATATCAGTGGAGGACTTTGTCCGGATCTGTCCATTTGAAATCCGTCCGATACCATGGATTGAGAATGGATTTTATTACGATGGAGCACAGATCTCGCCGGCAAAGCATCCATATTATGCAGCGGGATTATATTATCTGCAGGAGCCAAGTGCTATGACTCCGGCGAACCGCCTGCCGGTCGAACCGGGTGACCGCGTATTGGATGTATGTGCAGCACCGGGAGGTAAAGCGACGGAACTTGGAGCAAAGCTTCAGGGACAGGGAGTACTGGTGGCCAATGATATCAGCAGTTCCAGAGCAAAGGGACTATTAAAAAATATAGAAATGTTTGGGATTGGCAATGTACTGGTACTCAGTGAAGAACCAGGCAAACTTGTAGAGTATTTCAGAGGATATTTTGATAAGATCCTGATCGATGCACCATGCTCCGGTGAGGGTATGTTCCGAAAAGATAAAAAGATGGTCAAAGCCTGGGAAGAACACGGACCGGAGTTTTTCAGCAAATTACAGCGCAGTATTATTACGCAGGCTGCTGAGATGTTACGACCTGGCGGAATGTTGCTTTATTCCACCTGTACCTTTGATGGATTGGAGAATGAAGGAACGATCGGTTACCTGTTAGAACAGTATCCGGAGTTTACAATCGAAGGGATTCGCCCATATGAGGGATTCTGTGCGGGAATGCCAGGACTCTGGAAGAAGGATATTCCGGATCTTAAGAAGACAGTCCGTATCTTTCCACATAAGATGAAGGGCGAAGGTCATTATATTGCGCTGCTGAGAAAGAACGGGGAACATGAGATGATGTCTGGCGGCAGTAAGAAACGACCGAAGAAACTAGCCGAAGAGTTGGAAGCATTTCTGGCACAGGTGGACTGGGAAAAAGCAGGCATTGATTTTAAGCGGGAACAGTTAGAATTTCATGGCGAGCGCGTGTACTATATGCCGGAGAATCTGCCGGATATGGCAGGGATCCGTTTCTTACGTACCGGGCTTCTTATGGGTGAACTTAAGAAAAACCGCTTTGAGCCGAGCCAGGCACTGGCAATGTGTCTGAATATGGATGCGTATGGAGACTGCATTTCGCTTCCGGTGGATGATGACCGTGTGGTGCGTTACCTGAAGGGCGAGACACTGGATGTGGAAGATGTGACCGGAATGAAGAAAAAGGGATGGCATCTGTTCTGCGTGGACGGTTATCCGTTAGGTTGGGGCAAGCTTGCATCCGGGACGCTTAAGAATAAATATCTGCCGGGCTGGAGATGGCAGTCCTGACAGAGAGATAAGTAAGATAAGGATGGAATCCGATGATAAGACTGGATAAATATCTGGCAGACATGGGGATCGGTACCCGTTCTGCGGTAAAGCAAATGATCCGGAAAGGGCAGGTGCAGGTCAATCAGGAGACTGCTGCCAGACCGGAGTTAAAGATTGATGAACAGAATGACAAAGTGCAGGTAAACGGACAGATGATAGGCTATGCAGCCTTTGAATACTATATGCTCCATAAGCCTGCAGGAGTTGTGTCCGCAACAGAAGATAAGCGTGATAAGACGGTCATTGATCTGATCGAGAGCCGGAAGCGGAAAGACCTGTTCCCGGTAGGGAGACTGGACAAAGATACAGAAGGGCTGCTTCTGATTACCAATGATGGTGCTCTGGCACACCAGCTTTTGGCACCGAAGAAGCATGTAGACAAGGTCTACTATGCAAAAGTGCATGGATGGGTTACAGAGGATACGGTCAGTCAGTTCGCAAAAGGACTGAATATTGGCACTGACGATGCAGAGGAATGGACAAGACCAGCAAAGCTTGTAATTGTACAGGCCGGTGATGATTCGGAGATTCGACTGACGATCCAGGAAGGCAAATTTCATCAGGTGAAACGTATGTTTCAGGCAGTTGGCATGGAAGTAACCTATCTGAAACGGGAGTCTATGGGAAGCCTTGTGTTGGATGAGACATTAAAGCCTGGTGAATATCGGGAGCTTACAACAGAAGAACTGGAGAATTTATGAATAAATACGAAGAGATTATGAAAAATACAGATGCCGTGCTGTTTGATATGGATGGAACACTGATTGATTCCATGTGGGTATGGGCTGCAGTAGATGAAGAATTTTATGAGAGATACGGTCTGACAGAGCCGGACGACTTCTATGAGCAGATGGAAGGCAAGAGTTTTACAGAAGTTGCAAAGCTTTATCTGGACGCATTTCCGGAGATACCATTTACACTGGAAGAACTGCAGCAAGAATGGACCAGGATGGCATATGAAAAATACACAACTGAAGTGCCGTTGAAAGAAGGCGTGAGAGAATTTATCACCTTGCTGAAAGAACGGAACGTCAAGCTTGGAATCGGTACAAGCAATGGAAGAGAGCTTGTAGATGCAACGCTTCAGGCGTTGGATATTGAGCAGTATTTTGATTCCGTACATACATCCTGTGAAGTGGAGACAGGAAAACCATCGCCGGACATCTACCTGCTGGTGGCAGAGGATCTGGGTGTGGATCCGTCAAGATGCCTGGTGTTTGAGGATGTGCCGAACGGAATTCTTGCAGGGAAGAACGCAGGCATGCGCACCTGTGCAGTTTATGATCAATATTCCCGTGATCAGGAAGATAAGAAAAAAGAAATGGCCGATTATTATATTGATAGTTACATGGAACTTGGGAGTGCAGAGTAGTTATGGGACAGGGATTTTTACCGATTTGTAAAGAAGATATGGAAAAACGTGGCTGGACACAATTGGATTTTGTCTATGTGTCTGGTGATGCTTATGTTGATCATCCATCTTTTGGACCTGCGATCATCACCCGTATACTGGAATCCTATGGCTATAAGGTTGGCATTATCGCGCAGCCGGACTGGAAGGATAAGAACAGTGTGACGATCCTTGGAGAGCCGAGACTTGGTTTTTTAGTTTCTGCCGGCAATATGGATTCTATGGTAAATCATTACTCTGTATCCAAGAAGCGGAGAAGAACGGATGCATATACGCCAGGTGGCGTGGCCGGTCACAGACCGGATTATGCGGCTGTAGTCTACGGCAATCTGATTCGTCAGACATACAAGCATACGCCGATCATCCTGGGCGGAATCGAAGCAAGTCTCCGGAGAATGGCACACTATGATTACTGGTCCAACAAATTAAAACGCTCCATATTGCTGGATTCCGGTGCGGATATCATTTCGTATGGGATGGGAGAACGGTCGATCATTGCAATCGCAGAAGCTCTGGATGCAGGATTGGATGTAAAAGATATCACCTATATTGATGGCACCGTGTGTAAAGTGAAGGATTTGGACAGTGTCTATGATTATATCAGGCTTCCGTCTTATGAAGATCTGAAGACAGATAAGTTGGAATATGCCAGAAGCTTTTATACACAGTATTGCAATACAGATCCGTTTTCTGGAAAACGTCTGGTAGAACCATATAACGATCACCTGTACGTAGTGCAGAATCCGCCGTCCAAGCCGTTAACTATGGAGGAAATGGATCAGGTCTACAGCTATCCATATATGCGGACATGGCATCCGTCTTATGATGCAGCGGGTGGAGTTCCTGCGATTCAGGAAGTAAAGTTCAGCCTGATCAGCAACCGTGGCTGCTTTGGCGGCTGTAGTTTCTGTGCATTGACGTTCCATCAGGGACGGATTATTCAGACCAGAAGCCACGAATCACTGGTCGAAGAAGCGAAGATGATGACGCAGGATAAGGAGTTTAAAGGATATATCCATGATGTCGGAGGACCGACTGCTAATTTCCGTGCACCATCCTGTCAGAAGCAGTTGACAAAGGGTGTGTGTCCGAATAAGCAGTGTCTCTTTCCGAAACCATGTAAAAATCTCCGCGCAGACCACAGAGATTACATAAAACTATTACGTGAACTTAGAAAAATTGACGGAGTGAAGAAAGTATTTATCCGATCAGGAATCCGATTCGATTATGTGCTGGCAGATCCGGATGATACATTTTTAAGAGAGCTATGTGAATATCATGTCAGCGGACAGTTAAAGGTAGCACCGGAGCATGTGTCTGATCCGGTATTGCAGAAAATGGGAAAACCGGAATACAGCGTGTATCAGAAGTTTGTGGAGAAATACAATCAGATGAATAAAAAGCTCCGCAAAGATCAGTATCTGGTACCGTATCTGATGTCATCGCATCCAGGTTCTACATTAAAAGAAGCAGTAAATCTGGCAGAGCATCTGCGGGACTTTGGCTATATGCCGGAGCAGGTACAGGATTTTTATCCGACACCGTCCACTCTTTCTACCTGTATGTATTACACAGGCGTGGATCCGCGGAACATGCAGCCGGTATATGTGCCGAAGAATCCTCATGAAAAGGCAATGCAGCGAGCGCTGATCCAGTATCGTGACCCGAAGAATTATGATCTGGTCATGGAAGCACTAAAAAAGACCGGACGCATGGATCTGGTAGGATATGACAAACGCTGTCTGATCCGTCCGGAAAAGGGGAAATCCAGCGGTTGGTCAGAGAAGGGCAAGTCAGGAAAGAATGCGCGTGATAACACACGGAAGAAAAAGCATATTCGTAATGTGCATAAACGCAAAAAGAAATAACATAGCAAATAACAGAATCAATCAGGGAGTGACAGGGGAATATGAAGAAAGTAACAAAAGGAAAAGCAGGATATCTGTCTGAAAAGAAAAAAAGATTAGGATTGCAGGCACTGGCGGAATTTGCCGTGGTTGCGTTGATCCTGATCATTGGATATGTAATTACAAAAACAAGACTGAATATATTTACGGTAGTTGCAATCGTAGGCTGTCTTCCGGCAGCGCGTGTGCTGGTGGAGTTTATCGCGATGTTTCCTTATAGAAGCATTGAGGGAAAAGTACAGCGTGAGATAGATGAGAAAGGAGCACTGCTTACCAGAGCGTATGATATGGTGATTACAGATGGAGAGCATATCATGCCGGTCAGTGCAGTGGCAATCTCCAATCACAAGGTATTTGGTTATGCGCCAAATCCAAAGACAGATCCTGAGATGGCTGCGGCGTATATCAAACAGATCCTGAAAAATACAGGTCTGGAACCATCCACAGTAAAAGTATTTGCTGAGTATGTGCCCTTTCTTTCCAGGGTAGAAGGCCTGAACAGCATGATGGAGATCAGCCAGTCTGCAGATCAGCAGTTGGAGAGACGTATCCGCCGCAAGATACTGAATGTATCCATGTAATGAAAACACTGCTTTTGACACAATTTTAAAATATCAGAATCATGACAGGTGACGAATGAGAGAATTAATCATATCGAAAAATGAAGCGAATCAGCGACTGGACAAGTATCTTGCCAAATATCTGAATCAGGCTCCGACAAGCTTTATCTATAAAATGTTAAGGAAAAAGAATATCGTTTTGAATGGTAAGAAAGCTGCCGGAAAGGAAAAGCTGCAGGCAGGGGATTCGGTGAAATTATTTCTTGCGGAAGATACAATTGAGAAGTTTATCGAGCAGAAACATACTGTACGGAAGAGACTTCCGGGACATATGCCGGAAGTGATCTATGAGGATGCGGACGTTTTGCTGTTAAATAAGCCTGCAGGTATGTTGTCACAGAAAGCGAATCCATCCGATGTATCGGTAGTGGATTATATTACGGAATATCTGCTGCGAAGCGGACAGGTTACTGAAACAGATCTTCATACGTTTCATCCTGGAATCTGTAACCGGTTGGACCGGAATACATCCGGACTTATTGCAGCGGGTAAGAGTCTTGCAGGTCTGCAGGAGTTAAGCCTGGGCTTTCACGACCGGACATTCCGCAAGTATTACCATTGTCTGGTAAAAGGAAAGGTAGACAAGCAGATCCATCTGAACGGCTATCTGAAGAAAGATCACCGGACGAACCGGGTTACGGTAATACAAGAGTCTGAAACGGATGCACAGCCAATCGAAACAGAGTATCGACCACTGGAATCTAATGGAAAGTATACGCTTCTGGAGGTACACCTCATCACGGGTAAGACCCATCAGATCCGTGCGCATCTTGCATCGGCAGGACATCCACTTATCGGTGATTATAAATATGGAGATCGGTCATTAAATGACCGGTTTCGTGAAAAATATGGATTAAAATCACAGCTGCTACATGCATATCGTCTGGAATTTCCAGAGCTTGATGGGGCATTAAAAGAAGTCTCAGGCAGAGCTTTTATTGCAGAAGAACCGATATTATTCCAGAAAATTGCAAAAGACTGTATCAGATAAAATGACAGATAAGGATTATATAAATAATGGGAACATGGCATACTAGGGGGCTCAGAGGCTCCACACTGGAAGATATGGTTAACCGGACAAATGAGAGATATTTGGAACAGGAGCTGGCATTGATCCAGAAGATTCCCACACCGATCACGCCGGTGCGCATGGACAAGGAACATCGTCAGATTACATTGGCGTATTTCGAACAGCGCAGTACGGTGGATTACATCGGTGCCGTACAGGGAATTCCAGTCTGCTTTGATGCAAAAGAGTGCAATGCAGATACATTTCCATTGCAGAACATACATGAGCATCAGATCATATTTATGGAAAATCTGGAGAAACAGCAGGGGATTTCTTTCCTGTTAATCTATTATACTGCAAGAAATGAAATGTATTATATGCGTTTTGAAGAGGTGGCGAAGTTCTGGAACCGTGCAATGACCGGCGGACGCAAGAGCATTCGTCTTGAAGAACTTGATCCACGATTTTTCTTTGATATCCGTTCAGGCTGTTTTGTGCCATATCTGGATATGATTAATCTGGATCTGGAACTCCGGGATGAGAGGTCTTGACAGGTTCGGAAAAAATTCGTATAATTCAAAAAAAGATTTTAACGTATTAGCAAGCTAAAGTGTAAGGAGATCAATATGAAGAAATTACAGCATACTCCGGAAGGTGTCCGGGACATATACAATATCGAATGCGGCAAGAAACTCTCACTGGAGAGCCGTCTGCATAAAGTTCTGCAAATGTACGGATATCACGACATCCAGACTCCTACGTTTGAGTTCTTTGAAGTGTTCCGCAAAGAAATCGGAACCATTCCATCCAAAGAATTATATAAATTTTTTGATAAAGAAGGAAATACTCTGGTTCTTCGACCGGATATTACACCATCCATTGCAAGGGCAGCGGCTACGCTGTTCCCGGATAATGATATGCCGATCCGGCTTTGCTATACCGGTAATACTTTTGTGAATTATCCGCAGAGTTATCAGGGCCGTCTTCGTGAGAATACACAGATGGGTGCGGAATTGATCGGTGTAGAGTCTATTGAGGCGGACGCTGAGATGCTGGCACTGGTAGTGGATTGTCTTACGACAATCGGTCTGCGTGAATTCCAGATCAGTGTGGGTAATGTTGACTATTTCCAGAGCCTGATTGAAGATGCAGGACTGGGAGAAGAATCAGAAGCAAGAGTACGTGAACTGATCGGTAATCGTAATTTTCCGGGTGTGGAAGAATATCTGGACAGTATCGAAGTGCGTCGTAGCTCCAGAGAGGCATTAGTAGCACTGGAAGATCTCTACGGTGGAGAAGAGGTGCTGGATCAGGCAGAAAATATTGCACCAAACTCCAAAGCCATCATGGCAGTTCGCAGACTGAAGCGGATCTATGAAGTGCTGAAGATCTATGGCGTAGAAAAATACATTAACTTTGATCTGAGTATGACGGGGTTATATGGATACTATACAGGAATTATTTTCAGAGGATATACCTTTGGAACAGGCGATGCTATTGTAAAGGGTGGTCGTTATGACCATCTGTTGGAGAAATTTGGTAAAAAATCACCATCTATTGGATTTGCGATCATAATTGACCAACTGATGAATGCATTGACCAGACAGCATATCCGTATTTCCTATACTCGTAAGAACACACTGATCCTTTATGATGACGGACGTCAGAAAGAGGCAATCAGCCTGGCAAAAGAATTTCGTGAAAAATGCAAAAATACAGAACTGGTGAAACGTGCTCCGGGTAAGACGCTGGAGGATTATATCAGCTACGGTAAAGAAAACTATGCCGGCAATATGCTCTATATTCAGAGCGATAATCAGATTATTATGATCAATCTGGTAACCGGTGAGAAGAAAATGATCCATTCAGATAATTAGTTTAGAAATTTTAAGATAGGAGCCTGCTATGAGATATCTTACATTTGCCCTGGGAAAGGGGCGTCTTGCCAGCCAGACGCTGGAATTATTTGAAAAAATAGGAATTACCTGTGAAGAAATGAAGGACAAAAAGTCCAGAAAACTGATATTTGTAAATGAGGAACTGAAGCTTCGCTTTTTCTTGTCCAAGGGTCCGGATGTACCGACTTATGTGGAATACGGTGCGGCTGATATCGGTATCGTAGGAAGAGATACCATTCTGGAAGAGGGAAGAAAGGTGCACGAAGTGCTGGATCTTGGTTATGGTAAATGTCGCATGTGTATCTGCGGACCGAAAGAAGCGGAAGATCTGCTGAAACATCATGAACTGATCCGCGTTGCAACCAAATATCCAAATATTGCAAAAGATTATTTTTACAATGTCAAGCATCAGACAGTAGAGATCATCAAGTTAAATGGTTCTATCGAACTTGCTCCGATTGTGGGACTTTCAGAGGTAATCTGTGATATAGTAGAGACAGGATCCACACTGCGCGAGAATGGTCTGACTGTACTGGAAGAGGTATGTCCGCTGTCGGCACGCATGATTGTGAATCCGGTGAGTATGAGAATGGAAAGTGAACGGATCAAGGATCTGATCCAGAGACTGAGAACTGTGATATAAATATTGAATGATAAATAGAGATACAGACAGAAAGGATTGATCAGGATGAGAATACAGCATTTGGATTCCAGCACAAAAAAGAATCTTCTCGAAGATCTGCTACAGCGCAGTCCATCCAGCTATGGGCAGTATGAGCAGGCGGTGGCAGAGATTCTAAACAATGTTAAGATTGAAAAAGATAAAGCATTATTTGCATATACAGAGCAATTTGACCATGCCCATATTGACGCTTCTAATGTACGTGTAACAATGGAAGAGATTCAGGCGGCTTATGAAGAAGTTGGCGAGGAATTACTGCGTGTGATCCGCGGATCATTAGAGAGCATTAAGTCTTATCATGAGAAACAACGTCAGTTCAGCTGGTTTGACAGTAAGCCTGACGGAACAATCCTTGGACAGAAGGTAACTGCGCTTCAGCGGGTAGGTGTCTATGTACCGGGCGGAAAAGCAGCTTATCCATCCTCTGTATTGATGAATATTGTTCCTGCACGTGTGGCCGGAGTGGATGAAATCATTATGGTTACACCTCCGGGAGCGGATGGGCGTGTCAATGCTAACACTCTGGTGGCAGCCTGTGAAGCAGGTGCAACAGCTATTTATAAAGTAGGTGGAGCACAGGCAATCGGAGCACTGGCATACGGAACAGAAAGTATTCCCAAGGTAGACAAGATTGTAGGACCTGGTAATATCTATGTGGCATTGGCGAAGAAAGCGGTGTACGGACATGTAAGCATTGATGCCATTGCCGGACCAAGTGAGATTATGGTAGTAGCGGATGAGACTGCTAATCCACGATATGTGGCGGCAGATCTGTTGTCTCAGGCGGAACATGATGAGATGGCCTCAGCGATTCTGGTTACGACCAGTGAAAAGCTCGCAAGAGAAGTATCTGATCAGATCGATGGCTTCTTAAAGGAACTGTCCAGAGCAGATATTATTCAGAAATCTTTAGATAATTATGGTTATATTCTGATCGCAGATACGATGGATGAAGTGATCGATACAGCAAATGAAATTGCGTCGGAACATCTTGAGATTATGACAAAGAATCCGTATGACACCATGACTCGTATCCGTAATGCAGGAGCTATTTTTATCGGTGAGTATGCAAGTGAGCCATTGGGCGATTATTATGCGGGACCGAACCATGTTCTTCCGACCAATGGAACAGCGAAATTCTTCTCACCGCTGTCGGTGGATGATTTTATTAAAAAGTCCAGCATTATCGGCTATTCCAGAGAAGCACTGGAACGTGTACACAAGGATATTGAAGCATTTGCGGAAGCAGAACATCTGACCGCGCATGCGAATTCAATTAAAGTCAGATTTGAAGAAAACAGATAGCAATATAATTAAATCAGATAAGGAGGTCTGTCTATGAGTAGAACTGCTTCTTGCACCCGCAAGACAAAGGAGACAGATATTACCCTGTCACTGAATCTGGATGGACAGGGAAAGAATGATATACATACCGGCATAGGATTTTTTGATCATATGTTGGATGGATTCGCAAGACATGGACTGTTTGATCTGGAGCTTCATGTGAGTGGAGATCTGGATGTGGACTGTCATCATACCATAGAGGATGTAGGAATTGTATTAGGTGGTGCAATCCGTGAGGCATTGGGAGATAAGGCTGGCATTAAGCGATATGGAAGTTTTCTGCTTCCGATGGATGAGACGCTTGCCATGTGTGCCATTGATCTCTCTGGCAGACCATATCTGAATTATCAGGCAGAGTTTACCTGCGAAAGACTTGGAACGATGGATACAGAGATGATCCGTGAATTTTTCTATGCGGTATCTTACGGCGCAATGATGAATCTGCATCTGAAGATTCTGGATGCAGGCAATAACCACCATATGGCGGAAGCTTTGTTTAAGAGCTTCGGAAAGGCGCTCGATATGGCGACCGGAATGGAGCCTCGTATCAAAGAGGCGTGGACAACAAAAGGCAAATTATAAGGGGAGCAGATATGAGTTATAAAAGAGTAATACCATGTATATTTATCGATTCGGGAAAGGCAGTGCGCTGGTATGATGACCGGACGGTGATCAGTAAAGATGTAGTCTCACTGGCGCGTTACTACAGTGAAAATGGTGCAGATGAACTGTTGGTATTTGACCTGTCCGAGTCAGATGAAGACCACGAAGAAGCTATCAACCTGATGCGCAAGATTAACCGTGTGATCCGGATTCCAATGGTTGCGGGAGGGAATATCAAGCGTCAGGAAGATGTAAAGAAGATTCTTTATGCAGGAGCAAAACGCGCCATGCTGAACTTTTCCAAAAAGGACAGTATTGAAATGATGGAAGCGGCAGCACTTCGCTTTGGCAAAGAGAAGATCGCAGTATCATTAAATGATTTTGATTCACTCTTCAAACAGCAGCATGTGATTAATGAAAACTGCAGTGAGATTGTATTTATGCACCGACTGGATCTGGATTCAGTGATGAATATTACCGATATTCCGTGTGTGATCGTGACCGATTCTATGGAAGAACCGGAACTTATCAATATATTAAAGTGTCCGGGAGTAAAAGGACTGTCAGGGCGCTATGTAAGCCAGACAGATATGAAATTCAGTGAATTTAAGAAACGTTGTGAAGACGAAGAGATTAAGATGACTTCATTTGAGAGCATCATGGAATTCTCAGAATTTAAGCTGAATGAAAATGGACTGATTCCGGTTGTCGTACAGGATTATAAGACACAGGAAGTTCTGATGGTTGCATATATGAACGAAGAGGCATTCTATAATACGATCAAGACTGGACGGATGACCTATTACAGCAGAAGCCGCAAGTGCCAGTGGGTGAAAGGTGAAACCAGCGGACATTTCCAGTATGTGAAGTCACTGACCATTGACTGTGACAAGGATACTTTGCTTGCCAAAGTAGAACAGATCGGAGCAGCCTGCCATACAGGAAATAAGACCTGTTTCTATCAACCGCTTGTTGGAACAGATTATGATGAGAAGAATCCGCTTCAGGTATTTGAATCTGTGTATGCGGTAATCGAGGATCGTAAAGCAAATCCAAAAGAAGGCTCATATACAAATTACCTGTTTGATAAAGGAATTGATAAGATTCTTAAGAAGGTTGGAGAGGAAGCCGCAGAGATCATTATTGCAGCAAAGAATCCAAATCCGGAAGAGGTAAAATACGAAATGGCTGATTTTCTTTATCATGCTATGGTATTGATGGTAGAAAAGGGACTTACCTGGGATGATATTGTGGGTGAGCTTGCCGACAGATAAAATCAGGGATATATAGCAGATGAATTTCATAGACTGATATAAGAACGATAATGGAGAGGTTCAGTCTGTGAATGAATCAGAAAAAAGAAGAAGAGAATTATTGCGTTCAGCCAGAGAAATGTATGGAGATTCCCATATGCCGCCTGCGGTACATCCGAGATTTCGAAATATATATGGGGATTTATATGAATCAGAGGAACAATCATCCGGATTGCAGACACGCCTTTTGATCGGATGTGTATTGTTTCTGGTATTTGTGCTGATGGATTATTTTCATTTAGAGATTGCTCAGGTAGACAGTGAAGAGGTTGTGCAGATGGTAGAACAGGATGCCAATGCGGTAGAAAGCTGGAGTGATCTGATTATTAAGTAAGAAAGAATAAGAGGGCAAACGAATGAAAAAGAGGAGAATGTTGTGTGCATTGTGCCTGCTGCTTGGCCTGATGATGTTATGTAGCGGTTGTGAAAAGAAAGAGTCGGCAGATGATTATCTTGGCCGTTTGATTACTCGTGCCAAGGAAAATGAGGGCGAACTGCAGAGTGTTTTAGAAACGGGAATTGCGGATGCCAAATCATCCAATGATTTTGTGATTGATTTTCCAGATGAATTAAAGGAATCCTATGAAGCATTTCTTAAGGAAGCACTGAATCAGGTACAGTTTGAACTTAACAAAGCAGACAAGGAGTCTAATGATACCTATATCATTCGTGTAACTTATGAACCGATTGATATTGCAGCTACGACCAAAGAAACGGATGCCGGATATGTAAAGAATATATCAGGCACAGATTTTACAACAGAGGTGAAAAATCTTCTGGAAGAGGATACGAAGCTTTTAAGTAATGCCACAAAACAGCAGAAAAAGAGCAGAACCATTACTGTAAAGAAGTCCGGAGACAGCTATAAAGTATCGAAAAAGGATATCACGGCATTGTTGCAGGATGCACTTCAGGGGTATATGGCTCCTTATGAGGCAGTCGGTACCGTGTTTGATTTCCGTGATTTTATGCAGGCATACCTGGATGCATATTTTAAGGGAGATACTGAGCGCTACTGTATGCATACAGGTGAGAGTGCAGAAGAAGCTGCTGCCTGGTATGAGGAATCGTTTAACAGTTTTCGGCTGGATGATCTGACAGATGATCAGAATACGAGGTTTATTAATGCTATAAAAGCAATATATAAGAATTGTCAGTACACATTAGGTGCGATGCGGCAGGTATCGCTTACAGAGTATCAATTTGATCTTACCGCGACACCGAACACAAGTATTGTAAATGCGGCAAGTGAACTGGATGCAGGTACTTATTACAGTACTGCCGAGGTGGCAGATGCATTTTTAAATATCTATGATAAATATGCAGCAGCGCCATCATATGGTACAGAGACAACAGTCACGATTAACTGGAATAGCCTGAATATGGCGTCTAGCAATGCATCAGCGGATGAGAATTTTAACCGTCTGGTGGAAACAATCATTCCATCAGAATAAGAGAAGTTTGAATGTATTCATTTTGAATAATGCGATTAGAAAGAGCTTTGTACTTGTGTACGGAGCTCTTTTTTGTGAGAAAAGTCGTGTAATACTTTGCGAAAAATTAGAATAATAAGAAAATGATAGAAAAAATTCAGCTTATGTCCATGTTTGCTTGTTGAAATGTGATAAAATAACAAACAAATATTTCATAAAGACTGATTATATGGAAAGGAGCATGGGATTATGAGATTAGATGGAAAAGTAGCAATTGTAACTGCATCTACAAGAGGAATCGGACTTGCCTGCACACAGCGTCTTGCCCGAGAAGGAGCAATTGTATATATGGCCGCCAGAAATATGGAGCGCGCAGAGAATCGTGCAAAAGAACTGAATGATGAAGGATGCAACGTAAAAACCGTATATAACGATGCAACTGAAAAGGAAACTTATACTTCTATGGTAGAAGAAGTATTCAAGAATGAAGGAAGAATTGATATTCTGGTAAATAATTTCGGAACATCTAATCCACAGAAAGATCTGGATATCAAAAATACAGAATATGACGAGTATATCCGTACTGTTGATATTAATCTTGCCAGTGTATTTATGACCAGCCAGGCTGCAATTCCACACATGGCAGCAAATGGCGGTGGAAGTATTATCAACATTTCTTCCATTGGAGGTCTGCGTCCGGATATTTCCCAGATTGCATACGGAACCAGTAAGGCAGCAATCAATTATTTGACCAAACTTATTGCAACGCAGTGCGCAAGAGATAACATCCGTTGTAACGCCGTATTACCGGGAATGACAGCAACAGAAGCTGTATCAAACAATCTGACACCGGAATTCCAGGAATTTTTCTTGAAACACATTCCGATCAAGAGAATGGCAACGCCTGAAGAAATCGCGGGAGCAGTTGCATATTTCGCAAGCGATGATGCGGCATATACGACAGGACAGATCATGGATGTATCCGGCGGATTCGGAATGCCGACACCAATCTTTGGTGATATGATCGCGATGAAGAGTAAGAGATAAATAGAATGATTATCATGACTCCTGGCGAGACATTTGTCTGCCGGGAGTTTTTTATATTGCAGTTATCAAAAGATAATTTGCCGAAGCTCTGGATTCATGCTACAATAAATCAATGCGATAAAATTGAGTTTTATCGATTTAATGGATGAATCAAGGAGTAGTGAATGAGAAAGTTAGCTTTAAGTGACGATATTTTGATGAAAATAGAAAAACCTGCCCGTTACATCGGCGGCGAGGTAAATGCAGTTGTAAAAGACCTTCAGAACGTGGATATCAGGTTTGCAATGTGCTTCCCGGATGTCTATGAAATTGGTATGTCCCATCTGGGAATTCAGATTTTGTATGATATGTTCAACCGCAGGGATGATGTGTGGTGTGAGCGCGTGTATTCTCCGTGGGTAGATCTGGATAAAGTGATGCGAGAAGAGAAGATTCCGCTGTTTGCACTGGAATCGCAGGATCCTGTGCGTGATTTTGATTTTCTTGGAATCACGATCCAGTATGAGATGTGTTATACCAATATTCTGCAGGTGTTAGACTTGGCCTGCATTCCGCTTCATGCGAAAGACCGAACCGAGGAAGATCCGATTGTGATCGGTGGTGGCCCATGTGCGTATAACCCGGAGCCGATTGCAGAATTTTTCGATATGTTTTATATCGGTGAAGGCGAGACGGTCTATGATGAACTGTTGGATACGTACAAAGAGAATAAGAAAAATGGCGGATCACGTATGGACTTTCTGGAGAAAGCCTGTCAGATCGATGGCATCTATGTTCCGATGTTCTATGATGTGACTTATCACGAAGACGGAACGATCGATCAGTTTTTCCCGGTTAACAAGCATGCACCGTCCGTGATCCACAAGCAGGTAGTCATGGATGTGACGAACACGACCTATCCGCAGGCACCGATCGTTCCTTATATTAAGGTGACGCAGGATCGTGTGGTATTGGAAGTACAGCGCGGCTGTATTCGTGGCTGCAGATTCTGTCAGGCTGGTATGTTGTACCGCCCGACCAGAGAACGTGACGTCGAGACGCTGAAGCAGTATGCGTATAATATGTTGAAGAATACAGGTCATGAGGAGATATCTCTTAGTTCCTTAAGTACCAGTGATTACAGTGAATTAAAGGAACTGGTGACATTCCTGATCGATAACTTTAAAAATAAAGGAATCAATATTTCGTTGCCATCTCTTCGGATTGATGCATTTTCGTTGGATGTAATGAGCCAGGTGCAGGATATCCGTAAGAGCAGTCTGACATTTGCACCGGAGGCTGGTTCCCAGCGGATGCGTAACGTCATTAATAAAGGTCTGACGGAAGAGGATATCATTTCCGGAGCCGGACAGGCATTTGAAGGTGGATGGAACAAAGTAAAGCTTTACTTCATGCTGGGACTTCCGACTGAGACAGAGGAAGATATGGAGGCAATCGCTGTTCTGGCAGATAAGGTTGCCAGAAGATATTATGAGATTCCAAAGGATCAGAGAAATGGCAAATGCCAGATTACAGCAAGCTCTTCGTTCTTTATACCGAAGCCATTTACACCGTTCCAGTGGGCACCGATGCTGAATCACGAAGACTATATTGAACGTGCAGCAATTGTAAAGCATGCATTTCTTAATCAGCTCAATAAAAAGAGTCTGCGTTACAATTGGCATGATGCTGAGGTAAGTGTGCTGGAGGGTGTATTTGCCAGAGGTGATCGCAAGATAGCGTCAGTCATCGAAGAAGCTTATCGCATGGGATGTATCTATGATTCCTGGAGTGAACAGTTTGATAATGATAAATGGATGCGGGCATTTGACAATACAGGTATTGAGATTGGATTTTATAATCTCAGGGAACGCGGGGAAGATGAAGTATTTCCATGGGATTTTATCGATATTGGCGTGACGAAGAAGTTCCTCAGAAGAGAATGGGATCGCGCCATGAAGGGCGAAGTGACACCGAACTGCCGTATGCAGTGTTCTGGATGCGGTGTGGCAAAATGGAAAGGAGGTGTCTGCATTGAAAGTAAGAATTAAGTTCCGCAAATACGGCATTCTGAAATACATTGGACATCTGGATGTGATGCGTTTCTTCCAGAAGGCAATGCGACGCGCAGATATCCCGATCGCATTTACCGGAGGATACAGTCCTCATATGATCATGTCTTTCGCACAGCCGCTCGGACTTGGCGTGACAAGCGAAGGGGAATATCTGGATATTGAGCTTGCGGGGGATATTACATCGGAGGATGCAGTCAGACAGTTGAATCAAACAATGGCAAACGGTATCGATGTCGTAAGTTTCAGACAGATCCAGGATGAGAAAAAATACAGCGGTATGACGCTGGTAGCTGCTGCGGATTACCTGATCGTGCCAAAAGATATGGAAGAGACAGCGTTAAGAGAACATAATAGTGAGACAGCGGTGTTCCCTGATAACTGGAATGAAGCGCTCGCTGCATTTCTGGAGCAACCGGAGATTAAAGTTATGAAGAAGACGAAGCGCAGTGAAAAGGAAGTGGATATCCGTCCGATGATCTATGACATGCATATGGAGCCTTCAGGAATCTGTATGCAGCTTGCGGCGGGAAGTGAGAATAACCTGAAACCGGATCTTGTGATGGAGACATTTTTAAAATATGTCGGCGAAGAAGAGGTGAAGCTTCATTATCATAGAAGAGAAGTTTATGCGAAGAATCCTAAGTCCGAAAATCCAAGATTTGTATCATTAGAATCACTTGGCTGGGATATTTTATCTTGCTAAAGTGCCGTGGCAAGTGGTATAGTAATGAACTAGAAGCAGAATAGTGGCATATACAGCTTCAAAGCATACGATAACGAGGTAAGATAATGAGTAAAAAAGAGATTAAGACCAATGCCATGCGGATTCTTGACCGTATGAAGATCTCGTATACTTATGAGACCTATGAGTGTGATGAATTCACAGATGGTATCCAGGTGGCAGATAAATTAAATCTGGATCATAGGCAGGTATTTAAGACACTTGTGACGACAGGAAAGACAGGTAATCATTATGTATTTGTAATCCCAATTGAAGATGAAATTGATTTTAAGAAGGCAGCCAAGGCAGTTGGTGAGAAGTCACTGGAGATGCTGCATCTGAAGGATCTGACCAAGGTGACTGGATATGTCCGTGGCGGATGTACTTCTATTGGAATGAAAAAGAATTTTCCGACTGTTATTCAGGAAAGCGCAAGGGATTTTGATGAGATTTATGTGAGCGGCGGTAAGCTTGGCATGCAGATAAAGCTTGCTCCGGCAGACCTGAAGAAAGCTGCAAATGCAGAATTTGGTGATGTGATAAGAGGTTAGCCAACCGGTAACACAATTCGAGATTTATGGAGGTCTACAAAAGAATGAAAAAAGTAGTTAAATTCGGAGGAAGCTCGCTGGCAAGTGCAGAACAGTTTAAAAAGGTGGGAGCCATTATCCGTCAGGAAGAGTCCAGACGCTATGTGGTACCATCCGCACCGGGAAAACGTTTTTCCGGGGATACAAAGGTAACAGATATGTTGTACAGCTGTTATCATCTGGCAATCCAGGAAGAAGATTTTGATGAGCAGTTAGATGCGATCAAAGCCCGTTATCAGGAGATCATTGACGGACTTAAGCTGGATCTGAGCCTGAATCAGGAGTTTAAGGTGATCCGCGAGAATTTCAGCAAGAAGGTGGGATGCGATTATGCGGCATCCAGAGGAGAGTATCTGAATGGTATGATCATGGCTGCTTATCTTGGCTATGAATTTATCGATGCGGCAGAAGTGATCTTCTTTAATGAAAAGGGTGGATTTGACGCAGATAAGACACAGAAGATCCTGTCGGAGCGTCTGGCACATACCGAAAAAGCAGTAATTCCAGGATTCTATGGAGCAGGATATGATGGAACGGTGAAAACATTTTCCAGAGGTGGTTCTGATGTAACGGGTTCCATTGTGGCAAAGGCAGTTCATGCAGACATGTATGAAAACTGGACAGATGTATCAGGATTCCTGATCGCTGATCCACGCGTGGTAAAGAACCCAAAAGCAATTGATGTGATTACATACCGTGAGCTTCGAGAGTTATCTTACATGGGAGCATCTGTACTTCATGAAGATGCAATTTTCCCGGTACGTAAAGAAGGTATTCCGATCAATATCCGTAATACGAACGTACCGGAAGATAAAGGTACACTGATCGTAGAAGCAACCTGCAGAAAGCCGCGTTTTGTCATTACAGGTATCGCAGGTAAGAAGGATTTTGCTTCTATTACTATTGAAAAAGCAATGATGAACTCAGAAGTAGGATTCTGTAAGCGTGTGCTGGAAGTATTTGATAATAATGGTATTTCTATTGAGCATATGCCGTCAGGTATTGATACCATGACAATTCTGGTGCATCAGGATGAGTTTGAAGAAAAGGAACAGGAAGTTGTGGCAGGCATCCACCGCGCAGTAGAACCGGATTTTGTGGAAATGGAATCTGATCTTGCACTGATCGCTGTGGTAGGTCGCGGTATGAAGTCTACCCGTGGTACTTCCGGACGAATCTTTTCAGCATTGGCACATGCCAATGTGAACGTGCGCATGATCGATCAGGGATCCAGTGAGTTGAATATTATCATTGGCGTGCGGAACCATGACTTTGATAATGCAATCAAAGCAATTTATGACATTTTTGTAATGACACAGTTGTAATAATAAAGATTTAATATGCGAAAAGAGGAATATAAAAGTTATGATAGATTTTCATACACATATATTTCCGGAGAAGATTGTAAAGAAGACGCTTGCAATTCTGGAGGCGAATTGCGAGACGGTACCGTATACAGATGGTACTGCGGCAGGACTGCAGGCTTCGTCAGAAGAGGCAGGGATTGACTGTTCCGTGATTCTTCCTGTAGCTACGAAGCCGGAGCAGTTTGATTCGATTAACCGGTTTGCAATGCAGTTTCGTGGTCAGGACAGATTACTTTCGTTTGGAGGAATCCATCCGGATACGGAAAATGTCCGTGAGAAACTGATGTTTTTAAAAGATCAAGGATTTAAAGGCATTAAATTACATCCCGATTATCAGCAAACATTTATCGATGATATCCGATGTGAGCGAATTATTGATGTGGCGAGTGAACTGGGATTAATTGTAAGTGTTCATTGTGGATTTGATCCGGGTTACAAAGAACTGACACACTGCACACCCGATAGGATTGTAAAGATGATTGATGCCGTTCATCCGGAAAAGTTGGTACTTGCACATATGGGCAGTCTCATGATGTGGGACGATGTTGAAAAGTATCTGGTCGGAGCACCGGTGTGGTTTGATACCGGTGTTGTATTCGGACATATTGCTGAAGAACAATTCATACGTATCGTCCGTAAACAAGGCGCAGACCGTATTCTTTTTGCCAGTGATTCCCCATGGGGCGGACAGAAAGAATTTGTGCAGACATTGGAATCAACGAGTCTTACAGAAGCAGAAAAACAGATGATATTCCACACAAACGCAGAAAAATTACTTGGTACGAAGATTCCGGACAGCCGGAAAATTAAGGAGGAATAAGAGAATGGCAGAGATAATTATGCCGGAGGGATATTTCTCTCCACTTACAATACGGGAAACGGAGGTAGCAATCAAAGAAATTAAGGATCATTTCCAGAGCTCACTTGCTAAGAACCTGCATCTTACCCGCGTGTCTGCACCGCTATTTGTAAAGCCGGAGAGCGGATTGAATGATAACCTGAACGGTGTGGAGCGCCCGGTTGCATTCGGTATTAAAGAACAGAATGATGACATGGCAGAGATTGTACATTCTCTGGCGAAATGGAAACGTTATGCGTTGAAAAAATACGGATTCCATTCAGGAGAAGGGCTTTACACAGATATGAGTGCGATCCGCAGAGATGAGGACACAGATAATATCCATTCTATCTACGTGGATCAGTGGGACTGGGAAAAGGTCATCTCCAAAGAAGAACGCAATACTGAAACATTAGAATATACCGTTAGGAAAGTATATGCTGCATTAAAAGATACAGAAGATTACATGGCTCGCAGATACAACTATATAGAAGCAGTACTCCCTGATGAGATTACATTTGTTACATCGCAGGAACTGGAAGATATGTATCCGGATAAGACCTCTAAAGAAAGAGAATATGCTTATGCTAAATTAAAAGGTGCAATTTTTATTTCTCAGATTGGTAAAGTGCTGGCCTCTGGTGAGAAGCATGATGGAAGAGCACCTGACTATGATGACTGGGAGCTGAACGGAGATATTATCGTATATTATCCGGTTCTTGATATTGCACTGGAGCTTTCTTCCATGGGTATCCGAGTAGACGAAGATTCTCTGATGAAACAGTTAGAAATTGCCGGATGTGAAGAACGCAAGGAACTTGCATTCCAGAAGTCATTGCTGAACGGCGAACTGCCATATACAATTGGCGGAGGTATCGGACAGTCGCGTATCTGTATGTATTATCTGAGAAAGGCACATATCGGAGAAGTACAGTCTTCTTTGTGGCCGGATGAGATGATTGAAGAGACAGCAAAGCATGGAATTCATCTGCTTTAAAAAAATAAAATATTTTTTGGTAATAAGCTTGCTTTTACAGCAAGCTTATGCTATTATAATCTAGTATGCCGCACAATGAGGTAATAAGTATTGCACATAGCGTGTGATCACCGTAGTTGGCGAGTAATGATAATAGGAGGTGCCATATGTACGCAATTATAGCAACAGGTGGTAAACAGTACAAAGTAGCCGAAGGCGATATCATTAAAGTAGAGAAGCTTGGTGTAGAGGCTGGCGAAACTTATACATTTGACCAGGTGCTTGCAGTAAGCGACGGAGAGCTTAAAGTAGGAGCTCCTACAGTAGCTGGTGCAACTGTTGAAGCATCCGTAGTTGAGAACGGAAAAGCCAGAAAAGTCATCGTTTACAAGTATAAGAGAAAATCTGGATACCATAAGAAAAATGGTCACAGACAGCAGTACACAGCTGTTAAGATTGAAAAGATCAACGCTTAATTCGGAGATTTTTCATGACTCATGTAACGATTTATCGTAACAAAGAAAATGAATGTATCGGTTTTACTGTAATCGGACATGCTGAGTATGCGGAAGCCGGAGAAGATATTATCTGCGCCGGAATATCCATGCTGGTAATTAATACCTGTAATGCAATCGAAGCGTTAACTACAGCGAAGTTTTCACTGACGACCAATGAATCTGAAGGACTCATTGATCTGAGGCTGAAAGAAAACCCGACGAAGGAAACCGAACTATTGTTGTCTGCGATGATTCTCGGATTCGAGAATATGGCAGACGATCAGGACTATAAAGAATATATTCACTTAACATTTGAGGAGGTGTAACGATAATGATGAAATTAAACCTTCAGTATTTCGCACACAAAAAGGGAGTAGGTTCTACAAAGAACGGACGTGACTCTGAGTCCAAGAGACTTGGTGCTAAGAGAGCCGACGGACAGTTTGTAAAAGCTGGCAACATTCTTTACAGACAGCGTGGAACAAAGATTCATCCGGGAGTTAATGTAGGTCGCGGTGGCGATGATACATTGTTCGCACTGGTTGACGGCGTTGTTCGTTTTGAGAGAAAAGGAAGAGATAAGAAACAGGTTTCTATCTACCCAGTTGCAGAGTAATTAGACATGAGACTTACGGAGGGTGCTGCGAAGTAACTGATTACAGTTATGGAACAGCACTTTCGTTATATTTCAGGAAAGGAAAACCGCAATGTTTGCAGACAGAGCAAAAATATTTATCAGATCCGGTAAAGGCGGGGACGGACATGTAAGTTTTCGTCGCGAATTATATGTGCCAAATGGCGGTCCCGATGGTGGAGACGGCGGACGTGGAGGCGATGTTATATTTGAAGTGGATGAAGGCTTAAATACACTTCAGGATTATCGTCACAGACGTAAATATGCCGCCAAAGACGGTGAGCAGGGTGGTAAGAGACGCTGCCACGGAAAAGACGCAGAAGATATTGTATTGAAAGTGCCAGAAGGAACCGTTGTCAAAGAAGCAGAATCCGGCAAAGTCATTGCAGATATGTCCGGCGACAACAGAAGACAGGTGATTTTAAAAGGTGGACGTGGAGGACTGGGTAATCAGCATTTTGCGACATCTACGATGCAGATTCCAAAGTATGCACAGCCTGGACAGCCATCCCAGGAGCTCTGGGTTAATCTTGAGCTTAAAGTCATTGCAGACGTGGGACTGGTTGGATTTCCAAATGTAGGAAAGTCTACATTTTTATCAAGAGTAACCAATGCACAGCCAAAGATCGCGAACTATCATTTTACCACTCTGAATCCGAATCTCGGCGTAGTAGATCTTCCGGACGGAAGAGGATTTGTAATCGCAGATATTCCGGGTCTGATTGAGGGTGCGTCAGAAGGTGTGGGTCTTGGACATGAATTCCTGCGTCATATTGAGCGTACCAAATTAATGATCCATGTAGTAGATGCTGCAGGTACCGAAGGACGTGATCCGGTCGATGACATTTACAAGATCAATGCAGAATTAAAGGCGTATAACGCTGATATTGCGAATCGTCCACAGGTAATCGCAGCAAATAAGATCGATGCGATTTACAGTGATCCGGAGAACGATCCAATCAAGCGTCTGAAAGATGAATTCGAGCCACAGGGATACAAGGTGTTTCCGATTTCCGGTGTTACAGGAGAAGGTTTGAATGAACTTCTGTATTATGTGTCTGATCAGTTAAAGGATCTGGATGCAGCACCGATCGTATTTGAGCAGGAGTATTTCCCTGAGGATGAACTGATTTACGTGGATCTTCCGTATACTGTAGAAAAAGAAGATGGTATGTATGTCGTAGAAGGACCAAAGATCGAGAAAATGCTTGGTTATACCAATCTGGATTCAGAGAAGGGATTTGCATTCTTCCAGAAGTTCCTGAAGGATACTGGAATCCTGAAAGAACTGGAAGATGCTGGTATTGAAGAAGGCGATACCGTACGCATGTACGGTCTCCAGTTTGATTATTATAAATAAAGGAGAACAGGAATGACTACAAAACAGAGAGCATATTTGAAGAGTCTTGCCATGACCATGGATCCGGTATTTCAGATTGGAAAGAACTGTGTAACACCGGAAGTGACTGCGGCTGTATCAGAAGCGTTGGAAGCAAGAGAGCTGATCAAGCTCAGCGTATTACAGAACTGTGTCGATGATCCGAAAGAAATGGCAAAAGTTCTTGCAGAGCGTACACATTCACAGGTTGTACAGGTAATTGGTAAGAAAATCGTTCTGTATAAAGAAGGTAAAGACGACAAGAAAAAGATACAGTTACCATAAAATATTTATGTGTACTATCGAGGAGTAGACATGAAAATTGGAATAATGGGAGGCACATTTGATCCCATTCATAACGGACATCTGATGCTGGGAGAATATGCATATCGTGAATTTAAGCTGGATCAGGTCTGGTTTATGCCGAATGGGAATCCGCCTCATAAACAGGATAGTGTGTTCCAGACAACGAGAGAAGACCGCATGGAGATGGTAACTCGTTCAATTGAAAAGTATGATTACTTTCGTCTGGAAGATTATGAGATTAAACGGCAGGAAATCTCATATTCCTATCAGACAATGGAATATTTTAAAGAAAAATATCCGGAAAATCATTTTTATTTTATCATTGGCGCGGATTCACTGTTTATGTTTGAACAGTGGGTGCATCCGGAGCGAATCGCTGCGACCTGTACGATTCTGGCTGCATACAGAGATGATAAAAACAATCGTCAGGTAATGGAAGATAAGATTGCTGAGCTGAATCGCAAATACAATGCAGATTTCCGTCTTCTGGTTACGCCGGTGCTTCCAATGGCATCTCATGAACTGCGGAACCGACTGCAGCAAGGAGGTTCTGTGACAGGCGAAATTCCAATCGAAGCAGAAGAATATATCAGAGAACATCATTTGTATAAAGGAGTGCAATGACATTAATGAATCATGAGCTTACATTTATTCAGAATGAACTGAAAAAGGAACTGGATGAGCCTCGTTATCAGCACACATTGGGTGTCATGTATACAGCATCAGCTATGGCAATGTGTCATGGTGCAGATCTCGCACAGGCACTGACAGCAGGACTTTTACATGACTGTGCCAAATGTATTCCTGCTGATGAGAAGATACGTATGTGTAAAGAACATGAGATTCCAGTTACAGATATAGAATATGCGAATCCAGGACTTCTGCATGCAAAGCTTGGTGCTTATCTGGCAGAAGAAAAATACGGAATCTTGGATCCGGTGATTCTGGATGCGATACGCTATCATACCACAGGAAGACCGGAGATGACTCTAATGGATAAGATTATATATATATCTGATTATATGGAACCGGGAAGGAAAGAACTTCCGAATATGAATGATGTGCGATATCTGGCATTTCATGATATCGATGCGTGTCTGTATCGGATATTGAAGGATTCACTGGAATATCTGAACAGTACCGGGAAACCGTTAGATCCTATGACAGCAGAGACCTGTCAGTACTACGAGAATAAAAGATAATTATTAAGCAGGAGGACTGTATATGAATCAGGCGAATACAATGGCTAAAGTTATATATGATGCACTGGATGAAAAGAAAGGTGCAGATATTAAGATTATTGATATTTCAACTGTTTCTACGATTGCAGATTATTTTGTGATCGCAACCGGAAACAGCAACAGTCAGGTCAGTGCACTGGTAGAGAATGTAGAAGAGCAGATGCATAAGAATGGATTTGCCATGAAGCAGCGAGAGGGTAATGGTAACAGCCCATGGATCCTGCTGGATTATGCAGATGTGATCGTGCATGTGTTTGATAAAGAGAACAGAAGCTTCTACAATCTGGAGCACATCTGGCATGATGGAAAAGAAATTATGAGAGATGATTTGTAAAAGGAGTGATAAAATCATGGATAAATCACAGGTTTATTTTACAACATTTAAAGCAACGCTGAATGAGAATCTGCTTCAGAAATTACACAGACTCATGAAGACTGCCGGATTTGAACATATCGATTTTCATGAAAAATATGCGGCGATTAAGATTCACTTCGGAGAATATGGTAATCTTGCATTCTTAAGACCGAATTACGCAAGAGTTGTGGCAGACTATGTAAAAGAACTTGGCGGTAAACCATTTCTTACAGATTGTAATACACTTTATGTCGGAAGCAGAAAGAATGCACTGGATCATCTGGAAACTGCATACATTAATGGGTTTTCGCCGTATCAGACCGGTTGTCACGTTATCATCGGTGACGGTCTGAAGGGAACCGATGAAGAGATTGTTCCGATTAATGGCGAATATGTAAAAGAAGCAAAGATTGGTCAGGCAATCATGGATGCAGATGTTTTTATCTCACTGACACATTTCAAAGGACACGAGACAGCCGGATTTGGCGGTGCAATTAAAAATATCGGTATGGGATGTGGCTCAAGAGCCGGTAAAATGGAACAGCACTGCGACGGTAAACCAAGTGTGGATCAGGATAACTGTATAGGATGTGGTGCCTGTTCGAGAATCTGTGCACATGATGCACCGGTTATTACCGAAAGAAAAGCATTGATCGACCATGATAAATGTGTAGGCTGCGGAAGATGTCTGGCAGTCTGTCCAAAGGATGTGATTGCAGCAGATTTCAGTGATTCCGTTGCGATGCTAAATTATAAAATGGCTGAATACAGCTATGCGGTATGTAAGGACAGACCATGTTTCCATGTATCTCTGATATGTGATGTATCACCAAATTGTGACTGTCATGCAGAGAATGATATTCCGATCATTCCTAATGTAGGTATGCTGGCATCGTTTGATCCTGTGGCATTGGATCAGGCCTGTGCAGATCTGTGCAATCAGATGCCTGTTATCGACGGCAGTGAGCTTGATAAGAATATCAAAGAGATGGGACATAAACATCACGATCATTTCCATATGACACATCCGGATGCAGAGTGGAAGACCTGTCTGGCTCATGCAGAGAAGATTGGTCTTGGCACAAGAGCATATGAACTTCATACAATTTAGAAACAAAAAGATAATCGGACAAAGATTTTATTCTTTGCCCGATTATCTTTTTCGCATTATTTACTCGAAAAATCTAAATACACCGATTACTTTGCCAAGAATCGTAACATCTGGTACAATGATCGGATCCATATAGTCGTTCTCTGGCTGAAGTCTGATATAACCATTTTCTTTGTAAAATGTCTTAACCGTAGCCCCATCTTCAATCAGGGCAACGACCATCTCTCCGTTAGACGCATTGTGTTGTTCCTTAACCAGTACCAGATCTCCATTAAGGATACCGGCATTCACCATGCTTTCACCCTGTACTTTTAACAGGAATGTATTCGCATTCGGAAGCATCTCGACAGGAATAGGGAAGTAGTCTTCGATATTCTGTTCAGCAAGAAGCGGTTCTCCGGCAGCTACGTGACCAATAATAGGAACACTGGTCATCTCGCGGCGCATCATTGCAAAAGAGTCATCCAGGATCTCAATTGCTCTTGGCTTCGTAGGATCACGGCGAATATAACCGTTCTTTTCAAGTGTCTCAAGATGAGAGTGAACAGAAGAAGTAGACTTCAAATGTACAGCTTCACAGATGTCACGCACAGCAGGCGGAAATCCTCTCTCAAGAATCTGAGACTTAATATAGTCAAGAATCTCTTGTTGTTTTGATGAAATCTTACCCTGTGCCATTGAAACATACTCCTTTCGATTAGTAAATATGAGTGGGGATATCCCCAATACTTTAATATAAGTCTACCATAGCAAAAGTGAAAAAGCAAACAAATGTTTAGAAAATACGTTCGATTATTTTGAACAAATCTATTGACAAACATGTGTTCTTTATATATAATCCAGATATAAGCAAGGAACGGATGTTCGGAACGATTGTTCGGCATATCCGCAGGAGTGGGAGATTAAGATTAAAGGGGGATTTTATTATGAGACGATCACACAGTGCAGTTAAGAGAGTACGTACCGTATATGTAGAGAAGCTGATCTTTTTTGTAGCAGCTATGATTATTGCTTTAATTTTAAGTATCATTGCAGGAAGAAAACTTGTCAGTGCACATGACGACCGTAAGAATGAACCTGTTAATTTTACTTACTATAAGAGCATTGAGGTACAGGAAGGCGATACCTTATGGGATATTGCAAGTGCCTATGCAGATGAAGATACATCTGTGAAAGCATATGTGAAAGAATTAAAGGAGATCAATCATCTGGACAGTGATTCCATTCAGGAGGGATCATACTTGACAGTTGCTTATACAGATCAGGATTTCCGGTAAAGCTTTAAGATTAAGATTTATAGATCGATTAGCGCAGATATTTAGAATACTTGTTATTCTTAAATATAGTAACTATTCATACATTGAATGGTTACACCTCATTTATATTTATATACTTACCCCAGAGTCAGGACGGTCAGACATCAGATTATACTGGTAGATGATCGTTCTGTCCTTATATAGAGGGATAGATACATCTATACATTTTAAGTATTGACTGAATGATTGTAAATGAGATATACTGTAAGTGAAATAGATCTATACGTAAAATACCGATTTTTCCAAAAGATTTATATAAAAATCTTTATAAATCAATGCTCATCTCTATACAGACTATATTTTTAGGAGGATTAATATGGCATCTAAGGAACGTACCTATCATGAACAGACGAATATAGATTATACATTGCGTCTCAGAGAATTGTTAAAGACGTTGCCTCCATTCGCTAAGGATTACTTTCGTGCAATCGAATATACTTCATCTATTCGTACAAGGCTGAACTATGCGTATGACATTCGGGTATTTTATCATTATCTGATAGAATATAACCCTGTATATCGCAATTACAGTATTGAACAGTTTCAGCCGGCAGATCTGGAGAAGCTTTCAGCAGTTGACATTGAAGAATATATGGATTACCTTAAGGTATATAAAAGTGATGATGACGCACTCCGAACGAATGGTGAAAAGGGTCTTGCACGCAAGATGTCGGCACTTCGGAGCTTTTATGGATATTATTACAAGCATCAGGTTATTACACAGAATCCTACATTGCTCGTAGACATGCCTAAACAGCACGAAAAAGCGATTATACGACTGGACGTAGATGAAGTTGCATTGCTCTTGGATTACGTCGAATCTGCGGGTTCTACGCTGTCTGGACAGGCTCTTAAGTACTATGAAAAGACCCGGGACCGTGACCTGGCAATTCTCACTTTACTTCTTGGAACCGGTATCCGTGTATCGGAATGTGTTGGTCTGGATCTTACCGATGTAGATTTCAAAAATAATGGAATTACAGTTACCAGGAAAGGTGGTAATCAGATGGTTGTTTATTTTGGCAATGAGGTTGCAGAGGCATTAAAGCAGTATATGCAAGGTGATCGTAAGGTCCTCTCTCCTCTTCCCGGGCACGAGAATGCATTGTTCTTATCTACTCAGAGACGTCGTATGGGTGTACAGGCTGTTGAGAATATGGTGAAGAAGTATTCCCGTCAGGTTACACCGAATAAAAAAATCACACCTCATAAGCTTCGGAGTACCTATGGCACATCACTGTACCGGGAAACCGGTGATATTTATCTCGTGGCGGACGTTCTTGGACATAAGGACGTGAATACTACGAAAAAGCATTATGCAGCAATTGACGAGAACCGGCGCAGACAGGCAGCTTCTGCTGTAAAATTACGTGAAGATTAAAGCAATCTTAGGAAAGGATCAAAAAATATTATATGAAATTACAACAGTTACTAAGCCACACAAGAAAGGCTGTAGATGAATACCAGATGATTCAGGAGGGGGATCATATAGCAGTGGGAATATCCGGAGGAAAAGACAGTCTTACATTGCTCTACGCTCTGCATGGACTGAAACGCTTTTATCCGAATCACTTCGAACTCAGTGCGATCACTGTTGATCTCGGCTATGAACAGTGTGATTTCACTCCAATCAAGGAATTATGCCGGGAAATGGAGATTCCCTATCACATTGTAAAGACAGACATTGCACAGATTCTTTTTGAAGAACGTAAGGAAAAGAATCCATGCTCTCTCTGTGCCAAGATGCGGAAAGGTGCATTGAATCAGGCAGTAAAGGAAATAGGCTGTAATAAGATTGCGTATGCCCATCATAAGGACGATATTATTGAGACGATGATTCTCTCGCTTTTCTTTGAGGGAAGGTTTTATTCGTTTTCACCGAAGACATATCTGGACCGTATGGATCTTACAGTAATCCGCCCGATTATGTTTGTGGACGAAGCAGATGTGATCGGATTTAAGAACAAGTATAATCTTCCGGTTGTAAAAAGTGCCTGTCCGGTCGATGGATATACAAAAAGACAATATGCAAAGGATCTGTTAGCCGATTTGAACCGTCAGTATCCAGGTATCAAACAGAGAATGTTTACTGCGATTCTGAATGGTAATATTCCGGGATGGCCGGAACGTATACCTTATATCAGATAGTAATGGGGATTAGCTGTTTTTTAACTATACGAGAAAGGGTGAATCCAGATAAATGGACTCACCCTTTTCTACATTAATTATAATTATTAATTATAATTATTCATCACATTGCCAGATATTACGCTTGATGCCCTTTTCTTTTACTTCTATGAGTTTGATGATTGCTTCAGCTGTACCCTCCAGACCAAGTACGGAACTGTCCAGGCAAACATCATAACTATCGGCATCACCCCATCGTTTATCGGTATAGTAATTATAGTAGCTTGCACGCTTCTTATTCGTCTTGATGATCAGATCCTTTGCTTTTGCATCCGTCAGATCATATTTTTTTGCGATACGTTTGATTCTGGCATCCAGATCAGCATGAATAAATACACTTAACAGATTCGGATAACCTTCCAATGCATAATCTGCACAACGTCCGACAAGAATACATGGTCCTTCATTAGCTATTTTTTTAATTGCATCAAACTGTGCCAGAAAGATCTTGTGATTAATTGGCATATCATTATAAGTACTTCCGGAATATCCCATGGAATATGTATCCATTACCAGGGAATAAAGAAAACTGTTACTCGGTTTTTCATCATGAGATTCAAACAATTCTTCGCAGATACCGCTGTCCTGCGCTGCTCTCTGAAGCATCTCTTTGTCATATAACTTGATACCCAGCTTGTCGGCAACCATATATCCGATCTCTCTTCCGCCGCTTCCAAACTGTCGTCCAATTGTAATAATTGTATTTGTCTTTGCCATAGGATCACGCTCCTTTTTAATCTTTCTATACTATGATTATAACTCATTCAGAAGAAAATGTATACTTAATTTGAACTATTAATAATTATTTTTAAGTATTTGCAATAAATTATTAAAATAGTCAGGCAACGGAGCGTCGAATTCCATATACTCTCCTGTCCTTGGGTGAATGATGCCAAGTATCTTTGCGTGAAGTGTCTGACCCTGAAGATTTTTAAATGGACATTTCGCCGGACCGTATATGGCATCACCTAATAACGGATGTCCAATACTTGCCATATGGACACGGATCTGATGTGTTCTTCCTGTTTCAAGCTCACATTGAATAAAGGTATAATCTCCGAATCTTTCGATTACAGTATAGTGTGTAACTGCGTGTTTCCCCTGCTTACATTTCGTGCTCATCTTTTTACGGTCAATGGGGTGACGACCGATCGCAGCGTTTACAGTTCCGTGGTCTTCTTTAATATTGCCGTGTACGATTGCATAGTACACTCGTTTGATGGAATGTTCCTTCAGCTGCTCGGCAATACACTGATGAGCCATATCATTTTTACATATGATCAAGGAGCCGGTAGTATCCATATCAATTCGGTGAACGATACCCGGGCGCATAACTCCGTTAATTCCCGATAATTCATTTCCGCAATGATACATTAATGCATTGACAAGAGTGCCGGAATAATGTCCCGGTGCCGGATGGACCACCATGCCTTTTGGTTTGTTGATTACAATTATATCCTGATCCTCATACAGAATATCTAATGGAATGTCCTCAGCTTCGATTTCAGGCTCTTTCAGCTCTGGTATGGTAACTTTTATGCTTTCATACAAAGAAAGCCTGTAATTGGCTTTTACAGGCTTCTCAGAAACAGTCACAAGACCATCCTTTATTATCTTTTGTATATAGGATCTGGACATATCTGGCATTTGTTCTGCCAGATAACGGTCAATTCTTTTGCCCTCTTCATTTTCTACGATGAAACAGTTCTTCAAATTCGTCCTCCTGATAATAGAATAAGATCAAAATTACTAATACGATCGTTGATACCGTAACATAGATATCCGCCACATTGAAAATCGGAAAATCAATCAGATTGAAGTAGAAAAAATCTACCACATATCCCAGATATATCCGGTCAATCATATTACCAATTGCACCTGCACAGATACCGATGATACAGATACGAAGTGGCAGATACCGTTGTGCATTAGGTAATTTACCATAAATCCATATAGCAAAGATCAATATGACCAGAGCACAGATCAGAAAGAAAATACGCTGATTCTGTAACACTCCAAATGCTGCACCGCGATTTTCAAGATAGCAGAGCTGAAATACTTTGTTGATCAGAATGAAAGGTGTTTTTCCCTGAAGTTTTGTTACAGCCAGATGCTTCGTCCACTGATCCAGAATGATAGCAAAGATAGTAAGCAGACATGCCGGTACGTAATTAATTTTTGGTTGATTATTATTCTGAGTCATTATACGCTCCTGATATTTATATAATTGTGGAATTCTAATACTTATACAGACGGATAAAATACCGCCCTTTTTTTGTTTCACTGATGACGCTGTCATACTGAATTCTTCCCATACCACGTACAGAAATGATATCGTTTTCTTTCAGACGGTAGCCATTGCTGGTAATCATTTTTCCGTTTACGAATACTTTGCCGCCTTCGATATAACCGACCAGTTTACTTCTGGACATCGGAAATGCAGATGAAAGTACGCTGTCCAGACGAATTGAAGATACATTTCCTTTTATCTCCGTACGTTCTGGCATATAATGAAATTCGCTGAGCTGCATTTTATCTACTGAAATCAATGTATGACGAACTCGTGTAAACTCTTTATATATAAAATCACTCATATCCGCATGGCAGAATATCAGACAGGAATCATCCGTCACCGCCAGATCACCAATCTTAGATCGTTCAATACCAAGGTTGAGAAGTGCACCGAGATAATCTCTGTGTGTAAGTGATTCGGCATATTTCTTGTGAACTGCCGATACACGCAGTACATCGATTGGATATTCATATTCATAACAAAGAGCATCAGGTAGAAATGCAACCATCTGACGCTCCGCATATTCATATCCACCAAAGAGCTCATATCTGGTTGAAAGCTCATTCTTTGGTATAGACTGTAAAATATGAAGTTCATTTAAATTAAGAAAATCTGAAAATGTTACAATATCACGCTGGTATGCAATAGATGACAATTCCAACAGGCGTTTCTGCAACATCTGTTCTTCCTTGTTCATTAAAATCTTGAACCCATTGATGATGAATCAAAAGATGTTCCCAAAAGATCCTGAAGATCACCGGAAATATCTACATTGGTAGGTGTTACAAGGAATATGTAATTTGAAATCTTCTGCAGATTACCGCTAATAGCAAATGCAGATCCTGAAATAAAGTCTATGATACGCTGTGCAATCTCAAGATCCAGTCCCTCCAGATTCAAAATTACAGTTCTTCCGCTAAGCAGTGTCTCACAGATCTCACGAGAATCATCTACAGATGCCGGTTTGATCACACAGACTTCCATGCTTACATTGTTAGCTCTTCTGTTAGAAGGACGCATCGGTGTCACTTTATTACTTACCGCGGTAGAGTTCGAACGCTTAGAGGATGAACGTTCTTCAATATAATCGTCATCATCATAATCATCATCGTCATCGCTCTTCATTAAACGGCTGAAGATACCTTTCTTCGGTTTCTCGTCTTCGTAGTCATCGTCATAATCATCATCGAAGAAATCATCATCTTCGTAATCATCGTCATCACTCAGTTTCATAATATCAAGGAACTTATCTAATACTCCCATTTTATATGTTCTCCTATCCTGTGTTTTTAGACCTGGTTGTAATTGCGCGCACCAAAGAGTCCGGTACCAACCCGAACCATAGTTGAGCCCTCTTCAATCGCAACCTCATAGTCATTTGTCATACCCATAGAAAGTATACTCATGATTACATTATCCGATTTTTTACGCTCGATGTCAACAGCAATGTTACGTAAACGGTTAAAATAAATACGATTTTCTTCAGGATTTTCCACAAATGGAGCAATTGTCATTAATCCGCAGATTCTTATGTGAGGTAATTGTGAAACATGTGATACCAGTTCTTCTACTTTTTCCGGCATAACACCGAATTTAGATTCTTCTTTTGCAACATTCACTTCGATCAGAATCTTTATAATAAGATCTTTTTTTGCTGCTTCTTTTTCAATTGTTTCAGCAAGACGCAGAGAATCTACCGAGTGGATCATGTCTACTTTATCGATAATATATTTTACTTTATTTCTCTGTAAATGACCGATCATATGCCAGGAAATGTCCTTTGGAAGTGCTTCGTATTTATCTACAATCTCCTGAACTTTATTCTCGCCAAAAACGCGTACACCAAAATCATAAGCTTCCTGAAGCATTTGAATTGGTTTCGTCTTACTGACTGCAATCAGCGTGACATCCTCTCTGTTGCGACCGGCCCTGTCACAGGCTGCCTGAATATTTGCATTTACTTTGTCAAAATTATCTTTCAGCATCTTAATCTCTCCTTAAAATACAATATCATTTTCATGTACATTCTTACTGTCTAAAGCAATGTGGTCGAAATTCGACAGTCCATAGTCATTGCCGTCTTCTATGATATAGTATTCTTCACCTTCACATAGAATGTTGATCTGGCGGAATACTGCATAGCCTTTGTTGATGTTATATACACCTGAAAGCTTAGCTGTTTTAGACAGGGTATATGCATCACCGGAATCCGGTTTTTGTAATACAGTACCTTCTTTAAAACTATCCATATCAAGATAAGCCATATCTGTCTCTATATCACGATAATATACAGTAGCTTCCTGAAATTCAACGGAATTCTTTTTGCCCTGTACCAGTACTCCGGTATTATTGCTGCCCCCTCCGCTGGTAATATAATCCTGCGGAACAATATAAAACTCTTTTTCAGTAACGGCAGTCTTTGGGATTTTAAGACCTGATTCATCCTCCAGAATGAGTTCTATGTCCAGATAACGTTCCGTAGCATAACGGATCATAGAATGGTCAAAAGTCAGATAGGCAAGGTTAGAATCCTTGGTATTGTAAATCTGAAGTGCGGCCCAGGTAGTCTCATTATCCTTGGAGAATTTAACCTTTACACTGGACTGTTCAGCAAGCTGCTGAGCCATAGTATCACTGAGTTCAATCACTACGGTCCAGTCGTCACTCATGATAAGCTTATACACCGGATCACCGGAATTTACCAGGGTATCATTCGAAAGAGTTGTACTCTCATAATTCTTTTTTTCAAGGATATCTGTTGTGACGTCGTCTTTGGTCAGTGATTCATAACCGTCAATAGTATAAACCACTACTCCATCGCTGTCAGCTGTGTGCACGGTAAGTCCTGAAGTTCCTGCATCAACGAGTGCCTGTAATCTGGCCTGTCTGCTCTGTGCTGTATTCGTTAGCACGACGTCAGTGATTGTATTCTTAAAATTGTAGACATCATTATATTGCTGGGAACGAAAGCTTTCTGTAAAAGAATGTGCTTTTTGTATGATGGATGCCTGCTCTTCTGCTGTAAGATCCGACGACGCAGAATCATTTTCTGCACTGGTTGATGCATCCTGGTCATCCAGTCCCAGCTTGTTCTGAGAAATACTGTATACATTAGTTTTGCTGCCGACCTTGCTTCCTTCTGTTACAAAATAATTCACATATCCATCAGAATCTGCCTTGACAATCTGTTCGTCTCTGAGAACAAGGCCCGTGTAGGCATTATCTTTTAAAATTGAACCTTCTCTTACTTCATAAACGGACACCTTTTTATTGGTAACGTATGCGAGAATTGTTATTACAAGATATATAAAAATGATTCCGAAAAGAATCACGCCGATATTATATTTAGTCTTCTTCTGATAGATCTGTATATTCGTCAGATTTTTATCTGCCAAAATATTCGCCTCCCCATTATATCCCCTTTTTTAAACAAAGCTATTGTACCATCTTTAATCTGACGGTACAATATCAGGATTTAAAAATTAAATACGTCTTATATTAAAATTAGTGTATGAAGATTTGCATTCAGGTGCATACTACCATTATCCGGTTAGGTATGTAATCTGCTTACTGCTTAACCTCACCATAAAGGAGGTCATTACATGAAATGGTTTGATAATACCGCATTAACAATTGTTATCATTGGAGCAGTCAACTGGCTTCTGGTAGGAATATTCCGATTTGACCTTGTAGCATTTCTGTTTGGAAATCTCACCTGGTTATCAAGAATCATCTATGCGTTAGTCGGTTTGTGCGGATTGTACCTGATCAGCATGTATGGACGAATTCAGTCCATGGAATCATAAAGAAATGCTTATGTCATACAATAAGAAGGAGGGGTATCAATGTGATAATCCCCTCTTTGCTTTATGCTTTCATTCATTTTTATCCTTTACAAATGCTATTTATGAAAGATTCGGTATCTGATTGATAATTGCTGTCATGTCCTCATATAAAAGAGGTTTGCTGTCTGCACCCATTACGATAGAAATATAATGTTTACCACTTTCATCCTGATCAAGAAGGATGAGACAGTTTCCGGCTTCTCCGGTATATCCAGTCTTACCGCCGATTACTTCTGCTCCATCCGGAAGTGCAGCTTCTCCTTTGGCATAATAGCTTGTTGGATACCAGGTTACCTGTCTGACAGTTCCATCTGTACCAGTAATATCAGCTGTATAGGAATCAGAACTTATAATATCCATAAATTCCTGATGCTTGATGCATTCATTAAAAATCAGATACATATCATACGCCGTTGTGTAGTGATTCTCGTCATGAAGACCGTTTGGGGTGACAAAATGCGTATTCGTTGCCCCAAGTTCTTCTGCTTTCTTATTCATGAGATTTACAAAATCTTCCACACTGCCATCACCTGCATATTCTGCAATTGCTACTGCATTGTCATTGCCTGAATGAAGCAGTAAGCCGTTAAGAAGAGCTTCCATAGATATCTGATCACCTTCCTGAAGTCCGCATACCTGCGCTTCTATGTCAAAG
This sequence comes from Dorea ammoniilytica, assembly GCF_025567415.1. Taxonomy (NCBI): domain Bacteria; kingdom Bacillati; phylum Bacillota; class Clostridia; order Lachnospirales; family Lachnospiraceae; genus Dorea; species Dorea ammoniilytica. The sequence continues at coordinate 335,747 of NZ_JAOQJV010000001.1, forward strand.
CTTGATGCAGCGGCATCCTGACTTACTGTAACAGTCTCGTCCATATCACAAAGTTCCATAGCGGTTAAAGCAGTCAGAATCTTTGTCGTGCTGGCAGGATATATTTTCTCATGAATATTATATGCATAATCAACAGTTTTATCATCGATATTAAAAAGTCCTGCTGCATGCAGAGACGAATCCCCGGTGAAGTCTTCTATCTCTACATCGTCTTTGCTGACACATAGGTCTTCTGCATATAAATGCCCTTCATAAAGATTATTATTATAATTTTCAGCTTCATATTTGGCAACTGTATTCTCAGACTGGCAGCCGGTCAAAAGTGCACAGCTGAATACCAGAACGGAAAATACGGAGATGCCTTTACCTGTACATTTCACGCCAGTCTAAATCTCCTCTATCTAATGCTAATACAATCAACTCTGCCGTAGCAAGGTTGGTGGCCATCGGAATATTGTGCATATCACAAAGCCTGATAACGTCATTTACATCCGGTTCATGAGGCTTAGCATTTGTAGGATCTCTCAAAAAGATCAGCGCATCAATATCATTCTGAGCAATTTGTGCGCCAAGCTGCTGCTTTCCCCCTAATGGACCAGCAAGATACTTATGAACAGACAGGTTGGTTACCTCTTCGATCAGACGCCCTGTCGTCCCTGTTGCATATAAATTGTGTTTACTTAAAATACCGCGGTATGCGATACAAAAATTCTGCATCAGAGTTTTTTTCGAATCATGCGCAATTAAACCTATGTTCATTACATTCTACCTCTCTATTTGTATTTTTTAGGCTGCAAACCAATATTGAGTACCAGACCAATACCAAGATACAGACTTACCAGTGATGTCAGACCATAACTGACAAACGGAAGCGGAATACCTGTGTTTGGAAATATCTGAGTGGCTACTGCAACATTAATGAAGGTCTGAATCCCTATGAGCGAACCTACACCGCAACATATGACCTTACCTGCGGTATCCTGTGCATGTGTTCCAATCAGAATGCAGTCTATTACTATTAATAATAACAGAGCAATTATCAGACAGCAACCCACAAATCCTAATTCTTCGCCGACAATTGCAAAAATAAAGTCTGTTTGGGGTTCCAGAATAAAATTTCCGTTCTTTACGGAGGTTGTTGTGTTATTATTAAGACCCTTTCCGGTAAGCTGTCCGGAACCGATTGCCATAACGGAATTGTTTTGCTGATAAGCTTCGTCACTTGCGTATTTTTCCGGCTCCAGCCAGGCAAGAATACGCTTCTGCTGATAATTGTCCAGTAATTTCTGATTTGGTTGTACAACAATACTTAAGAAAATAACAGCTACAGGTATGGTGATCAGAAGCACCGTTCCAATAAACCGATAACTTAATCCTCCGACATACATCAGGAAACAGAAAAGTGTTGCTGTACAGATTGTTGTAGAAAGGTTAGGCTCTTTTAAGATTAATGCAAGCGGAATTGCAATTAAAACCACTGCTTTCAGTATCGTCTGCTTTTCACTCAGATCCTCCTTATGTTTCATAATAAATTTGGCAAAAAATATGATCAGAAGGATTTTAGCAAGTTCTGATGGCTGAAAATTAGTAAAACCAAGATTGATCCATCTTCTTGCTCCGTTTACATAGACTCCGATTCCCGGAATCAGTACAATTGCAAGCATAAATACTGACATTCCATACAAGATCCAGTAGAAGTTCGTAATCCATACATAGTCTATCAAAGATACGATTGCCATAACAACCAGGCCGATCACTACACCAAATATCTGTTTACTCTGATATGATTCATTAGCACTTCCTACAACCAGTATGCCGATAATCGAAAGTACCAGAACCAATGCGACCAGTCCGAAACGATAATTCTTTAATTTGTATGGTTTCCTAAATTTAATTCGTCTCAATGTTGTTCTCCCATCAATTGAATATGTATTTCTGAACGGGTTATATGTATCCGCATTTCATCTTCCGCAACAGCCATATATTTTGAAAGAGTTTTATAGAGTTCTTTGCAGATCATCTCATACTCTTCTGGCTTACAGTGAATTCGGTCTGAGACGACCAGTGCCTCCAGACGTTCTTTCGCAATTGGTACGGAAGTCTTTTTCATTATCAGGAACCTCCTAATTCTTACGGAACCTGCCAGCGAGTCTGCTCAGAAAACTCTGGGCATGGTTCAAATCCAGAAATTCTACTTCTTCCCCTAGTATCCTGCGGCAGATATTACTGTAAGCAGTTCCTGCGGCCGAATGTATACTGATCACAGGAGTCCCTTGATTGGTTCCGATTACAACCTGCTCATCATCCGGAATTATCCCAAGAAGTGGAATGGATAAGATCTCGGTTACATCATCAACTGACATCATATCCCCTCGTTTCACCATATCAATCCGGATACGATTAATGATCAATTCATTCTTGCGAATACCATTCTTTTCCAGAAGTCCGATTATGCGATCCGCATCTCGGATAGCAGAGACTTCCGGTGTAGTCACTATGAAAGCTCGTTCTGCCCCTGCGATCGCATTCTGAAATCCCTGTTCGATACCAGCCGGGCAGTCTACTAAAATATAATCAAATTCTTCTTTTAACTCATCTGTAAGCTTACGGATCTGCCCCGGTGACACTGCACTTTTATCTTTAGTCTGGGCAGAAGGAAGCAGATAAAGATTCTCATAACGTCTGTCACGGATTAATGCCTGCTTCATTCGACATTTGCCCTCTATTACATCTACAAGATTATATACGATCAGATTCTCAAGCCCCATAACCACATCCAGATTACGAAGCCCCAGATCTGTATCGATAATAACCACTTTTTTATCTAACCTAGATAGTCCGGCACCGATATTTGCCGTGGTAGTAGTCTTGCCTACGCCGCCTTTTCCTGATGTAACAACAATTACTTCACCCATAATAATCCTCCTGCTTTCTGTTAGCGAATCTGATTAATCACTGTGTGATGACACAGTTACTTCATTTGCAGTTCCGGTAATCAATTCATCCGGATCTGTAATTCCATAATAGTATTCCATAACACCATCGCCGACTTCAGCTGCAAAGGTCGAACTGTATCCGTTTGCAATACGGATTGCTAATGCCACAGGCGTTTTATCGCCAGTATTGCCGGATGTAAATCCCACAAATAATCCATGGTCCGGATGTGTGGTACTCTGCTGTGCAGTACCGGTTTTACCGGAAAGAGTAATATCACTGGATATGATCTTACCGAAAACGCCAGGATTGTTTGTGACAACCCCCTGCATTCCGGCATGTACCAGATCCCATGTATTCTTGGAGATTCCTTCAACAGTATTTTTTATCTTTGGTTCATTCTGCAGAATCACATCGCCGTCAATATCTTCTACCCGGTCAATGAGACTCAGATCGTATACCGTTCCTTCGTTGGCAACTGCCGTGATATAACGGGCAAGCTGACTGGTTGTATAGTTATTTGTACCCTGTCCCATTGCAGAACGTACAGAGTCTTCATCTGAAATCTGTGGATCAGTCTCTGGAATCTCAAGACCTGATGTGCTGTCCAGACCAAACATAGTTGCATATTTCTTTAGTTTTTCCAGTCCCTGCTCACTGGAATAGGTCTGTTTGATCACTTTGCCATCCTCATCATACTGCGGTTCAGCATTTGGATTGGCTAATCCCAGATTATAACCCAGATTACAGAAGAATACGTTACATGAATTAGTAAGTGCACCAACTACATCCAGCGTTCCATGTGCATTTGGATATACCCAGCATTTAACGTTAGGTTCTACATTATCATAGATACCATCACATGTCACATAGGTGTCGGCAGAAATAGCCCCCTCTGTGAGCCCTGCAATAGCTGCAAGCGGTTTGTAGGTGGAACCTGGTGCGGTCTTCTCCTGTGTAGCATTATTATAAAATGGACGTGACGAATCATTAATCAACTGGTTATAGTATTCGCTGTCCATAGAATTGGCCAGTCTGTTATTATCATATCCCGGATAAGATACACAGGCCAGTACCTTACCGTTATCCGGGTCGGTTACAACCATAGATCCGGTACATGGTTCCAGACCGAGTTGCCCGGGAGTAATATCCAGGGTCTGAAGCTTGCCACGGATAAAATCATAAGCTCTTACAGAGCCTGAGGCCAGTGCTTCATACTGACTGCTGTCGTACTCCAGTACACCCTGTTCATACAGGATCATGGCGATTTCCTGACCGGAAACAGTTCCGGCTTTGATCATGTAGCGATAAATAAGCTTATCAAAAGTCTTATCACTGGCAAGCCTGTCCTGAACATAATTAATGATTGCCTTGTAGATTTCTGATGCATCCGAATAAGCAGCAGCATTATCTACATACTTCTGTAATCCGGAAGTATCGATCCAATTCTGGGAAATTGCATAGTTCAGATACGTATAGACATTGATCTGCTCATCTTCTTTCCAGTTCTTATAAGTAGCATCACTTGTATCGATTGCATTCTGATCCAGTACACCATTCTGAGTAAGAATGTCATTGACAATATAAGACAGATAAGCCTGCTGTTCTCGTGGAAGATCTGTATAGAAAGCTGCATTAGCATCTTCCATAGTACTTTTAAGCTGATCTAATACCTGCTGCTTATAATCACTAAATGCTGATGCCACGCTTTGTTCTGCTTTTCCGGCATTTTTATCTGTGAAATGATCCATATCAATAATATCGTTAGCAATAAATTGATAATATATGTCACCACTGGCAACAATTACATCTGCAGCATCGGTACACTGGGAACGATCATAATCCAGAACATCCGACATTTTGGCAAGCAGGATACCGGCAAGCTCCTGCTCCAGCATATCGTAAGCCGCTTTCTGCAAATCCGCATCAATGGTAAGATACAGGTCATTTCCTGCACTGGATTCCTTTACAGAGGTTGACTCGATTACCTTACCAACACTGTTAACGTATAGCTTCTTTTCTCCTTTTTCACCCTGCAGATACTGATCCATGATCTGTTCCAGACCAGCTTTACCTACAGTATCCGTCAGAGAATATTTCTTCTGCTCCTTCTCACTGAGAGCGTCATATTCCTCCTGAGAAATCTGTCCGGTATAACCGATGATATTAGCAAAATATTTGCTGTCAGTATATCGTCTTAAAGAATCTTCTGCAATATCAACACCCGGAAGATCATCAATCGACTCCATGATAGCTGCAACTGTCTCGTCACTGACATCTTCTGCTACAGTAACAGGGATATATTTCTGGTAACGGTTCAATCCAATCGCATAACGGATCGTTACCAATTTTAATACCTGTTCTTTATCCAGTTTTTTCTGGTTGATTCCGTATCCATAGGTCTTGTCAGTACAGAGATAATCAATAATATCTGCTGCTGATTGATTACGTTGTTCATCCGATAACTTATCAATCGTATCAAGTCCATAGACATCGGCAATAAAACGAAGTTTCAGAGTCTCGTTATCCATGGTAAATGCATACTCATCATTATCGAGCATGATACTGAAATCGTGAATTACTGAGTCTCCGTTACTTTCTACAATTTTGATGATCTTCGTGATTTCTTTATTTAGCTCTTTGTTCTTGTCTGTGCTGTCACTGTAATTATCTTCGATGGTTACAGAATAAGCAAGTTCATTATAAGCAAGAAGCTTACCATTCTTATCGTATATATTACCGCGTGTTCCCTGCGTTACTCTCGTTTTCTGTATCTGCAGTTTATAATCATCCAGATATTGTTGCCCATTAACAATCTGAAGATTAAACAAACGCCCAACAAGAATTGACGACATGATACAGAATACAATGATAAGCACAAATACACGTGTTCTTAAAATTTCTTCTATGCCGGCTTTCAGCCGTTCCCAAATACTATACAAATCTGCTTGCACTCCTTTGTTCTTCCTTTTCGAGCTTGCGGTTAATGTGAAGAATAATCTGATACAGTACGAGTGTTACCAGAATTGTGTATACAAGCTCAGGAAGCATGACATGTTCGAGAAACCAGATGAATTCAAATTCTCCCTTCAGCATGAACAGACATACATATACGACCATGGAATAAATCAGGTCACTGATGCCGATCATGGCAAGCGGAAGTTTGATGTCATCCTCATAAAACATTCTCTGAAAAGAACCATTCATATATCCGATCACAGTGTAGATCAGTGCATAAAAACCTATCAGACCTCCCCAGAAAATGTCTACCAGCAATCCACAGACAAATCCTACGCCCATTCCTTCTTTACGCCCCCGCATAAATCCTATAGATGCTGTAACAGCAATCAACAGGTTCGGGCGTATTCCGGAAAAGGTAAGCCTGCCAAAAATTGTAGACTGCAGAAGGAAAGCTGCTATTATGAAAATACATGTAATGATCTTTCTCTTCATAGTATTATTCCCCTTTGGAATCAGATGAGTTCTGTGTCAGATCCTCTTTTGTAGAAGTGATAACCAGAACTTCCTGAATATTAGAAAAATCCACTGCAGGAGTAATATATCCGGATCTGGTCAGGTTATTGGAATCCACCTCAATCTCACTGATATATCCTATAAAAAGTCCCTGCAGGTACTTGGAACTTATATGTGAAGTAACTACCTGTTCGCCTACTTCTATCTTATGATCGTTGTTTGGCAGTTTTTCAAATCGGATGCGGCCATCACTCATAAGCTTCAGATCACCGCTTACCATACACAGATCCGAGGTAGAAAGTGTCATACCACTGACATTACTTTCATCATCGATGATGGAACGAACCTGTGCATAGTCAGGTCCAACTTCTGTAACGATACCGGCAAGACCACTTCCGGCAAGTACATTCATATCAACTTTAATACCATCATTGCTTCCTTTATCAATAGTAAATGTACTAAACCAGTTGGAACCGCTGCTGGCAATCACATGAGCAGCTACTTTTTTATAGTCCGCATAATTCTGATCCAGTTTATACAATTCCTGCAGACGCTCCAGCTCGTACTGTTCCTGACGAAGTCTGGTATTGTCAATGGTCATATCATCCAGCTTGGACTGAAGTTCTTCATTCTCCTTTTTCAGATCATCCAGAGTCTTAAAGTTGTCTTTCATGTCGCCTGTCCAGCGTCCGATATATCCGATTCCTTTCTGCATAGGAATGATGGTATAATTGGCCACAAAGCTGAGAGGACCTTTGCCACCTGTGAGTTGCTCTGCACCCATCAATATCCCACAGACTACGATCAGAATCAGCAGTACATATTTACTTGGAATCCTGTTTTGATTCTTAATCTTCATATTATCTCATCCACCTATAATTATCTTCGATCATTGAATAAGCAAGTTTTTTTAGATCCTTTGAACCTATGATATTCTTAAGTCCTGTCACAGCACAGATATCAGGATCAATTGCTGTATGTGTTCGTATACCGGTCATTTCCTCCAGATATAATTCCAGCCCCGGTAAATTAGCAACACCGCCTGTCAGAAAAATACCATTTCTACGAATGGATTTACGAATCTCCGGAGGAGTACGGTCCATCAAAGCCATGATTGCCTGTACACACTGTTCCAGAGGTTCTTTTACTGCTGCGCGTACCAGATTAATAGAAATTTCACGCCGCTGTGGAATACCTGTGATCAGATCTCTTCCAGCAGCAGTCATAACTGCATTATCATCATCACTGAATACACCAAAATTTCGGCGAAGCGTCTCCGCTGTCTGATGACCGATCAGAAAATCGTGGTTATATCGCACAAGCTGTGCAACAGCCTGATCCAGATCACTACCGCCTACCTTGAGCAGCTGATTCAGCACGAGACCTCCACCTGCTATAATAGAAAGTTCTGTTGTAGCACCACCAAAATTCACAATAAAAAGACCTTTTGTATTCTCTACATCAAGATTCAGTCCGATTGCATCCGCAATACCTCTTTCTACTATATTAACTTCTCTTGCCCGGGCTGTCGAATGAACCACAAGATCAAAGAATGCTTTTTTTTCTACTTCTGTTACATCCGTTGGAACCGCAATAACATATGCAGAACCTCTGGCAAAATGCCGTTCTTTTTTCAAAAGATTCTGAAGAAGATACTGCATATCGTTAAATCTGGATATAACGCCATTCTCCATTGGAAACTGTACCTGAATATCCGGCGGTGTCTTTTCATACATCTCGTATGCCTGATCACCAACAGCAAATATCTCTCGATCCTCTTTGATGGCAATTACATTCTTCTCTTTCCAGATCGTATCTGATTTTTTATCATAAACTTTGATCTCATAAGACCCGAGATCAAGACCGTAAACATTTTTAGCCATTGTCACTGTCCTTTCACACGAAGCAGTTCCTGCTCTGAAAAACTGATATAACAGTTATCTCCCATAACAATGTGATCCAGTAATTCTATACCGATCAGTTCACCTGCCTGACGGATTCGCTCAGTCAGCAGCATATCTTCTCTGCTAGGTGTCGGATCACCACTGGGATGATTATGCAGTAATATAATGGAAACTGCATTCTTTTGTAAAGCTTCTATAAATAACTCTCTCGGCGTGATCAGTGCAGCGTTCACTGTACCTTTGGAAATATCTGTCTCGCCGATTAGTCGGGATTTCGAATTTAACATCAGGAGTTTCATAATCTCCTGCTTTTCATGTCTCATATCCTCCATATAATATCTGGCAATGGAAGATGGACACGTAAACTGCAGCATCTCACATGCCTCTGCCTTAGCAAGTCGTTTGGCAAGTTCTGAGATACAAAGAATCTGTATGGACTTGACTCTGCCGATTCCACGAATCTTTTTCAGACGTTCTTTGCTGAACCGGTGAATGCCAAGCAAACCATCCTCTCCGGCATAATACAGAATCCGCCTGGACAGATCCAGTGCATTTTCACCGTGACTGCCGGTACGCAGAAGCACAGCTAAAAGCTCTGTGTCAGTTAGATGCGATGCTCCAAACTGTTCACATTTCTCGTAGGGACGTTCAGATTCTGATAGTGATTTCATGGTATTTGTAAGACTCATTTCTTTTGTAGATCTCTAATGACTCTCCCCGGAAGACATCCCCTTTTACATGAAACGGTAAATGATGATTGCAAGAACAATACCGATAATGCTCGAAATCGTAATCTTTATCGTAAGACCAAAGGTGATTATCAGAATACCCAGATCAAGTATGATCGGCTTTTCAACTCCAAAGGTCTGTCCATAGGCAAGCCAGCCAACAGCTGATGAGCCTTCTGCCAGCATACCAATAAAGCCGCCAAGCACAAGTCCCGCCAGAATAAGCAAAAACAAAGCCCAGGAATTCTTACTTCCTGCTCCTCTCATATATACTCCTCCTCGTATCGTTTTCCTAAAAAACTCAATATATTTTAACACATTTCAAAAATAGTGTATAGACTAATCCATCTAAAAATTTTCTTAATCATGTTGCTGTCTGTCGAATGGGTGATATTTTTGAACGATCTTTTCAGCAACTTTAATGCCATCCATTGCAGCTGAAGTAATGCCTCCTGCATAGCCGGCACCCTCTCCGCAAGGATAAAGTCCGCGAATCTCGCTTTGCAGAGACTGGTCTCTCAATATACGTACCGGTGATGAAGTACGACTCTCTACACCCGATACAATTGCATCCTTTCTCGCATATCCCGGAATCTTACAATCAAACTTGTGAATAGTCTCTTCCAGATCATGACTGATAAATTCAGGGAAAATATTTCGTACATTTGCAAGTTCATACAGCCCACGCATCTGTGGTTTCACTTCGCCAAAGGCAGTCGATGTTTCATTCTTACAGAAATCTGCAAACTGCTGTACCGGAATCTTTCCGCCAGCTGCTTCGTAGGCGCGGTGTTCCAGGTTTCTCTGAAATTCCACACCGGCAAGCACATCTTCTCCCGGAAAATCTTCCGGACGCACTGTGATGATCACAGCACTGTTGGCATTTTCACCTGAACGGTCATGATAACTCATACCGTTGACTGCGAGCATCTCTTTTTCTGAAGATGCATTCACTACGTAACCACCTGGACACATACAGAAAGTATAACCACTTCTTCCCGATTCTAACTGTGCGGTAAGTTTGTAATCAGCTGCCGGCAGATGATTTTCCCTTTTCTGACCGTACTGCGCCAGGTCGATCATTTCCTGCGGATGTTCCATACGAATGCCGACTGCAAAGGCCTTGGCTTCCATAGGAACCTGTTTGTCATTTAGTACCTGAAAAGTATCTCTGGCGCTGTGACCAATTGCGAGTACAATAGTTTCTGCATCCAGTCTGTATTCTTTTCTGTCACGGGTATCGGTTACCGTCAGTCCGGTAATTTTTCCGTTTTCAAATGTAAAATCGGTTACCTGACTGTAAAAATGTACGTTGCCTCCATTCGCCAGAATCTTTTTACGCATGTTTTTTACCACTTTCGCAAGTACATCGGTACCGATATGTGGTTTGTTCCTATACAAGATTTCTTCCGATGCACCATTTGCCACAAAGATTTCCAGTACTTTGTGGTTGCGTCCCATCGGATCTTTGACCAGCGTATTTAATTTTCCATCCGAAAATGTACCTGCACCGCCTTCTCCAAACTGTACATTGGATCTGGTATCCAGTTCACCTGTTTTCCAGAAATGTTCAACATCCTGGCATCTGTTATCTACATCAGCACCTCGCTCCAGAAGTATCGGCCGATAACCTAATTCTGCAAGCATATATGTACAAAACATGCCCGCAGGACCGCACCCGATCACGACCGGACGATGGATCAGTGGTTCTGTACCTTCCTGCGGATAGCTGTATTCTTTCCATTCAGCCTTGCAAATATCTTTATTCTTGTTTTTTTGAAGAATGGAAGCCTCTCTGGAGACTTCAACATCTACCGTATAAGTATAGAAGAGATCTGGTTTTTTCCTGGCGTCCAGTGATTGTTTGCGGATAATATAGGAAACACACTGCCCGGGTTTCAGGTGCAGTGTGTGCTGAATTTTCTTCTCCAGATCTTCTTCTGTATGGTCAATCTTCAATTTTAATTGTCTGATTCGAATCATAATTACTCCTCTTCTGCTGCAGAGGTTCCTGCAAGCGTACCGGTGGCCCATGCAAAATGCAGATTATAACCACCACAGATTCCATCAATATCTAATAATTCACCTGTCAGATAAAGACCTTTTACAAGTTTCGATTCCATAGTGTGCGAATCAACTTCTGTAGTCCTTACCCCACCGGCACAAATCTGCGCCTTTTCAAATCCGTTTGTTTCTGTTACATTTACACAGAATTCTTTGCAAATTTTAATCATCTGATTCCATTTATCTTCTGGAACCTTTACCGCCCATAGCTTTTTATCAATGCCACAGAGATTAAGCAAAACAGGAATCAGTTTCGCCGGTAATATGGAATTAAAGCATTCTTCAGCCGTACGGTGGGCGTATTGTTCTTTCCGTCTGGTCATTTCTGCCGCAAAATCGTCATTACTCATAGAAGGCACCAGATCCAGAAGAACTGAGACTTTCTTTTTTTGTAACAATGCTTTGGATGCATAACGACTGACCTGAAATACCGGAATGCCTGAAATGCCATAGTCTGTAAATTGTAATTCACCTGTATCCTGATCAATTAACCTTCCATCAATATATAACTGCACGGTGGCTCCAGTTCGGATTCCGGCCAGTTTCTTAAAATATTTTTCATCGGAACGAAGCGCCATGAGTGCGGGTACCACTGAAGAAATATTGTGTCCCAACATTTTTGCAAGTGTATATCCACTTCCGTCGCTTCCGGATATCTGAGACGCTTTGCTGCCGCAGGCAAGGATTACACGATCCGCAGTATATATATTTTTATTTTCTTTGCAGTGTATCTGAAAATGCTGCTTTTTCTTTATCTGATCTACTGACACGCTATTAATTATTTTTACGCCTGCCTGTTTCGCTTCCAGTTCCAGTGCGTCCCGTACGGCAGATGCCTGATCATTAAGTGGATACACATAGTCACCGCGGCATTTTGTAATTATTCCAAGACTTTTAAATAAGGCGAGTGCATCGTCGATCTGAAACCTGGACAGTACAGGTCTGATAAAAGTCTGATCATCCCCTCGGTAACATTTTTCTGTAATTTGAAGATTAGTCAGATTGCATCTTCCGTTTCCGGTAGACAGTATTTTTTTGCCGGGACGGTCATTCTGTTCTAATACAGTAACTTCAGCCCCATTTCTCGCAGCAGTGATCGCGGCAGTCATACCCGATGCACCACCGCCGATTACAATAATTCTCTGCATAGAACCGCTCCTCCCTTTGCAGTACCAATATTATAAAGATACAATGCCATCTCTTACCAGATATTCCAGCGACATGAGGATACCAAGCTTAGCGTGTGGCCAGGTAAGTCCTCCCTGAAAATATACGGCATATGGCGGTTTGATCGGACCATCCGCTGAGAGTTCAATGGATGATCCCTGTACAAATGCGCCTGCCGCCATAATTACATCACTGTCATATCCGGGCATCGCCCAAGGTTCCGGTGTTACATGTGAATCAACCGGTGCAGCTGCCTGAATACCTTTGCAAAATGCAATGACACCTTCCGGTTTGCCAAATTCCACTGCCTGAATAATATCATGTCTGCTCTCAGAACCGTTCGGAATTACATGGTATCCAAGCTTCTCGTAAATATTGGCAGCGAAAATGGCTCCTTTTAATGCACTTGCAGTGACGGTCGGTGCCAGGAAGAAGCCCTGATAAAAGTCTTTCATGACGCCAAGAGAGGCACCAACTTCACGTCCGAGTCCCGGAGAAGTCAGGCGATAACCGCAGTTCTCGATCAGTTCTTCACGACCGGCAATATATCCGCCGATCGGAGCCAGACCGCCTCCCGGATTCTTGATCAGAGAGCCAACCACCATATCTGCTCCTACATCACTTGGTTCAATCGTTTCTACGAACTCTCCATAACAGTTATCTACCATACAGATCACATCCGGTTTGATTTTTTTCACAAATGCGATCACTTCACCAATCTGTTCAACTGAAAAACTTGGTCTGGTCTGATAACCTTTTGAACGCTGAATGGTAACAATCTTTGTATTATCATGGATTGCTTTTGGGATATTTTCAAAATCAAAACTTCCGTCTTCCAAAAGATCAACCTGAGAATAGCTGACACCGTACTCTGCAAGAGAACCTTTTGATGGTCGGATACCGATTACTTCTTCCAGTGTATCGTATGGCTTGCCGGCCACGGATACCAATTCATCCCCCGGACGGAGATTGGCTGACAGAGCCAACGCCAGTGCATGCGTTCCGCAGGTGATCTGTGGACGAACCAGCGCACTCTCCGTATGGAAAACATCGGCATAAACTTTTTCCAGTTTATCACGTCCCAGATCATCATATCCATAACCGCTTGCATATTCAAAGCAGGCTGCGCTGACATGATTTTTCTGCATAGCGTGAACGACTTTTAACTGGTTGTATTCTGCAATCTCATCAATTGTATCAAATCTTTCTTTTAATGTTGCTTCTATTTCTTTACCGAGATTGACAACAGAGTTTCGAATTCCCATTTCCCGGTACATTTCCGTAATAACTGACATATATATCTTCTCCTTCGTTATATCTTCTATATTTATCCGCGTATTTTTCCAAATGCCGGATCATCAGCCAATTCTGCCATCATAGAATTCAGAATCTTTTTTTCATCATAACCATATTCATCCTTATTTACCCAGATCACATCCCGCTCTCGTTTGAACCATGTGATCTGTCTTTTGGCAAAATGTCTGGTGTCACGTTTGATCTCATAAACTGCTTCATCCAATGATATTTCACCATCCAGATAACTCAGGATTTCTTTATATCCCAGTCCCTGCATAGACACCATTCCCCGATGATATCCCATTTCTTTTAACCGCTTAACCTCCTGAAGCAGCCCTTCTTCCATCATCTGGTCTACGCGCAGATCTATTCTCCGGTACAGATGATCCCGTTTGTCATTCAAAACGAAGTATCGATAATCATATGGGGATTCTTTTTCCCGTTCTCTGGCATTGTGTACGGATATCTTTTCACCTGTCAAATGGTAATATTCCAGTGCGCGAATCACTCTTTTAACATTATTCGCATGAATACTGTCCGCAGATTCCGGATCAATGGCACGCAGTTTTTCGTGCAATGTGTTGACACCGTGTTCATTAGCATAGCATTCCAATTCGCTGCGATAGGAAGCATCGCTGTCGCTTTCCGTAAAATCAATATCATACAAAAGTGCCTGAATGTAGAATCCGGTGCCGCCTACAACGACTGGAATATGATTGTTTGCATAGATCTTTTCCATGGCTTCTTTTGCCATTTCCTGAAACCGGACAACATGAAATTCTTCTTCGGGCTTCAATACATCTACCAGATAATGAGGCACACCATCCATTTCGTCTCTCCGGATCTTGGCAGATCCGATGTCCATATATTGATATACCTGCATTGAGTCGGCAGAAATGATCTCTCCGCCAATTGCTTTCGCAAGCTGGATAGACAAAGCCGTTTTCCCTACGGCCGTAGGTCCGGTCAATATAATAAGTGGTCTTTTCATAGGAATGCTCCTTTATTGTTATACAATACGCTTAAATTTCTTTTCAATCTCCCGCTTTGACATGGAGATAATGGTCGGACGCCCATGAGGACAATGATACGGATTATCTAATGCAAGCAACTCGCCGATCAATGCGTCAGCTTCTGCATAAGAAAGCTTCATATTCCCTTTAACGGCAGCCTTACATGACATGGATGCTATCTTTTCATCTACAACATCCGGCGTCAGACCAGTATAAATCTCATCTGACAGACTGTCAATCATTTCCATCAGAAGATCCTTCTTAGCTATGCTGAAAAGATTGTCCGGCACTGCGCACACTGCATAGGAATCCGGACCAAAGTTTTCAAATTCAAACCCAATTCGAGTGAACTGGTCCATATATTTTTCCAAAAGCTGTGCTTCACCCATAGACAGATTTAACACGATTGGCGGACTGATATTCTGGGAAGTATAATCACGGCTTTTCATTCCTTGAAGTGTCTTTTCATATAATACACGCTCATGCGCTGCATGTTGATCAATGATATACAGACTGTTTTGGAATTCAATCAGCCAATATGTTTCAAAAAGCTGACCTATAATCCGATGTTCTTTTACAGATTGCTTATCCAAAAGTTTCTCTTCAAACAGGTTTAACTGTTTTGGCTTTTCAGGCACGGTATCCTGCGCTGGCGTACTGCGATAAGGCACAGTTTCTTCTTTTATAACATTCGACTTTGTGATTTCATGTACAGGAACAATTTTTTCAGCTTCTTCCTCCTGATGGCGGGACATTACCCGTTCGCGCATCTGTTTCATGAAATAATCCAAGTCTTTTTTACCTGTTTTGCCTGTATTTTTACAGAGCGCACTCTGTTTTTCTTCTGTTTTTTTGTTCTTTTCCTTTGATGCTGTGCTTGAGAAGCTTATCTCTGCCGATTGTGGCGGTTCAGGCACTTCCACATGAGGTATCAACTCTTCGTGGTGCAGACTTCTGCCGATTGCTTCACAGAGAAAATTATAAACTTCCTGCTGATTGCCAAAGCGTACTTCCATTTTAGTTGGATGTACATTCACATCCAACAGATCTCCTTTGACTTCTAGATGCAGAACAGTAAATGGATACTTATGCTGCATCGTAAAATCCTTATAGGCATCTTCGATTGCTTTTGAGATCATCTGGCTTTTTACATACCTGCCATTAATATAATAATTTTCAAAGTTACGATTACCTCTGGATACAATTGGTTCTCCGATATAGCCGGTTAGTTTCAGATGTTCATTTTCAGCTTTCACTTCCAGAAGATGAGATGCAATATCTCTTCCATAGATATGGTAGATTACATCTTTAAGATTACCATTGCCGGAAGTATGAATCTTTGACTGTCCGTTATTAATAAACTGAAAAGATATCTCTGGATGCGAAAGGGCAAGTCTGGTTACCAGATCAGCAACATGACTTGCTTCTGTCATCGGCGTTTTTAAGAATTTACGTCGTGCCGGAGTATTATAAAAGAGTTGGCGGACCAGAAATGTAGTGCCATCAGGTGCACCCGTTTCTTCTATAGATATTTCTTTTCCGCCCTCAATTCGGTAAGTAATTCCAAAGTCATTCTCTCTGGTTTTGGTGATCAGTTCTACTCTGGACACAGCAGCGATACTTGACAGTGCTTCGCCACGGAATCCTAATGTGTGAATATCCATCAGATCGTCTACGGAACGGATTTTGCTGGTAGAATGACGCAAGAATGCATTCGATACATCTTCTTTTGCAATACCACATCCATTATCTGTAATGCGTATAAATGAGATTCCACCCTCTTTTATTTCTATTACGATTGCACCGGCACCGGCATCGATAGCATTTTCTGCCAGCTCTTTTACAATAGAGGCTGGTCGTTCAATGACTTCGCCGGCCGCAATCTTATCAATTGTAATCTGGTCTAATACCTGTATTTTACTCATGCTTTACCACCTGTTTTTGAGTTTGTTCTGTAACTGATAAAGTGTATTCATAGCATCAATCGGTGTCAGATTGCTGATATCCAGTTCCTTCAGCTCTTTCAGCACATCATCATCTTTTACAGTGTCAAATAATGACATCTGCGCCAGATCCACTTCATCCAGACGCTTTGTCTTCTGTTTCGTCTCCTGACCAGCCACTGCAATATCTTTGATTCTGGAAGTAATATCTGCGTGGGACAACTCTTCTACAATCTCCTTTGCCCGGTTTGTTACGGATTCCGGCACTCCTGCAAGCTTGGCCACCTGAATACCATAACTCTTATCTGCACCACCTTTTACGATTTTGCGAAGGAATACGATATCGTCTCCTTTCTCTTTTACGGCAATGCAGTAATTATTTACATTATCAATCTTACCTTCCAGCTCAGTCAGTTCATGGTAATGGGTTGCAAACAGCGTCTTTGCGCCAAGTAATTTGGTGTTGCTTACATGTTCTACCACAGCCCATGCAATAGATAGTCCGTCAAATGTACTGGTACCGCGGCCAATCTCGTCCAGGATCAGCAGACTCTTGCGTGTTGCATTTCTTAGAATATTGGCAACTTCTGTCATTTCCACCATGAAGGTGCTCTGACCGCTTGCCAGGTCATCGGACGCTCCGACTCTGGTAAAGATACGGTCTACAATAGAAATATTCGCACTGGAAGCCGGTACAAATGAACCGATCTGCGCCATCAACACAATCAGCGCTGTCTGCCGCATATAGGTCGATTTACCTGCCATATTCGGACCCGTGATGATCGATACACGATTCTTTCGGTCATCCAGACACGTATCATTGCATATGAACATGTCATTCGGAATCATTTTCTCCACTACAGGATGTCTACCGTCCTTAATATCAATCGTACCACGTTCATTGATCTTCGGACACACATAGTTATTACGCTCTGCCACAAGAGCCAGAGATGTGAGAACATCAATCTGTGCAACGACAGCAGCCGTCTTCTGGATTCTTACAATCTCTTTTGCAATGCTGTCACGTACCTGACAATATAATTCATATTCAAGCGCATAGAGTTTGTCTTCCGCTCCCAGGATCGTGTCTTCCAGTTCTTTTAATTCCGGTGTAATATAACGTTCTGCATTGGCAAGTGTCTGTTTACGTGTATAGTAATCCGGTACCAGCTCCTTGTAGGAATTAGTCACTTCCAGATAGTATCCAAATACTTTGTTGTATCGAACACGGAGATTCTTAATTCCTGTCTTTTCACGTTCATCTGCCTCAAGCTGTGTCAGCCAGTCCTTACCTTCTGTTTTGGCATTGCGCAGAGTATCAACGTCCGAATTAAATCCTTCTCGGATAATGCCTCCCTCTTTCATAGCGAGAGGCGGCTCATCACAGATTGCATCTCCAACCAGTTTACAGAGTTCTTCCAGTGTATCCAGTTCTTCACAGAGTCTGGCAAGCAGCGGACTCTTCATATCTTCTAACAGATATTTGATTGGTGGAAGCATATCCATGGAATTCTTCAATGCCGTCAGATCTCTTGGATTGGCCGACTGATACGAGATTCGTCCGACCAGACGCTCCAGGTCATAGATTGGAGAAAGGTATTCCCGCAATTCCTCTCTGGATATTGCATTATTCTTCAGCTCTTTCACTGCTTCTAACCGCTCCTCAATCATGGTACGGTCAATTAACGGCTGTTCGATATATTTGCGCAGAAGTCTGGCACCCATAGCCGTCTTGGTCTTATCCAACACCCACAGCAACGAACCGCGCTTCTGTTTTTCACGCAATGTTTCACAGAGTTCCAGATTTCTTCTGGTCGAATTATCCAGGATCATATATTTGCCTACGGCGTAGCGTGTCAGTCTGCTGATATGGTTCAGGGATGTCTTCTGCGTCTCATAAAGATATTCCAGAAGTGCACCTGCGCCGATCATTCCGCAATTATAATCGTCCAGACCAATCGCTTCCAGAGAGCTTACGTGAAAATGTTCCTTCAACGTGCGTGCACACAGTGCATCGTCAAAATATGCTGCATCCAATGCTGAAATAGCAATTCCAAGACGATCTTTCAAATCATTCAGGCTTGCACCGCTCATATAGAATGCTTCATTACAGATGATCTCTGCCGGAGAGAACTTGTAGATCTCATCAAAAAGCTTTTCACTGTTCTCCACTTCCGATACCAGATATTCTCCGGTTGTCACATCTGCTACAGAAAGCCCATATCGATCCTCGATATATACGATGCACATGATATAATTATTCTTACTCTCATCCAGATTCTGGGTGCTCAAAATAGTTCCCGGTGTCACCACCCGGACAACCTCTCGCTTTACCAGTCCCTTGGCTGTGGCAGGATCTTCTACCTGCTCACAGATTGCCACTTTATGGCCTCTGGAAACCAGCCGGTTCAGATATCCGTCTACTGCATGGTATGGGACACCGCACATCGGTGCACGTTCTTCCAGACCACAGCTTTTACCGGTTAATGTGATCTCCAGTTCCTTTGATGCGGTAATCGCATCATCAAAAAACATCTCATAGAAATCACCCAGACGGTAAAACAAAATACAATCCGGATACTCCTTTTTGGTCTCCATATATTTCTGCATCATTGGTGTTAATTGTGCCACATCTATTCTCCTCTTTCACTTATCTTTTGACATACATAGTCTAGTATAGCATCTTTTGTGGATTCATAAAAGAAAAAAGAGACTATTTTTCAATAGCCTCTTTTGCGATAATTCTCACTATTAATCTGTCAAATCTTCTGTAATAGACTTCAGATTCAAGAAGTTTGTAAGGTAATCACTTGTTCCTGTCTTGGCGTCTGTACCGGACATATTGAATCCGCCAAATGGATGCTGAAGTACAACTGCTGCAGTAGATTTACGGTTAAAGTACAGATTACCAACGTTAAACTGAACTTTAGCTTTCATGATATTCTCTCTTGTCTCACTGTATACAGAACCTGTCAGACCATATTCTGTCTGATTAGCAATATCAAGTGCCTCATCAAAAGAATCTACTTTGATCACTGCAAGTACAGGTCCAAAGATTTCTTCATTTGCAATTCTTGCATCTCTCTTGATATCACGGATGACTGTCGGATCCACAAAGTAACCCTTCTCATCACTGTATGTACCACCATATACGATAGTTCCTTCTTTACGTCCCACTTCGATGTAAGAAGTAATGTTATTGTATGCATTCTGGTTGATAACCGGTCCGATGGCTGCATTATCACGTCCTGCACCCTGATCAGCTTTTAACTTCTTAGCTTCTTCTACAACTGCGTCTACCAGTTCATCATATACGTCGCTCATAACGATAGCTCTTGAGCATGCAGAGCATTTCTGTCCCTGGAATGTAAATGCAGAACTTGCAATTCCCTGAGCTGCTTTCTTAATGTTAGCACTGGAATCTACGATAATTGCATTCTTTCCACCCATTTCTGCAACGACACGTTTGATCCATTTCTGACCCTTAGAAATCTTAGCGGCATGCTCATTAATACGGCATCCGATCTCTTTAGATCCTGTGAAGTTAATGAATCTTGTAAGTGGATGCTCCACAATGAAATCTCCGATATCTGATCCTGATCCTGGAATATAGTTTACAACACCTGCCGGGATTCCTGCCTTCTCGCACAGCTCCACGAA
The DNA here is from genome assembly GCF_025567415.1 of Dorea ammoniilytica. Taxonomy (NCBI): domain Bacteria; kingdom Bacillati; phylum Bacillota; class Clostridia; order Lachnospirales; family Lachnospiraceae; genus Dorea; species Dorea ammoniilytica. The sequence continues at coordinate 355,930 of NZ_JAOQJV010000001.1, forward strand.
TTTGTAGGCAACGATCGGTGAATCTGATGATGGCTTACATACAATGCTGTTACCCGTTACAACTGCTGCTGCAACCATACCACCGATCAGTGATAACGGGAAGTTCCACGGTGGAACAGCCACGCCTACACCGATTGGAATATAGATACATTTGGTATATTCATCTGTAGGCACAAGCTCCAGTCCTTTTTCCAGATTGTTCATATGCATCACGTATGAATTGATGAAATCCAGAAGCTCGCACAGCTCTCCATCTGCTTCGCCCCAGTTCTTTCCACTTTCTTCTACATTCCATGCATCGATATAATAACGATTCTCTTCTACTAATCTAGCAAGCTTTCTAAGTGCACGTGCACGCTCTTCTAACGGAGTAACGCTCCATTTCTTAAATGCTTCATTCGCTCCCTGAATCGCCTTTTCAGCAAGTTCCTGGCTGCAAGAACATGCATATCCGAGCACTTCCTTTGTAGCAGGTGAAAGAGAGGTAATCTTTTTCTCTGTCTCGATTCTCTCTCCGTTAATAATCAGTGGAAATACAGATCCTTTTTCCTTTTCAACAAGCTGAAAAGCTTCTTCCATTTTTACTTTGTTCTCATCAATAGTAAAATCAAGCTCTGCAGCATTCTTAAATCCTTTTAACATTTTGTATACCTCCAGCTATCGTTCGTTTTCTATATATTAGCAGTTGGATTTTTACAAGTCAATACATTTTTGTATAATTGTATACAAAAATTCAATTTGTGTTCATTAAGTTATAGAATATGATACGACGGCTTAACTTCTTTGTAAAGATAAAATGCAAGATAGCCACTGAGAAAAATTCCAAGTACACTTAGACCTGAAAAAATAATCATAAAAGGTACACAGATCTGTCCAAATACCTGTAACGGCATCTGGCTGTAATCCCAGACACTGTAATGCAGCCACTTATTTACGATGATTCCTGTAATGAATTCCCCTGCCGTTACAAATACGGTACAGCGAAGCGTCTGTTTCCAGACAGGTTCCTGCCATCCCATGCTCTCTCCCTGAATATAAAAAAACACAAAACAGATACCACCAAGCACATACATAGACCAGTGGGAAAATCCACGGAACAGTATTTCAAATGTATAATACAGAGCACCGCCAAGTGCCCAGAAAAATAAATATTTACTGATTTTCCGCATCATAAAAACGCCCTCACTATGTTTCTTACCACATAGTGTGAGCGTTTTAAGTTCAAAATATTTATAATTACAGGTGGCAGATTCCACCATTTGCAGCATCTACAAGCTGCTTTAAATAGTATAAATTTAATTTAAGCTCGTGTACCAAGGTAATAGAATCCCTTACATTCATCCAGATGCACTTCTACAATCTTACCGATTAAATCAGCTTCTCCTGGGAAATGAACCAGCAGATTATTACTCATTCTTCCGGTAACCAGTGTGTCGTCGTGATCATTCACAGATTCTACCAGAACAGATACCGTCTTACCTTCGTGTACGGAGCATACTTCTGCTGAGATCTTCTGTACTTCCGCAAGGAGTCGATCAAAACGTTCGTGAACCACATCATCCGGAACCTGATTCTCCATAACAGCAGCCGGTGTTCCGGTACGTTTGGAATAAATAAATGTAAATGCACTGTCGTATCGTACCTTTTTCACAATATCCATGGTATCCTCAAAATCTTCTTCTGTCTCTCCCGGGAATCCTACTATAATGTCCGTAGTAAGTGAGATATCCGGAATCGCAGTTTTAATCCGTTCTACCAGGTCAAGATACTGCTCCTTTGTATAACGACGGTTCATTTTCTTCAGAATCTCTGTGCTTCCGGACTGCACCGGTAAATGAAGATGCTTACAGATTTTCTTGGAATTCTTCATAACTTCGATCAGTTCATCAGATAGATCCTTAGGATGAGAAGTCATGAAACGAATGCGCTCCAGTCCTTCAATTTTTTCAATTTCCTGCAGAAGTTCGGCAAATGACATTGGCTCGTCCAGATTCTTGCCATAGGAATTGACATTCTGACCAAGCAGCATGATTTCCACTACACCATCTGCCACAAGACGTTCAATCTCACGCACAATTGCTTTCGGATCACGGCTCCGCTCTCGCCCTCTTACGTACGGCACAATACAGTAGCTACAGAAATTATTGCAGCCGAACATAATATTAACACCGGATTTGAAATGGAACTTTCGTTCACTTGGCAGATCTTCTACAATCTTATCGGTATCTTTCCAGATATCAATGACCATACGGTCTGACTCGAAACGAGTGGTAATTAACTCTGCAAATTTATAGATATTATGGGTTCCAAAAATCAAATCCACAAACCGATAACTCTTTTTTAACTTCTCTACAACTTCCGGTTCCTGCATCATACAGCCGCAGAGACCGATCATCATATGTGGACGTTTTTTCTTGACACGGTTTAACTGTCCCAGACGCCCATAGACTCTCATATTTGCATTTTCGCGGACAGTACAGGTATTGTAGATTACAAAATCCGCATTCTCTTCTTTTTCCTCTTCCGCATATCCGATCTTACGAAGGATACCTACCAGTTTTTCTGAATCTCTGGCATTCATCTGACACCCAAAGGTTACCACACAGAACGTCGGCTGATGACCGATCTGTGCTTCCAGGTTCTTTACGTATTCTTTCGCTTTTTCTATGTAATAGTACTGACGCTCCGGTTCTGTTACCGGAATCTGCTCAGACAAACTGATGTCTGGTTTCATCGTATTCATAATCTATTCCTTTCAGTGTTTCGATTAATTCTTCCTTATTGACTCCAAGATCCTCACAGAAAGCATCCAGTGAGTCGTAAAAATCCCGAAGCTTAGTGTTCACAACACTTAACAGCAGCATCGGATCTTTGGGCAGATTGTTCATCCTTAATTTCCTTTCTTATGTCCGTGTTTTTTACCAAGATCGGTAATACTACCATCCTTTTCCTGGATCGAAATATTATCCAACTGCGAGCTAAGGTTGCGTTTTATCGCATCGATATATTCTTTTCGAAGAATCTGCTGTTCCATCTTCTCAACTTCTGACAGACCTTCTGCTTTTGACTTACGGTATAACTCATTGATTCGATCAATTCTAGATTTATCCATTGTAACAATCCTTTCCAGATTAACTGTTTTAAGTTATCTTATTTTATCTAACTACTGTAATTTTCCAGAAAGCCATATAATTCCTGCAGACTTTCCACGTATTTACCATTCTTAATTTCATTTTGAAGTGTAACCGGAAGTTCGGTTACTTCAATACTTGTATATTCATATACTGTTTTTTTATCCTGCAGACAGACAATCACAAACCCTTCCCTCTGCATTAAGTAATAGCCAGCATTTTTCTCAGCGCTGCCCTCCGTCGTCTGAACAGGATTCTTCTTCAGCTCAGATTCTATCTCCTCTTTTTGACGGTCTACCGCAGCATAATAACTTAACTGATATGCTCCGGCAAGCAGAACAATGATGACCAGTGATACAGTCAGAAACCAGATACTATACTTTTTACTATTCATAGGAAATCTCCTTTTTTAGTATAGTATCGGTTATCCGCTCTGTATTTATACAATCACCTTTCGATTATCTAATGCAATATCCTATCGAAGCAAATGCAGCTTTTTGAAAAGACCAACAATCTTTGTACCCATCGGTAATGTCTTAATTTCCGCTTCTGTAACACCCTTCAATAAAATCAATGCCACAAAGTATACCGCAATTGCCACAAGTACCGCAATCACAGTCGCAATATGAGGTCCTACAAATAACTCAAACACCAGATGAACACCAAGTGCCACAATACTCATAATAATTGCCGATATACCAGGGATAATAAATGTCTTACGGTATTCCTGTACATAGCCGCTGCATTTCCTGAGATCTCTGTCATTCAAAACACAGATCGCAGCTGCAAAAATAATCTTACTTGCGACAATAGAATAAATATTCCAATGAAATGCTACCAGCATAATGTACAGTGCAACCAGATGGATTACCAGCGAAATTGCTGCATTCTTAACAGGCTGTGACATATGATCCATACCCTGAAGTGCTGCATTGGTCACAGTAGACAGGCAGAAAAATACAACCGAAATTCCACCAATCTTAAGCAGCATTGCCGGAATTGTATTATCCTGCGTAAAATACAACAGATCCAGGATCGGTTTGCCAAGTGTAATAAATGCTGCTGCGCATGGAATCGCAATGATCATATTAAATCGGCTGACCAGATCAATCTTATTATGTATTTCTTTACGGCTTCCTGTCTGAATCGTAGCCACAAGACTTGGCATAAAGGATGCCGCCAATGCACTTGCAACACTCAGCGGAATATTGGTGATCGTATCATACTGTCCGCTGAACATACCAAGAAGTTCAGTGTATTCTTTTTTCGGCATTCCCTGCGCTGCCATAGCATTTGTAAATACCGCCTGATCTAACAGGTTACTGATATTGTATACGGTAGCGCTTAAAATAACCGGTGCAATCGTAAAAAGCAGTACCTTCGCAATATGTTTACCACTCTCGGTACGATGTTCTGTATCATGTTTCATTTGCTTTTTGAAGCCTTTTCTAAAGACACAGAATAAAAGAATCAAAAATACCAGGGCAGCCAGTGCACCGGCAACCGTTCCCAATGTTGCACCTGCTGCTGCGTAAGCTGCTCCATAAGATTTCTTGTCTGCTCCTGATACGGAATTCTGTCCAACCTTTAATAACATGTATGCGCCAACAATACTTACGATCGCATTGATGATCTGCTCTACAGTCTGTGATACCGCCGTAGGGATCATGGTTCCGAAGCCCTGGAAGAACCCACGGAATACACCAAGAAATGCAACAACCAGAATACATGGTGCCAGTACACGGAGTGCATAGACGGACAGATCCATCTTCATAATATCTGTCGCAATGAATCCTGCTCCAAAGAATACGATTGCAGTAACAATACCACCTGCTATGATCGCAAATGTCATTGCTCCACGAAAAACGCGGTATGCATTGCGGTACTGTCCGGTAGCCACTCTTGCAGATACCAATTTGGATACGGCAGTCGGCAGACTGTAAGAAGTTAACATCAGTGCCAGATTGTATACTTGAAATACCATTCCGTAGTATCCATTTCCTTCGGCTCCCATAATATTAGTCACCGGAATACGATAAGCAAGTCCGATAATTTTTGTAATTAATGCAGTGGCAGCGAGGATAGCGCCCTGCATCAGAAAGCTGTTTTCTTTTTTCTTTGACATAATCTTTTCCTCTAACGAACGATATTCAGTGCATTTAGAATCTCATTCTGCATACGTTCCATCGTCTTACGTTCTTCCTCTTCCATATGGTCATAACCGAATAAGTGTAACATAGAATGAGCAATTAGGAAAGCATATTCTCGTTTTATTTCATGTCCGTACTCTTCTGCCTGAGCGATTACTCTGTCTTTAGAGATCACAATATCCCCAAGCAGCAGTTCTCCGGTCTCCGGATGAAAACAGTCATACTGATCTTCCAGAAAATCAAATTGTCCTGCTTCTTCGTATTCAACCATCGGAAAAGAAAGTACATCTGTCGGACGATCAATACCTCTGTGTTCTTTGTTCATCTGATGAATCTCTTCATCCGTAGTCAACAACAGATTCACCTCTGCCTCATAAGGACATTCCGCATAATCAAGTGCTGCTTCAATCACTTCTTTTGCAAGGCCCTCACAGTCGACCGGAAGCTTTACCTCGCCTTCTTCTTCATAGTTTAATGTCATATTAATTTCTCCTCTTACCGTGTTCTCTGCCACGCGACTTCTTTGACTCATAATCTTCGTATGCCTTTACAATCTGCTGTACCAGTGGATGTCTAACTACATCCTTGCTGGTAAGCTTGCATACCGAGATCTCTTCAATCTTTTTGACAACATTAATGGCCACATCTAATCCGGAAGTCTGACCTGCCGGAAGATCCTTCTGCGTCGAATCTCCGGTAATAACTACCTTAGAGCCAAATCCAATACGCGTCAGAAACATCTTCATCTGCGCAGGTGTAGTATTCTGTGCTTCATCCAGGATAATAAAGGCATTGTCAAGTGTACGGCCTCGCATGTATGCAAGAGGCGCCACCTCGATCAGACCTTTTTCTGAATTCTTAAGAAAACTTTCCGCTCCCATGATCTGATACAGTGCATCATACAATGGGCGCAGATACGGATCAATCTTACTCTGCAGATCACCCGGCAGGAAACCAAGCTTCTCTCCCGCTTCAATCGCTGGTCTTGTCAGAATGATCCTCCCTACTTCATTATTCTTAAATGCAGTAATGGCCATCGCCATTGCAAGATATGTTTTACCTGTTCCGGCAGGTCCAAGCCCAAATACGATCATCTGTTTCCGGATCGCATCTACATATTTCTTCTGTCCCAATGTCTTAGGCTTGATAGGTTTCCCCTGCAATGTATGACAGATAATGTCATCATCAATCTCAAGTACTTTACCTTCGCTCTGTTCCATAGAAAGTGCCAGTGTGTAATTCACGTTCTGTTCCTGAATCTGATTGCCACGTCTTGCAAGCGCCGTAAGCTGTTCCAGTACACTTTTCGCCTGCAGTGCCACAGTCTCTTCACCCAGAATCTTCACAGTGTCATCTCTGGCAATCAGAGTCACGTGCAATGTTCGTTCTATTTTCTTTGCAAATGCATCAAATTGTCCGAATACATTTGCCTGATGCTCAGCAGGAATATCTACTGTTGTTTCAATCATCCCCATCTGTGTTATCCTCCATAATACTGATCGGCTGAGGAACTGCTATATCAGTAATAACCGTAAGCTGTCCGAAAGCCCTGGCGCAAACGCGCCCTGTGTATATTTTAACATCATTCGAGATAATTTCTACCCTTTTTTTCCCCAGAGTCTCTGTAAAATGCTGATAGTTCATGCTAAGTATCTTTTGTAGTCCTTTCCCGGTATGTTTTTTTTGCTCTATATAGTAATACCGGCCAATCCGACTCCCAATCCGTACAGGAATCGAAAAATGTTCTCCAAGAGAAAAGTTCTTTTCCAGGGTGTAGATTTCCGCCTGATCTGATATTTTATCCGATTTTCCGCTGTTAAGATACAGATTTCCAATCTGGAGATATGGTTCTGCTTGCTGAAAATCATAATATACCTTTTCTGGATACTGAACGTTTTCCGTGTCTTCGTATTCCAGAATTGTCCGTGCTCTGATATCTGCATCTGCCTTTTGATACTGATAGCCTATCGTCTCTCCGTCGTCACCAACCACAGGTACTGCGCCGCTTACAAGGATCTGTCCCTTTTCAACGGTATCCCCCTTTTTTACCAGCGGAATTCCTTTTCGTACAATCATACTTTCTATAATACCACTTCGTTCTGCAACCAGATCATTTCCATCCTGCTGCATAACTGCATAATCAGTGCCTTCATCTCCGGAATCTTCATTTTCTCTTACCCGCACATTTAATGTGCTGCCGTCTACCGAGACCGATACCCAGATGATTCTGTCATGGGACTTTCTCAGTAATGTGGCAATATCAGTGCAATCTACACTGGATATCAGAATACCTGGTCGTATCTTGTAATCTGCGAGGAATTCTTCCAGGGCTTCATCCGTGTATCTTCGATTACCGGTAATATCAATCTCCCAGATAAAAAGGGACATAAGATAAATAAATCCTGCCGCGCATACCGCTCCACCAAAGAGCACTTTTCTTTTCCTGTGCTGAAACAGAAAAAAAGGGAATCCATACCGTTTTATAATCACAGCACGAACTCCTGTCTTTTTTAAAATCGGTTTTAACATGCGAAAATCCGAGATACTGATATTCATTTCGTAGAAGTCCTGAACTGGCTGAATATTCCAGATATAGATGTTCCGGTGCATACAGGCATTCAAAAACCTTTCAGGTGAAAAGCCGGAGATGCGGATGCGCAGGCTTCCCCTGAAATAACCTATAACCTTTTCAATCACGTATACCCACTCCTCAGTTTTTAAATTCAACCGCAATAATTCGTCCACGTATAAGCATTTCCAGATTTGTATAGTATTCAATCCACAGATTTTTACCCTTTATGCATACTTCACCACTCCCAGTCTGTACGCGGATCAGTAATTCCGAATACTCCTGAATCCCCCTGTAATTTTCTATCGTAAGTTCCGTCCGCCCGGTCAGCGTCAAAATAGGAGCTTTTAACGCTACATCCTTTGGCATTTCTGCTGCATCGGATACGTGATCAATCAATTTATCTTTCATAAAATAAAGCCACACATAGTTTTGTAATATCCTATGCATGGCTTTCTCCGACTATTCAAATATATCATTTTGAAGCTGTATTATTTGCTCCACAACTCATCTGCGAGAGCTTTGATCTGTGCTTTTGTCTCCTCTTTTACACCTGACTTAATAGTTACGGCTGTCTCCGTCCAGGTAAGATTCTTACAGCCTTCCATCATAGACTTAATATTCTTGGCTGCAACCGGAGCCCAGGAACCATTCTCAATGATACCTATTGTACGGTTCTGGAAGTTACGCTCTTTCAGCCCATCAATAAATGTCTGCATAAATGGAAAAACTCCACCATTATAAGTAATGGTTGCAAGTACCAGCTTACCATGGCGAAATGCATCTTCGATACACTCTGCCATATCTTCTCTTGCAAGATCAGCAACTACTACACGTGGGCATCCATTGGCCTTCAGCTCTTCGCCAAGAAGTTCAGCTGCTTTCTTCGTATTGCCATAGACAGATGCATAAGCAATCATAACGCCTTCTGTCTCTACACCGTAAGATGACCACGTCTGGTAAAGATCCAGATAATAACCAAGATTTTCTGTCAGTATCGGTCCGTGCAGTGGACAGATCTTTTCAATATCAAGAGTGACTGCCTTCTTTAACAGAGCTTGCACCTGCGCGCCATACTTTCCAACGATTCCGAAGTAATATCTTCTTGCTTCACATGCCCAGTCTTCTTCTACATCCAGCGCACCAAATTTACCAAAGGCGTCTGCTGAAAAGAGAATCTTATCCTTGCTGTCGTATGTGACCATAACTTCTGGCCAGTGTACCATTGGTGCAAATACAAATGTAAGCTCATGACTTCCAAGTGAGAGTGTACCGTTATTCGTCACAACTTCCTGTTTGTCTGCAAGATTTAAGCCAAAGAAATTCTCAATCATCTGAAATGTCTTGGCATTACCTACAACCTTAGCCTCTGGATATGCTTCGACAAATTTTGTGATATTCGCAGAATGATCCGGTTCCATATGCTGAACTACCAGATAATCCGGCTTTCTGTCTCCGAGTATTTCTGCTACGTTAGCAAGCCATTCCTCACCAAAATTCACATCTACCGTATCCATTACCGCAATCTTCTCGTCCATAATTACATAAGAATTATATGCCATACCATTCGGTACTGCAAACTGTCCTTCAAACAGATCCACCTGATGGTCATTGACGCCTGCGTAATATATATCTTCTGTTATCTTCTTCATGCTGATACAGCCTCCTTCGATTCACAATTTCTTACATCATACTGCCTCTTTCGGGAAAATGCAAGACAGTCGCATTTATTTTCCTGTCGGTTTCTGTATCTTCTTCAGTGCATCCCTGAAACGCACCCGAAATAACAGTACCGTAAATGTAATTGCAAAGAAATCTGCGATTGGTTCAGCCATATAGACTGCCATAGTCCGGTCAGAGTTCCATATCATTGGAACGATATAGATTAATGGGATCAGAAGAACGAACTTACGCACAACTGCAACAATAATGGATTCCAGTGCCTTTCCCAGTGAATTAAACGTAATCTGGCAGGATATCTGAATCCCGAACAGGAACATAACCGCCATATAGATGCGAAGTGCCGGAATCGTGAATTCAATTAATTCAGCATTGGATGTGAAAATTCCGGCAAACACACCCGGTATCAGCATTACCAATGCCCAGAGTACTGTTGCATAGATCATATTGATTTTTAAAAGCAGCCAGAAGGCAGCTTTGACTCTTTCAGCATTGGATGCCCCATAATTGTAACTGATGATCGGCTGTGCTCCCTGAGACAATCCCTGTAGCGGAAGCATTGCAAACTGCATAACACTTGTAAGAATCGTCATAGCTCCTACTGCAATGTCCCCGCCATATCGTTGCAGCGAAGAATTGAAGCAGATGGAAATAACGCTTTCACTCGCCTGCATGATAAAGGTTGCGAGTCCAAGTGCCAGACAAGGCAAAATAATCCCAGGTATCAGACGCAAGTTCTCTTTTCGTATACGGATAAAACTCTTCCTGCCACATAAGAATGCAACCACCCAGATACAAGACAGTGCCTGCGAAATGATCGTTGCAAGTGCTGCTCCCCGTACATCCATATGCAGTCCAAAGATAAAGATCGGATCCAGAATGATATTACTTACAGCTCCGATTAATACAGAATACATACCTGTCTTTGCAAATCCCTGTGCGGTAATAAATGCATTCATGCCCAGAGTCAGTTCCACAAATATCGTTCCGATCGCATAAATATTCATATAGCTGGAAGCATATCCGATGGTATTCTCGCTTGCGCCAAACGCAAGTAAAAGGCCCCGATTCCATTTCAAGAGAATTGCTGTAAGGATCAATGATACAATGATCTGCAACGCAAAACAGTTACCAAGAATCTGTTCTGCTGTATGCTGTTCTTTCTTTCCCATATAGATAGATGCCCTGGGTGCTCCACCGTATCCTACCAGCGCCGCAAATGCTGATACGATCAGAATCAAAGGCATACATACGCCGACACCTGTCAGTGCTGAGGCTCCGATGCCCGGAATATGTCCAATATAAATACGGTCTACGATGTTATATAACATATTAATAAACTGTGCTGCCAGGGTTGGCAGTGCAAGCTTCAACAATAATTTTCCTATTGGTTCCTTTTCCAGGAAATCTTTATTTTCACTCATGTTACTTCCTTATGCTCCTTTGTAAATTTTGTTTTGCAAGGACTGTTTATATATGGATCTTATTTGTGATATGGTTCGTGATTTATGATCCGATAGCTACGGTAAATCTGTTCCAGAAGAATGACGCGCATTAACTGATGTGGAAATGTCATCTTTGAAAAGCTCAGTGCATAATCCGATCTCTTTAATATTTCCCTGCCAAGACCAATGGATCCACCAATGATAAATATAATATGGCTGGTTCCCTGCACGCCAAGTTTCTCAATCTTTTCTGCCATCTCCTCAGAAGTCAGCATTTTCCCGGCTATTTCCAGTGTGATCACATAAGCATCTTCCTTTATATACTTCAGGATCCGTTCGCCTTCTTTGTCCCGGATGGCATCTTCTACGGTGTCACTTGCGTTATCTGGTGTCTTTTCATCTGCCACTTCCACAATCTCCAGTTTGCAGTAACGACTCAGACGCTTGCTATATTCTGCAATCGCATCTTTCAGATATTTTTCTTTAATCATCCCTACAGTTATCAGTGTTATTTTCATCGAATTCTCCATTCTCATATTTTTAGCGATACAGTATATTATCATAGCATCAGAAGTGAAGATAAGCAAACACTTTAAATCGTTGCAGACAAAAAAGACTGCGCAATAATACGCAGCCTTTTACAGACAATATAATTTATACTGCATGCAAATTCTTCAGTGAAATATCAAGAATTGGTGCAGAGTGAGTCAGTGCTCCGCTGGAAATATAATCTACGCCAAGTTCCGTAAGTCTTGCGATATTCTCTTTTGTCACATTACCGGAACATTCTGTCTCTGCACGTCCACCAATCATTCGGATCGCTTCTTTCATGGTATCCGTATCCATATTGTCAAGCATGATAATATCGGCACCGGCTTCTACCGCTTCTTTTACCATGGCAAGATTCTCTACCTCAATCTCAATCTTTCGTACAAATGGAGCATAGTCCTTTGCCATCTGCACTGCCTTTGTTACATTTCCGGCAGCTCCAATATGATTATCTTTCAGAAGCACACCATCTGACAGATTGTACCGATGATTATATCCGCCTCCCGTACGCACTGCATATTTTTCGAATATGCGCATATTCGGTGTCGTCTTGCGGGTATCCAGAAGCTTGATCTTTGTACCTTCCAAAAGCTTTGCTACGGAATGTGTATAGGTTGCAATGCCACTCATTCTCTGGAGATAGTTCAGTGCCACACGTTCTCCGGATAAAAGTACCCGGATATCTCCTGTGACAATTCCCATAAGTTGTCCTTCTTCAACAGCATCCCCATCTTTACAATAGAAGGTCACTCCTGTCCTTTCATCCAATAATTCAAAGACACGTTTAAATACTTCCAGACCTGAAATAATACCATTCTGCTTACATATCAGCTGCACTTCACCCTTTACATATTCTTTCATAACTGAATTAGTAGTCACATCTTCACTGGATATATCTTCTTTTAATGCTTCCAGAATCAGATGATCTGCCTGCAAACGCATTGTTATTTCGTTCATACTGTTATTTCCTCATTTCTCTCAGACTTAATCTTTTCTGCAGCACGTTTGGCAAATACCAGACTCTCCAGAAGGGAGTTACTGGCAAGCCGGTTGGCTCCATGGACACCATTACAGCTGGTCTCTCCGACTGCAAAAAGATGGTTCATAGACGTATGACTGTCTTTATCTACCCAGATGCCGCCCATAAAATAATGCTGCGCAGGGACTACAGGAATCCATTCTTTTGTTACATCATATCCTTCTTCCAGACAACGTTCATAGATATTCGGAAAATGTTTCATGATGATCTCTTTGTCAATATGCTCCAGAGAAAGCCATACATGAGAAGTATGATCCTTTTCCATCTGTTTCTGGATGGCTTTGGTAACTACATCTCTTGGCAGCAGTTCATCCACAAAACGCTCACCATTCTTATCATACAGGAGTGCACCCTCGCCACGGACTGACTCAGAGATCAGGAAACTTCTTCCCGGTTTTTCCGTATACAGTGTTGTCGGATGTATCTGTACATAATCCAGATGTTCCAGTTTAATATGATGTTTTTTAGAAATCTCGATTGCATCTCCTGTCAAATGCGGAAAATTTGTCGAATGCTCATAACATCCTCCGATACCGCCGCTGGCAAAAATGGTATGCTCCGCATGGATTATAAGTTCTTCTCCGTCTTTTGTCTCAGCAACAATTCCTTCACATCCATCTGCATCTTCCAGAATATCCTTCATGGTCGTATATTCCAGAATCGTAATATTTTTACGTCTCTTCACCTGATGTAATAACTTTGTGGTGATTTCTTTACCAGTAATATCTTCATGAAACAAGATACGTGGTCTGGAATGTGCTCCTTCTCTTGTAAATAGAAGCTTGCCATCCTTCTGTGCAAATTCTACACCATATCCGATCAGATCTCGAATAATCTCCTGTGAACTCCGGATCATAATATCTACGGACTCCTTACGGTTCTCATAATGCCCGGCTCTCATGGTATCTTCAAAATAACTGTCATAATCCTGATTATCCCGCAGGACACAGATACCTCCCTGTGCCAGGAAAGAATCACTGCTTTCCAAATCTGACTTTGTGATCAGCAGAATCTTCATATCTTCCGGAAGATTCAGTGCCGCAAAACATCCGCTGACACCTGTTCCCACAATGACTGTATCTGTATTATATTTCATCTTCATACATCTCCTTACTTGCCAAGCTCTAGCATGCGCTCCAGAGGTTTCTTGGAATTCTCACGCAGACTATCTGTTACATGCACCTGATTGTCGCCTGTCTTCAGTACATGTAATACTTTTTCCAACGTGTTTTTCTTCATGTTCGGACATACAGGTACCGTCTCCGGATAGTAAAATTGTTTATCCGGATTGTTCTGTGTCAGTTTGTAATGTACTCCTTCTTCAGTACAGATAATAAACTCCTGACGGTCACTGTCCGTCGCATAATTAATAATGCCGGATGTACTTCCGATATAATCAGCAATTGCTAAAATCTCCTGTCTGCATTCTGGATGCGCAAGCACCAGTGCATCCGGATGTTCATCTTTTGCCTTCAGCACCTCGTCTGCTTCCATGCGTTCATGGGTTGGACAGAATCCCTCGTTGAAGATAAAATGCTTCTCCGGAACCTGATCTGCTATGTAATGAGCCAGATTCCTGTCAGGAATAAAGTATATATTCTTGTTTGGCAGTTTCTTTACAATCTTAACTGCATTCGCAGATGTCACGCACACATCTGAATACTCCTTTAATTCAGCTGTGGAATTGATGTAGCAGACAACTGCCACATCTTCGTAAGTCTCACGCACTTTTTTAATACGATCAATATCTGCCATATGAGCCATCGAACAATCGGCCTGCAGATCTGGCATAAGCACCGTTTTCTCTGGATTGAGAATCTTTGCACTCTCTCCCATAAAGGATACTCCGCAGAATACGATTGTCTTAGCGGTAAGTTCTGTAGCCACACGGCTCAGATAAAAAGAATCTCCTATATAGTCTGCGATGTCCTGCACTTCCGGTCTCACATAGTAATGTGCAAGGATGACTGCATCTTTTTCTTTTTTTAATTTCTTGATCTCGTCTGTAATATTCATCTCAGTTTCCTCCTGTTTACAGCTACACTGTTGACAATTATAGCACATGTATCAACATGTGACAAGACAGTTGTAAACTACAAATATATGACAAAATCTAAAATATTATTTCAAGAAACAAATAAGGAGACTATATTTCTATAATCTCCTCAAAATCATCGTAATCTTTCAGTATTTAGTTTGTTTTATTTCTGTGACAGATATTCATGAATACCCTTCGCGCCGGCTTTTCCGGCACCCATAGCAAGGATAACTGTAGCTGCTCCGGTCACAGCATCGCCGCCTGCGAATACGGCAGCCTTGGATGTCTGTCCATTTTCTTCTTCAGCTACAATACATCTTCTTCGGTTGGTCTCAAGTCCCTCCGTTGTAGATGCGATCAATGGGTTTGGAGAAGTACCAAGTGCCATGATAACTGTATCCAGTTCAATCTCGTACTCAGATCCTTCGATCGGTACCGGACGTCTTCTGCCAGATGCATCTGGTTCACCAAGTTCCATTTTGATTACTTTCATGCCTTTTACCCATCCGTTATCATCGGTAAGGATCTCTACCGGATTGGTCAACAGATTGAAGATAATGCCTTCTTCTTTTGCATGATGGACTTCTTCTGCTCTTGCCGGAAGCTCTGCTTCACTTCGACGATATACAATATGTACATTTGCGCCAAGACGAAGCGCTGTCCTGGCTGCATCCATCGCTACGTTACCACCGCCGACTACAGCTACTTTCTTACCAGCTGCAATTGGTGTGTCATAATTATTATCAAAAGCTTTCATCAGATTACTTCTGGTCAGATACTCATTTGCGGAGAATACTCCATTCGCTGTCTCGCCAGGAATTCCCATAAACATCGGAAGACCTGCACCTGATCCAATAAATACAGCTTCGAAGTTTTCCTCTTCCATCAGCTGATCAATTGTAGTTGATTTACCAATCACTACATTGGTCTCAAATTTAACACCAAGCTCTTTAACCTTTTCAATCTCTTTCTTAACAACTTTTTCTTTTGGAAGACGGAATTCCGGGATACCATATACCAGTACTCCACCCAGTTCGTGAAGCGCTTCAAATACAGTTACTTCATATCCAAGTTTTGCAAGATCACCGGCACAGGTGAGTCCAGACGGACCGGAACCGATCACAGCCACCTTATGACCATTTGTCTTCTCTGCTTTCTTAGGCTTGATATCATGCTCCAGTGCATAATCTGCCACAAAACGCTCCAGCTTACCAATAGATACAGCATCACCTTTAATGCCGCGGATACATTTGCATTCGCACTGTGATTCCTGAGGACATACACGACCACAGATTGCCGGCAATGCAGAAGACTCACCGATCACCTGATAAGCACCTTCAATATCGCCCTCTTTTACTTTGGATATAAATCCGGGAATATTGATTGATACCGGACATCCCTGGATACATCTAGCATTTTTGCAGTTCAGACATCTGGTTGCTTCTTCCATTGCCTCTTCTTTATTATATCCATAACATACTTCTTCAAAATTAGTTGCACGTACTTTTGCATCCTGTTCTCTGACAGGAATTCTCTTTAACATATCAGCCATTAGTTGTCACCTCCGCAATTACCGCATCCGCCATGGTGAGTATCACCCTCCTGCAGCTTCAGTAAAGCACGACCTTCCTGCGTCTTATACATCTGCTGTCTCTTCATGGCATTATCAAAGTCTACCAGATGTCCGTCAAATTCCGGTCCATCCACGCAGGCGAATTTCACTTCATCGCCTACCAGGAGACGACAGGCACCACACATACCGGTACCGTCTACCATGATCGGGTTCATGCTAACAACAGTCGGGATTGCAAGCTTTTTCGTCAGGAGACATACAAATTTCATCATGATCATCGGTCCGATAGCGATACAGACATCGTAATGATTACCCTGCTCTACCAGTTCCTCCACCATAGTGGTAACCATTCCGGCATGTCCGTAAGAACCGTCATCTGTACATGGATAGTAATTACCGGATACCGCACGCATCTCATCCTCCAGGATCAACAGATCCTTATTCTTGGAACCGATGATAACATCAGCATCAATACCGTGTTCTTTCAGCCATTTTACCTGCGGATATACCGGTGCAGCACCTACACCACCGCCTACAAACAGGATCTTCTTCTTTTTCAAGCTCTCAATATCTTCTTTTACAAATTCAGAAGGACAGCCAAGTGGTCCGGTAAAATCACGGAACGCATCTCCTTCTTTTAATTCAGCAAATTTTCTTGTAGATGCGCCAACCGGCTGGAATACGATAGTAATCGTGCCTGCTTCTCTGTCATAATCGCAGATTGTCAGCGGGATACGTTCTCCTGTCTCATCTATTTTTACAATAACGAACTGTCCAGGCTCGCAATGTCTTGCCACACGAGGAGCTTCTACGACCATCAGATAGATATTCTCGTTCAGCTTCTCGGCTTTCTGTATCTTGTACATCTTGTTTCCTCCTGTCTATTGATTTTACTAATAATGATAATGTATACATCTGAAAATTTCAAGGAAAGTTTACAAAAGAAAAGCAGATTCCCTGAAATTGCCTGAATTTACAGAATCTGCTTTCCTGAATTTCTGAAATTTAGAAGTCTACTTCTGTACCATAATATGTACACTCAAACAGTTTTTTCATTGTCTCCGGATCGATAGTTCTTGGATTAGATCCTGTACATGCATCACCGACTGCAAGCTCTGCAATCTTATCAATCTTTTCTTTAAATTCATCCTCATTGATTCCAAATTCTTTCAAAGTCTTTGGAATATTGAGTTTTACATTGAACTCATCAATCTTCTCACACAGACTGTTGATCAATGCTTTTTCAGATATTCCTGCCAGTCCCATTCTACGTGCGATCTCGGCATAACGCTTAGCGGCTATCGGATCCTTGGCGTTGTATTTTATAACATATGGCAAATAAATCGCATTGGCACATCCATGCGGAATATGTCCGGTAGAGAATGCAGCACCCGTCTTGTGCGCCATAGAATGAACAATGCCAAGTAAAGCGTTAGAGAATGCCATACCTGCAAGACACTGTGCGTAATGCATTTGTTCTCTCGCTACCTTGTCACATTTATAGGATGCCGGCAGATAATCAAGAACCATCTCGATTGCCTGCAATGCAAGCGGATCTGTGAATGGACAATTCAGTGTAGATACATACGCTTCAATCGCATGTGTCAATGCATCCATTCCGGTATAAGCAACCTGTTTGATTGGAAGTCCCATAACCAGTTCCGGGTCAACAATTGCCACATCAGGTGTAATATTAAAGTCAGCCAGCGGATATTTTACTCCGGTCTCATAATTTGTAATTACAGAGAATGCCGTAACCTCTGTAGCTGTACCAGATGTAGAAGGAATTGCACAGAATTTTGCTTTCTGACGCAGTTCCGGGAAATTAAACGGAATACAAAGTGCTTCAAATGTGGTATCCGGATACTCATAGAAAGCCCACATAGCTTTGGCTGCATCAATCGGTGATCCACCACCCATTGCTACGATCCAGTCTGGTTGGAACTTACGCATTGCTTCGGCACCTTTCATAACTGTCTCAACAGACGGATCAGGTTCTACACCTTCAAAAAGTTCAACTTCCATTCCGGCATCTTTCAGATAATCGACTGCTTTGTCAAGAAATCCCTGTCTTCTCATAGAACCTCCGCCAACTACAAGAATTGCTTTTTTACCTTTTAGGTTCTTAAGCTCCTCCAGGCAACCCATTCCATGGTATACGTCTCTAGGTAATGTAAATCTGCTCATAATTAATCGCTCCTTTGTATAATGGATTACTTTTTTACATTCACATTATACGACCGTTATTTATTTAACACAATAGTTAAATAAATAACGGATTGTACTTTTTTACGCACAATCCGTTTATATTGCATTGGATATTATTCTATTCAGTCCGTTCGTAATTACGAGTAGTAACACCACTCAAACGTCCTTTTCCATTCACAAGAACCGCTTTGAAAATAGTAGTTCCTTCCGGCATGGAAATCGGATCTGTATATTCTTCTGAATCTTCATCTGGGGTAGATCCATCTGTTGTATAATAAGCTGTATAGCCGTCCGGCACAACAATACTGATCTTTGTATCGGTATCATACTGACCGGTAGACGGAGATACGGCAGGTGCATCTTCGATTGGCAGTTCTACTTCATAAGTCTTACTTACGGTAAGACTTGGAATGCCGTTCGCATTGACAGATACTGCTTTGATTTCTGTCTCACCCTCAGAGATCTGAATTGGTTTTTCGTATTTGATACGAGTTTTAGATGAAAATGGATCACTTCCATCATCGGTATAATAGATATTCTTCTCCGTTGTAGTCAATGAAAGCTGCTGAACATCGTCAAAACTTTCACTGTCATCCAGGCTGAATTCTGGTGAATCTGACGCGTATTCCGTAAGCTGATCAGCCACACTGGACTTAGCCCCGTCTAATATTAACGGAATTTCGCCCTGATTCTTAGTATCTTCATAGAATTTAAAACATGCCTTATATACATCAACACTATCCGAATATTTATCTACCGCACTTAACAGGATCTCTTCCGCCTTGTCACTCTCATTCTGCTCAATATACAGTTCAGACAATCCCTCATATGCTTCTGCTTTCTTAGGCTTCTTCTTAATAGCTTTCTTAAACTGTGTTTCCGCTTCCGTATAATCTTTACTGCTCAGTGCTTTATAACCTTTCTTCACATAACCATTATACGAAAACTGATACATGATCAATCCAGCGATCACAAGAATCACAAGAAAAATACCGGTAAGAAGCAGCGCTCTTTTTCTCTTTTTCTTCTTCAGAGCTTTTTTCCTGGCAACACGTCTCCTGCGTTCTTCCTGCGGAGTAAGTTGTCTTCTGGATCTGTCCTCTCTTTTAGGTCGACGTTGTCCGGACGAAGTCCTACGCTGACCGGATGAAGTCCTGCGAGAAGACTGACCTCCACGTGTACCGGAATTTCTTCTCGCTGTCGGTATCGTGCTTGTCTGATAATCATAGTCATCAAGTGGTGTGTCAGAACCATCGATTGCACCTTTTACCTGTGCAGCAAGCACATCGTCTAAAGGATTGTAATCCGGTACAATGCGTATCTCTGCCCCACATTCTTCACATCTAAGCGCGCCCTCCGGCATCTCTGCGCCACAGCGTCTACATCTCATGTTCTACTCTACCTCCTGACCCTTCGCTGCTTCTACACAATTGTACATCAGCATAGCGATTGTCATAGGACCGACTCCACCTGGCACCGGAGTAATTGCTGATACTTTATCTTTTATATCATCAAAGTCCACATCACCACATAACTTGTTTTCTTCGTTACGGTGCATACCTACGTCAATAACTACCGCACCTTCTTTCACATAGTCTGCTGTGATGAATTTCGGTTTGCCAATGGCAACTACAAGGATATCAGCTCTTCCTGTAACTTCTTTCAGATCTTTGGTCCTGGAGTGCGTGATCGTAACCGTTCCATTTTCACGAAGAAGCAGAATAGACATCGGTTTGCCTACAATGTTACTTCTTCCTACAACCACACATTCTTTTCCTTCTATTTCAATTCCGGAGCGTTTCAGAAGCTGGATGATTCCCGCCGGTGTGCAGGATACAAAGCCCGGTTCTCCGATACAGAGTCGTCCTACGCTTTCAGGATGAAATCCGTCCACATCTTTATCCGGTGAAATCGTACGGATAATCGTATCTGCATTAATATGCTTTGGAAGCGGAAGCTGTACCAGAATACCATGTACATTATCATTCTCGTTCAATTCTTTTACTAACTTCACCAGTTCTTCTTCTGTAGTCTCTTCAGGAAGCTCGTAAGAAAGTGATTCGATTCCTACATAGGCACATGCTCCTTTTTTATTGCGTACATAAATGCTGGATGCAGGATCATCTCCCACCTGAATTACTGCCAGGCAGGTCTCCACACCCTGTTTCTTCAATTCTTCAACGGTTATCTTCAACTCATCCTTGATCTCGGTAGAGATTTTCTTTCCATCAATCAATAACGGCATAATTCCAATTCCCCTTATATTTATATATTATGATGTTGGGGTCAAAAGCCCCAACTATGATGCCTGCGGATTGTTCCGTGCTATGCACTCCCACAATCCTGGCATCATATTCTATACTTTTTAGAACAATCCTGTGATCTGACCATCCTCAGTTACGTCAATATTATTGGCAGCCGGAACCTTCGGAAGTCCAGGCATCGTCATAACAGCTCCTGTCAGTGCTACTACAAATCCTGCACCTGAACTTACATAAGCTTCACGGATATGTATATCAAAATCTGTCGGTCTGCCAAGCTTCTTAGCATCATCAGACAGTGAATACTGATTCTTTGCCATACAGACAGGCATGTTGCCAAATCCCATCGCTTCAATCTTGGCGAGTTGTTTGGCTGCCTTAGGCTCAAAGATCACACCTCTTGCACCATAGATTTCTTTAGAGATAGTCTCAATCTTTTCCTGCAGAGACAGACCGTCCTCATACAGCGGATGGAAATGACTTTCCTTGTTCTCCAATGTTTCAAGTACTTTTTCAGCAAGAGCGATACCGCCCTCTCCACCTTTTTCCCATACCTCAGAAAGAGCAAATTCACAGCCTCTCTCTTCACAGAATCTGCGGATATATTCATTCTCTGCATCCGTATCTGTCACGAAAGAATTCAGCGTAACAACTACCGGTACATCATATTTCTGAATATTCTCAATATGTTTTTCCAGATTCACAATACCTTTTGCAAGCGCTTCCAGGTTCTCATCAGAAAGCTGATCTTTTGGTACTCCGCCATTATACTTCAATGCGCGCACTGTTGCAACCAATACTACTGCATCCGGCTTCAGACCGGACATACGACATTTGATGTCCATAAATTTTTCAGCGCCAAGATCTGCACCAAATCCAGCTTCCGTAATCGTAATATCTGCCAGTTTCAATGCCATTCTGGTAGCACGTACACTGTTACATCCGTGGGCAATATTGGCAAATGGTCCACCGTGTACAAGCGCCGGTGTATGCTCCAGCGTCTGGATCAGATTTGGTTTGATAGCATCTTTTAAAAGTGCTGTCATTGCTCCGGTTGCCTGTAAATCATCTGCTGTTACAGGATCACCCTGGAAGTTATATGCTACAATAATGCGTCCCAGTCTTGCTTTCAGATCCTTTATATCTTCTGCAAGACAGAGAATAGCCATGATCTCAGAAGCAACTGTAATTACAAAATGATCCTCTCTTACCATTCCATCCGTCTTGTTACCAAGTCCGACTACAATATTACGCAGGTTACGGTCATTCATATCTACACAACGTTTCCATACTACCTGACGTGGATCAATGCCCAGCGCATTGCCCTGCTGAATATGATTATCCAATAATGCTGCAAGCAGATTATTCGCTGAAGTAATTGCATGAAAATCTCCTGTAAAATGCAGGTTCAGATCTTCCATCGGCACAACCTGTGCATATCCGCCACCGGCAGCTCCTCCTTTAATACCGAAACATGGTCCAAGCGATGGCTCACGAAGTGCAATAATAGCTTTTTTATTCATCTTGGCAAATGCTTCACCAAGTCCTACTGTAGTAGTAGTCTTACCCTCGCCTGCTGGAGTAGGATTGATCGCTGTTACAAGAACAAGCTTGCCGTCTGGGTTATCCTTTATCTTATCATATAAATCATCTGAAAGTTTTGCCTTATACTTACCGTATAATTCCAGATTGTCTTCCTCAATTCCGATCGATGCGGCTACATCTCTGATATGGCTCATTTCTGCTTCCTGTGCGATTTGAATATCTGTTTTCATGTTCTTCATCCTTTCTTTCATTCATTAGTGTCTAGTAACTATATTAAACATACTCTTCTATGTACTGTTCAAACTCTTCCATAGACATGAGTACCTTTCTTGGCTTTGTTCCCTCTTCCGGTCCAACCACACCTGCTTCACAGAGCTGATCCATAATTCTTGCGGCACGGTTAAAGCCGATCTTGAACATCCGCTGTAACATTCCAATAGACGCCTTTTCTTTGTCGATGATCAGCTTACCTGCATCTACAAAATAGGCATCTCGTTCGCTTGCACTGTCACTGCCAGACATCATATTTCCACCGGCAGCGCTGGAATTCATGTGTTCTACCACTTCCTGGCTGTAAGCAGCATCTCCATTGTGATCTTTCAGATAATCGGTTACCTTCTGAACCTCCTTGTCCGAAACAAATGCTCCCTGCACACGGACCGGTTTCTGATAACCGCTCGGATAAAAGAGCATATCACCCTTTCCGAGGAGCTTCTCAGCTCCGTTCATGTCAATGATCGTCCTTGAATCCACACCCGATGATACAGAAAATGCAATTCTGGACGGCATATTGGCTTTAATCAGACCAGTAATGACATTAACAGACGGTCTCTGAGTTGCAAGTACCAGGTGAATGCCGGCTGCTCTTGCAAGCTGGGCCAGACGACAGATAGATTCTTCCACCTCACCTGGTGCCACCATCATCAGATCGGCAAGTTCGTCCACAATGATTACAATCTGCGGCATAGTATCCGGCTTATTGCCGTTCTCATCCGGTTCCAGCTGACTTACTTTCTCATTATATCCTTTCATATCACGGACTTGATGCTCCGCAAATGCCTGATAACGTCTTGTCATTTCCGCAACTGCCCAATTAAGAGCTCCTGCAGCTTTCTTCGGGTCTGTTACTACAGGAATCATCAGATGCGGAATGCCATTGTATACGCTTAATTCTACTACTTTCGGATCCACCATGATCAGTCGCACCTGATCTGGTGATGCTTTATATAAAATACTCATGATCAATGTATTGATACACACAGATTTACCGGAACCGGTCGCTCCTGCGATCAGAAGATGCGGCATCTTGGCAATGTCAGCCACAACACATCTTCCCGCAATATCCCGGCCTACCGCAAAGGATACATTTGATGCACTGTTTTTAAATTCAGTCGACTCCAGAAGATCCCGCAGCATAACTGCAGAATTTTCTTTATTTGGCACTTCGATACCCACCGCTGCTTTTCCTGGGATCGGTGCTTCAATACGAATATCCGCAGCCGCAAGATTCAGCTTGATATCATCAGCAAGTCCTACAATCTTGCTGACTTTCACACCCTGCTCCGGCTGAAGCTCATATCTGGTAACAGCTGGTCCACAGCTTACATTGGTAACCGTTACATTCACGCCGAAACTGTGCAGTGTATCCTGCAGCTTTCCGGCGGTTTCGCGAAGATGTGTATCCGAATCCCCACCACCTTTTTTACCTCTTGTAAGCAACGAAAATGGAGGCGTATGATAAGTCTCATTCTTAACTTCATTTTCTGAAACTGCCTGAGCTACGTTTGCAGTCTCCTGAGCAATCGCATCTGCCCCTGCCTTTTTCCTGCTTCTCTTTGCCGGGGCTTTCGGATCCTCTAAAGATTCTACAGCCGAATCCGTATCAAATGGATCCGGCAGATCGTCTGGCTGCGCAGCCATCTCCGGCTGTGTCCTGTTAATCACCAGATCCTGTGTATCTTTCGTGTTTGGCTGAACTGCTGACGGAATATCGGTCTTAAGCTCGTCAGCTTTCATCTCTTTCATCTCCGGAGATCTTCCGCTCAATGTTGTATCAAAAGATACTCCCTCCACGTGACGGTCTTTTCTCTTTGATGCAGTCTTCTTTTCTGCTTTAGCCTGTTCCAGTTCTTTTTCTTCTCTGGCTGTGCGTCGTTCTTCCCTGCGTCTTGCAGATGCTTCGCGCCTTCTGGTATTGGACTCTTTTGCATGTGAATAAGCGCGATCGCTCTGCTTCTTTACACCTTTGAGAACGGAACGCCCGGTGATGATCACTATTCCAATGATCAGCATAATAATCAAAATCACATATGTACCTGCCACTCCGAGAGCCGGTGACAGGATGTCTGCAAGCGATCCTCCGACAGTACCTCCCGCATCACTGATCAATTCAAATAAACCACATAAAATCAGGAAACAGATCACAGCTGCGCCGGATTTCCAGTATGCGATACGATTATGCTTGTTCGATACCAGAAATGCTGTTACTCCAAATAACAGAAAAGGTACAAGATACGCACCTGCACCAAAGCTTTCCATCAGGAAAGCCGAAGCTGACGCCCCAAGTGTCCCACCAAATCCAAAATTACTGATCAGAAGAAGTATGCTGACAGCCAGCACAATCCATATAATTATTTCATCAATTACAAAATTCTCTCCCGTTTTCTTCGTTGTCTTCCTGGTGGTCTTTTTAGACGTACTTTTCTTCTTAGACTTCGAAGCCATATAATCCCCCCTGTTTCGCGCATCGTATCTATAGGCATATCATCACAAAGTATAGATACACATACTATTTAAAGTATATCATTTTTACAAGAGACTGTCATTATTTAATTATCCATTTTCTGTTCCATTTTCATCGATCATTTGATGCAGTTTCGCCAGTGCTTCTTTTAATCCTCCCACTTCATCAATGAGACCGACTGCAACTGCTTCCGGGCCTTCCAGCATTGTTCCCACATCTTTGACAAGCTGTGTTGGATTCAGCATCAGTTCTTCAATCTGATCCTGCGTCATATGGGAATGTTTTGAAAGAAATGCCGTAATCCGATCCTGCGTTTTTACCATATTGCGAAAACTCTGTTCTACCCCGATGAACATTCCATTGGATCTTACCGGATGGATGATCATGGTTCCACTTGGTACAATAAAAGAATAATCAGCTGCTACTGCAAGAGGACCACCGATAGAATGGCTTCCTCCGAGCACCAACGACACCGTAGGCTTACTGAGAGACGCGATCATTTCTGCAATCGAAAGTCCTGCTTCCACATCGCCACCCAGAGTATTTAACAGAATCAGCAGACCATCTATCTCACAACTGTCTTCTATTTCCGCAAGCATGGGAAGCAAATGCTCGTATTTGGTTGCCTTCGTGCTTCCGCTGACCGCATCATGTCCTTCTATCTCTCCGATGATTGTGATTAATTTAATTCTGTGGTGCGCACGGCTTTCATCAAGATCCAGTGAACCAGTTTCTTTGATCTCTGCTTTTTTCTCCTGCTTTTCTTCATTTTTCTGCATATAAAAACACCTCCATACCATTTAGTATGGAAGTGTTATATAGTTCTTATTCATGTATACAGGATTCTTATACCTGTTCCAGTGCCTGTTCTACATCAGCGATAATATCATCAGCATTCTCGATACCTACACTGAAACGAATCAAATCCGGCTGTACCCCGGCTTCCATCAGTTCCTGATCATTCATCTGGCGATGTGTGTGACTTGCCGGATGCAGTACACAACTCCTTGCATCTGCCACATGAGTTACGATCGCAACCATTTTCAGGCTGTCCATCATCTTCACTGCGCTGTCACGTCCGCCCTTCAGACCAAATGTAAGCACACCGCATGTTCCGTTTGGCATATATTTCTGAGCCAGTTCATACTGAGAATCACCTTCCAGTCCCGGATAGTTAACCCACGCCACCTTTTCATGTCCCTGCAGATATTTCGCAACCTTCAATGCGTTCTCACAATGACGAGGTACACGAAGATGTAATGTTTCGAGTCCCAGATTCAGCAAAAATGCATTCTGCGGTGCCTGGATAGAGCCAAGGTCTCGCATCAGCTGTGATGTAGCTTTTGTTATGTATGCAGCCTTGCCGAATTTCTGTGTATACACGATGCCATGGTAGGTCTCATCCGGTGTGGTGAGTCCTGCAAATTTGTCACCGTAAGCTTCCCAGTCAAAATTACCACTGTCTACGATCACACCACCTACACAGGTCGCATGTCCGTCCATATATTTGGTAGTTGAATGTGTTACAATATCCGCACCCCACGCAAATGGTCTGCAGTTGATCGGTGTGGCAAATGTATTATCTACAACAAATGGTACACCGTGCGCATGTGCTGCTTTGGCAAACTTTTCAAAATCAAGAACAACCAGTGCAGGGTTTGCAATAGATTCACCAAATACAACCTTTGTATTATCACGAAACGCGGCATTCAAATCTTCCTCACTGCAGTCCGGCTCAACAAAAGTAGCCTCAACGCCCATCTTCTTGATGGTGTGAGCGTAAAGATTATAAGTACCGCCGTACAGTGCAGATGCACATACAATATGATCTCCTGCTTCCACAATATTCATGATCGCATAGAAATTAGCTGCCTGTCCCGATGAAGTAAGCATCGCTGCCACTCCACCCTCCAGATCACAGATCTTTGCAGCTACCGCATCATTGGTCGGATTCTGCAACCGTGTATAAAAATATCCGCTCTCTTCCAGGTCAAAAAGTCTTCCCATCTGGTCACTGGAATTATATTTAAATGTTGTACTCTGATAGATTGGCAGAACTCTTGGCTCTCCATTACCCGGTTTATATCCTGACTGAATACACTTAGTTTCAATCTTATAATCACTCATCCTCTCGATGCCTCCTTTTATCCTTTATCCATAATTATTCATCCCAGTTATGATATACATCCTGTACATCATCGTCATCATCCAACAGATCCAGGGTTTTCTGAATATTCTGAATATCCTTAGGATCAGTAAGTTCTACATAAGTCTGCGGAATCATGGTTACTTCTGCAGACGCCATATGAATTCCTGCTTCTTCAAGTGCTTCACGCACCTCACTGAAATCATCTGGATCCGTCAGAATCTCAAAGCTGTCATCTTCCTCAGCAAAGTCTTCTGCACCTGCATCTAGAGCCTGCATCATAAGATCATCGGCATCTCCATCGTATTCTTCCTTATCTACAATAATCTGTCCCTTACGGTCAAACATAAAAGATACACATCCCGGTGTACCGACGTTGCCATTACCTTTTGTAAATGCACTCTTAACATTAGATGCCGTACGGTTCTTATTATCTGTCAGTGTCTCGACTATAATTGCCGTACCATTCGGACCGTAACCTTCGTATGTAATATGTTCGTAATCTGCTGATCCGCCTTCGCCTGCAGCTTTTTTAATATTTCTCTCAATCGTGTCATTTGGCATATTGTTAGATTTAGCCTTTGCGATAACATCACGCAGACGGCTGTTGTTAGCCGGATCAGCGCTTCCACCTTCTTTTACCGCTACTGCAAGCTCTTTACCGATTTTTGTAAAAATCTTACCTTTTGCCGCATCATTTTTTTCTTTTTTATGCTTAATATTGGCAAATTTTGAATGTCCTGACATCTTCTTCTCTCCTTATCTTCTATTAGTTCGCATACATTTTATTTTATCATGCATATTACATTTTTTCAATCTTTACTGATTGAATCGCATTATTGTCTACTTCCAGCACTGTAAACAGATATCCATCATAAAGTACTGTGCTGTGCTCATCCTCTCCGGGGATTCTGTCAAGCTGATGGATCAGAAATCCGTTTAACGTCTCATACTCTTCCTTATCAAAATGAATATTCAGCAGATCTTCCAGATCCTCCAGGTCAGTAAAGCCATTGACTTCATAGGATCCATCTGCCTGTACTTCGATATCCTCTTCCTCTTCATCGTATTCGTCCATAATATTACCTACGATTTCTTCCAGAATATCTTCCATAGCTACCAGCCCTGAAGTCTGTCCATACTCATCAATGACAATTGCAATATGATTATTTCCTTCCTGCATTCTGCGGAACAGTGTATCTATGCTCTTGGTTTCAGGTATGTAATCTACCGGACGGATATACCCTTTCAGTTCTTTGATCGGACGATTGCGGTTGGCTTCGGTAAAATAACAGGTCATAGCATCCCGAAGATGAATGGTTCCTATAATCTCATCAATATCCTCCCGATATACCGGGAATCTGGAAAAACGTTCTCCCAGCATAAACTTGAGTGCAGTTTCCAGTGTTTCCTCTTCATCGATACCCACAATATCACGTCGATGTGTCATAATATCTTTTGCATCCTTATCAAGATAGCGGACAATATTGCGGATCAGTTTCATTGCCTGACTTCCGACTTCTTCTGTCTCGCCTTCTTCTCGAAATATCTGTCTCATCCGATGAAACAAACTTCGTTCTTCCATATCCATACTCCTTTTTATGTATGAAGCGCAAGGCTGACCCTTATCGCTTCATCAACGCTTCTCATTCGTTCTTTATCCAGATGACCGATCATATCTTTTAGCCTCTGCTTATCAATCGTTCTTATCTGTTCCAACAGAATTACAGAATCCTTCATGATCTGACATCGTCTGGAATCAATCTCTATATGCGTAGGCAACTTTGCTTTGTTCATTCTGGATGTAATCGCTGCGCAAATGACAGTCGGACTGTATCTGTTACCTACGTCATTCTGTATGATCAGCACCGGCCTGATGCCTCCCTGTTCCGAGCCGACTACCGGGCTGAGGTCAGCATAATAAATATCTCCACGTTTTACCTGCACCTGTTTTCACTCTCCATATTTCTGATAAAAACAGTATTTCCATCTTTTTTCAGATGTATTCTATTGCAGTTCTTCATTCGATATATTTATGCGAAATAATCAATCTGCTCTATGACTTTTCCATCTTTCAGAAATTCTCTCGGTATTCTCTTACCCAGGTCACAAACAAATTCATAGCTGAAACGACCGGACAGATCACTGAGCGTCTCTACCGGAAGGTAATTGTCTCCGTCCCGACCGATAAGTACCACGCGGTCTCCATATGCCACATTTTCAATTTCTGTACAATCTACCATAAACTGATCCATACAGATTCGTCCGAGGATCGGGGCTTTCTTGCCATGGATCAGTACAAAGCCTTTATTAGACAGACTTCTCGGATATCCATCTCCATATCCTACCGGTACAGTTACAATCCTGGTCGGACGTTCGGTCACAAACGTACCGCCATAACTTACCGGAACTCCTGCCTCTACCCATTTCACATGGGAAACATGACTGATCAGTTCCATAGCTGGTTTCAGATGCACATGCTGCTGATCTACTTCGTCTGAGGGATACAGACCATAAGTAGAAATACCTGATCTTACAATATCCATATAGGTCTCTGGCAAATCAAGAATCGCCGCACTGTTTGCACAGTGATAATGCTTAAATGTGACATTTCTGTCCTCCAGTGCTTTACACATCCACAGATAGCGCTCCAACTGTTTATGGGCATAAGCTTTGTCTGCTTCATCTGCTTTGGAGAAATGTGTATACATTCCTTCCATCTCAATGCCTGGAAGCTTTGCAATCTCTGCGATTGTATCTGCATTCTCCTCATCGATCTGGAATCCAAGTCTCGACATTCCAGTGTCTAATTTGATATGGACGTACGCTGTCTTTCCAAGCTTTACTGCTGTCTCAGAAATCTGCTCTGCGATTTCTTTCGTATAACAGGTGAAACGGATCTCATGTTCAATTGCTTCTGCCTGCTGTGATGGAAAAACAGGACCCAATACAAGTATCGGTTTCCTGATACCGTTTGCACGCAGAATCACACCCTCATCCGGTGTGGCTGTAGCAAATCCCCACAGGTAGTTTTTTTTCTCCAGATCACATGCGATTGGTACCGCCCCGTGACCGTAGCCATCCATCTTGACAACAGCCATGATCTTAGTCGCATCACCAACCGTTTCATGCATCTGATCCATATTATATTCTATGGCGTCCAGATCAATTCTGGCACACACTCTTGTATATTCTTTCATCATTTTTCCGCCTTCCAGTTTTCTGTCATTTGGATCGCTGATCCAAGTGCATCAGCAAGATCCCTCGCCAATACACTATAGCACCCCATTTCATTTCTTGCAATATCTCCCGCAAGTCCATGGAGATAAACTCCAAGAACAGCGGCATCATAATTATCACATCCCTGCACCATAAGTCCGCCAATAATTCCGGCCAGCACATCTCCGGAACCTGCTTTTGCCATTGCAGCATTTCCAGTAAGATTCACATACATTCTTCTGCCCTTTGCTCCCACAAAAGTACGTGCATCTTTTTGTACCAGAGTAACATCTAAAGTTCTTGCCGTCTGTTCCAGGACCTCTCTTCGATGCATTTGTATCTCGTTGACAGGCCGTCCTGTTAATCTGGATAATTCCTTCAAATGTGGAGTCAGTACATAATTGCCTTCTGCCAGCTGGTCCTTCCATTCCGGATGCGCCGCCAATATATTAATTCCGTCCGCATCAATCAGACATGGCACATTTATTTCTTTCAAAACGGTATTTACAATCAGATCTGCGACATCAGATCTTCCAAGACCTGATCCTATACAGACTGCATCAGCCCACTCCAGTACCGACAGAAGACTTGCTTTGTCATATTCCGTATATGTTGTGATAATAGCTTCCGGAATCAGCTGCTGTAATATACTTCGGTTATCTTCAGTGGTATAAATGCGTACAAGTCCTGCTCCCATGCGATAAGCAGCACAGGCGCTTAAGAATGCAGCTCCTGCCATTCCACTGCTTCCGGCAATTAATAATAATTTTCCAAATGTACCTTTATGCGCATATGGCGGACGTTCAGGCAGAAGTTTGGCAATATCACTCATTTCTAATGCATATGCAGTATCCAGCTGTTCCTTTACTGTAAAACTGTCAATTCCGATATCTGTCACGCAGACTTTTCCGGTATACAATGCACCGGAAAACAGAAACAGACCCAGCTTTCGTTCCTGGAATGTTACGGTTGCATCTGCCTGAAACGCTTCACCGAATACACGTCCATCCGTAGCTGAGATACCGGACGGAATATCAACCGCGAGTTTCCGTCCTGATGACATATTCATATGTTGAAGCATTTCCAGATAGTGTCCTGTAATCTCACGATTCAATCCTACACCAAACAATGCATCAATTACAATGCTGTAATCATTATCCTGCCATTCTGTAAGCAGCGTTCCTCCACACTGTTTGAACTGATCCATCTGATATATACACTCTTCTGTTCGGCTTGTCATCCGTCCGGCAAATACTGCTGTCACCTGGCAGCCTTTCTCTTTCAGAATACTTCCAATAGCAAAGCCATCGCCTCCGTTATTTCCTGATCCACACACAATGCATACATGTGTCAGCGGCCACTTTTGTTCTTCTATATAATCAGTACAGGCCGCAGCAGCCCGTTCCATCAGTGTTCTGGATGAAACTCCCAGATCCTGTATAGTATGACTATCCGCACTTTTCATCTGTTCCGCATTTAATAAATACTGCATATACTTCCTTTCTGCCTTAGGCGCAGATCACTGCAAAAAAAACGACGTGTAAAGAAGTCTGCTTTCACAGCCCGCATTACACGCCATTATTCTGTCTGTTATTTGTCTGCATGATCCTCATTATATCGACTGATATTATAAGATAATCTCATTAAGCTTTCTGATAAATGTACACTTTCTACAATTACATTATCCGGTACATTCAGATCTACATGCGCAAAATTCCAGATGGCCTGAATACCGGCATCTACCAGATCCTTCGCCACATCAATTGCGCATTCCTTCGGAATTGTAAGAACTGCAATCTCGATATTATTCTCTTTAATGAAATCTTTCATCTCACTCATCATACGAACCGGCACATCACGAATTGACATACCTCTCAGTGTAGGATTCACATCAAAGATACCTTTCAGGATAAATCCTTGATTTTCAAAATGTGAATAATTTGCCAAAGCCTGTCCCAAATTACCTGCGCCAACGATTATAAAATTATGCTTGTTCTCCAATCCAAGGATTTTACCAATTTCAGTATGAAGATATTTTACATTATAACCATATCCCTGCTGACCAAATCCGCCAAAGTTGTTCAAATCCTGTCGAATCTGTGATGCAGTAAGTTTCATTCTTTTACTTAAATCATTAGATGATATACGTTCGACACCATCTTCTAATAATTCACCCAGATATCGGTAATATCTTGGAAGTCTGCGAATTACCGCCTGAGAAATCTTTCTTGTCTCCACTGTTGTTCACCTACCCATAATATTATGGAATAATTATATCGGATTGTTAACGCAAAGTCAAACTTTTGTACAAACTTTCATTAACTTTAGTTGTATTTTCTGTTCTTTTCGGTATAATGATACACAGAGAATTATGGAGGTGTATCATGATTTTAGCATGTCATGATGTTTCCAAAGCATTTGGGGAACACGTTATTATACAAAATGGCTCTTTTCATATAGAAGACCATGAAAAAGCAGCCCTTGTCGGTATCAATGGTGCCGGCAAGTCTACTCTTCTGAAAATGATCGTCGGCGATCTTACAGCTGATGGCGGTACGATCACCCTTACAAAAGGTAAGACACTTGGTTATCTGTCCCAGCATCAGGAGCTGGTATCCGGCAATACAATCTACGAAGAAGTACGTTCAGCCAAGGCCGATGTCATTGCTATGGAATCACGGATCCGCGAGATTGAAAAAGAATTAAAAGACCTGACCGGCGATGAACTGGAAAGCCGGTTGAATACTTATCACAATCTGACCAGTGCCTTTGAACTGGCAGATGGTTACTCCTATGAAAGCGAGATTGTCGGTGTATTAAAAGGTCTCGGCTTTGCTGAGGATGAGTTTGACAAGCCCGTAGATACGTTGTCCGGCGGTCAGAAGACTCGCGTATCTCTCAGTAAGCTTCTGCTTACCAGACCAGATATTCTTCTGTTGGACGAGCCTACCAACCACCTGGATCTGAATTCCATTGCATGGTTGGAGACCTACTTATTGAATTATTTTGGAGCGGTATTGATTGTATCCCATGACCGATATTTTCTGAATAAAGTTGTTACAAAGGTTATTGAAGTAGAAATGGGTAAACTTTCCGTATTTCAAGGCAATTACTCTGCTTACGCCGAGAAAAAAGAAATGCTCCGTGAAGCAAGATTAAAAGAATACTTAAATCAACAGCGTGAGATCAAACATCAGGAAGCTGTTATTGAAAAACTCCGCTCTTTCAACCGGGAGAAGTCTATTAAGCGTGCAGAAAGCCGTGAGAAGATGCTGGAACGTATTCAGCCTGTAGAAAAGCCTCTGGAGCTTCATACGGATATTCATTTAAAGCTGGAGCCTTCTGTCGTCAGTGGTAATGACGTGCTGTCGGTAGAACATCTGTCCAAAGCATTCCCGCCGCATACTTTATTTCAGGATATCAGTTTTGAGATCCACCGCGGCGAGCACGTAGCGATCATCGGTGACAATGGAACCGGAAAGACTACACTGCTGAAGATACTGAATCAGGTTATTCCGGCAGACAGTGGTACTTTTACCCTCGGTTCCAAGGTAAAAATCGGTTATTATGACCAGGAACATCACGTCCTGCATATGGACAAAACAATCTTTGATGAGATTTCTGACGATTATCCGACGCTAACCAATACACAGATCCGAAAGACACTGGCGGCTTTTCTCTTTACCGGCGATGAAGTGTTTCAGCAGATCAGTTCTTTAAGCGGTGGTGAACGTGGGCGTGTGTCACTTGCCAAGCTCATGTTGTCTGAAGCGAATTTCCTTATCCTGGACGAACCTACCAACCACTTGGATATTACTTCTAAGGAAATTCTTGAAAAAGCTCTGAATGATTATACCGGTACGGTACTCTATGTATCTCATGACCGATATTTTATCAACCGTACAGCTACAAGAATTCTGGAGCTGACCGAACAGACATTTGTCAATTATATTGGTAACTATGATTACTATCTTGAAAAGAAAGATGAACTGACCCAGGCTTATGCCGGCGTCTCTTCCGCTCCATCTGATGTATGTGCACCGGAACCAGAATCTCAGGCTAAGCTCAGCTGGCAGGAACAGAAAGAAGCACAGGCTAAGGAACGCAAACGTCAGAATGAATTAAAAAAGACAGAAGAACGCATTACTGAACTGGAAGAACGTGACGGCGAAATTGACGAACTAATGGTTCAGGAAGAGATCTATACCAATTCTGTAAAATGCCAGGAACTGGCACTGGAAAAATCTAAAATCGCAGAAGAATTAGAAGAACTTTACGCCAGATGGGAAGAACTGGCGTAACAAACAGATATATGAAAACGCCCGCTAATAGACGGGCGTTTTTATCATGGTAACGAACAAAATATCTGTAAAATCAGCTGAGTTCCGGTACTTTCCTGCTACATGCAATTGCTCTGGCACCATGTCCAATGTGGCAGGCTACACTTAATGACAACGGATCCATATGCACTTCATATTCCGGAAATCTATTTTCCACTTCTGCTTTCCATTCTTCAGCTTCTTCTGCCGAACAGGTATACGCAACCTGCAGATACATCTCCTGTCCTGCAAACCGCTCTGTCAGATCCTTTTCCATTGCATCCAACATCGTCTTCTTCGCGCTCTTCCATCCTCTTGACTTAGAAAAAGAATCCAGCTTTTCTCCCTGAATCGTAAGAACCGGTTTCAGATTCAGGACTGAACCGATAGCTGCTGCTGCGGGTGTTACGCGACCACCTTTTTTAAGATATTTCAATGTATCTACCGTAATATAGATGCTGGCCTCCAGCTTCTCACGCATTAGAATATCATGGATCTCCTTCGCGTTCATTCCTTTTTCTGCCAAAGCAATGGCATCCAGAACCGATTGTCTCATGGTAACCGAAATACGTTGATTATCTACCACATATACTTTTCCATCCATGTCCTGCGCAAGCATCTGCGCAGTGGCACAGGAACTTGACAATCCGCTTGACATCGGAATATGCACTACCTCATCATATTCTTCCAGTGCTTTCTCCCATATATCCAGCACATCTCCCGGCGAAGGCTGCGAAGTAGAAATGTCTGCATCCTGAGTCAGACGTTCATAGAATTTTTCCTGAGTCAGAGATATATCTTCGTAGAACAGTTCTCCATCAATATAAAAAGGCATCGGAAGAACAAAGATTCCAAGTCTTTTTGCTTCCTCCTGTGTAATTCCACTGTTGCTATCTGTAACAATTGCTACTCCGCTCATGTTTAAACTTCCTCTCTAATTCTTAAAACTATGTATCGGTGCAGGGATTCGTCCCTGTCTGTTTATAAATGCGCTGCAGTCAAACTCATTCACCGGCATGATCGGGGCATAACCCAGCAAACCGCCAAATTCTGCCGTCTCTCCTACATCCTTACCAATAACCGGAATCAGACGGACCGCTGTCGTCTTATTATTCACCATACCAAGTGCCATCTCATCTGCAATAATACCGGAAATAGTTGCCGCACTGGTCTTTCCAGGAATTGCAATCATATCAAGACCTACGGAACATACACAGGTCATGGCCTCCAGCTTTTCAAGATTCAGCGCACCAAGCTTCACTGCATCAATCATACCCTGATCTTCACTGACCGGAATAAATGCGCCGCTTAAGCCTCCTACATAAGAGGAAGCCATAACGCCACCTTTCTTCACCTGATCATTCAACATAGCAAGTGCTGCTGTAGTACCCGGTGCACCTACACGTTCCAGACCGATCTCTTCCAGGATCTCAGCCACACTGTCACCCACTGCCGGAGTCGGTGCAAGAGACAGATCGATAATTCCAAACGGAATACCCATACGTTTGGATGCCTCACCCGCTACCAGTTGTCCTACGCGGGTAATCTTAAATGCTGTCTTCTTAATCATCTCACACAGCTCCTCAAAGCCCTTACCTCGCACCTGTTCAATTGCTTTCTTTACAACGCCAGGTCCGCTGACACCTACATTGATCACAGCATCTCCTTCTGTAACGCCAAGGAACGCACCCGCCATAAACGGATTGTCATCCGGTGCATTACAAAATACCACCAGCTTTGCACATCCCAGAGAATCATTATCTTTGGTTGCTTCTGCTGTCTCTTTTACGATCTCGCCGCACAGGCGAACAGCATCCATATTAATTCCGGTACGAGTAGATCCCACATTGATAGAACTGCACACACGTTCCGTACAGGCCAGTGCTTTCGGCACAGACCGAATCAGATTCTCTTCGCTTGTAGTCATAGCCTTTGATACCAGCGCAGAATATCCGCCGATAAAATTGACACCAACTTCTTTCGCGGCCTTATCCAGTGTCTTGGCAATCTCAACATAATCATCCGGAGTCTTGCAGGCTGCTGAGCCCACCAGAGCGATCGGAGTAATAGAGATACGCTTATTTACAATCGGAATACCAAATTCACGTTCAATATCCTGACCTGTACTCACCAGATTACTGGCAAGCGTTGTAATCTTTTTATAGATATTATCATTCAATCTATCAAGATCCGAATCGATGCAGTCCATCAGACTGATACCGAGGGTAATCGTTCTTACGTCAAGATTCTCCTGCTCGATCATTTTATTCGTTTCATTTACTTCATATACGCTAATCATGATTTTCTTTGCCTCCGCCATAGCATCCAACTTACAGTCTGTGCATTTTTTCAAAAATTTCTTCTCTCTGGCAGTGAATGCTTACACCGATTTCTCCGCCAAGTGCTTCCAGTTCAGCTGTATATTCCTGAAATTCCTTAGAAGCCCCGTCAACATCCACGATCATTATCATATTAAAGAAGTCATCAATGATAGTCTGCGAAATATCCAGAATATTAATTCCGGTCTCCGCAAGATAGGTACATACCTTTGCAATAATTCCTACAGTATCTTTTCCAACTACAGTAATCACACACTTTTTCATATTCTTCCTCCTGTTAAACATATGTATTGATTATACAGTAATAATATCCGAACGATGATCCCTTTTGGCAACAGCCAGAGGTATTTCATCTCCCTTATACGGATTATCCCCAAGTGTAACCTCTAATTTAACCGTCTCATACGCAAGTTCTGCATAATTATTCTCCTTACTGAGATGCCCAAGCATGACACTTTTCAGGTTGTCATGTAGTATATCACAAAGAAGCCGTCCTGACAATTCATTTGACAGATGTCCCTTATTTCCCATTACACGCTGTTTCAATGGATAAGGATAAGGTCCAACTTCCAGCATATGAATATCGTGGTTTGCTTCCAGCAGGATCGCATTCACATCCTTCAGATGTTCAATGATATAATCATCGTAAATTCCAAGATCAGTAGCCACCGCGACGCTCTTGCCATCCGCACGCATCCGATAACCACATGGTTCCGCTGCATCATGAGAAATGGCAAATGGCTCTACCTGCACATCCCCCAGTGTGAATGGCTCATCTGTATGGATTTCACGAAAAAGTTCCGGCAAGATTTTGCCAAGACTTTTGCTTTTTTTCACTGCATTCAGTGTGCCTGGCGTGCCATAAATCGGCACTTCATATTTCCGGCTGAATACCCCTAGTCCCTGAATATGGTCAGAATGTTCATGGGTAATAAGGATCCCATCAATCTCCTCTCCTTTGATCTCCAGGTCATGAAGTCCTTCTTCTATTCTCTTTTTACTGATGCCTGTATCAATCAGCAGATGCGTGTGGTCTGTACCTGTATAGATACAGTTCCCACTGCTTCCGCTAGCTATACTGCATAATCTCATCTATTGTTCTCCAGTCTATTGCTTTTATGCTATTTAGCACATTCTCTCTATTATTATACCTGACTTTTCTTTATGCCAAAATCCTTCAGCATATCATCCAGCTGTTCTCTGGTGTCATCAAAGCTCCGGCTGTTATCTACTGCACGGTCGCTGTGCTCCAGAAATTCATCCCTGCTTTTCTGTGCACGGAACATATCCTCGATCTTCTCTTCACTATATCCTCTGGATAATTTAAGTCGTTTCTTACGTACTTCTTCATTGGCATAGATATACCACACTTCATCACAGATCTCGTCATAGTGTTCTTCCAGGAGAAGTGCCGCCTCCAGTACAAAAAGCTCTGTTCCCTGCTTTATCTCCTGACGGATTTTCCGGCGGATATTTTCCTTCACAGCCGGATGAACAATCGCATTCAGCACATGGAGCTCTTCGTCATCCTTAAACACAATCCGTGCCAGATGCGGACGATCAATTCTGCCATTCTCATCTAAGATGTCCTCTCCAAAATGCTCAACGATTTTATTATAACAGATTGTACCCTTTTTTTGCAGATTCTTTGCAACAAGATCTGCCTCACACACAACTGCGCCATATTTCTCTTCCAGATAGCGGAGCACTTCGCTCTTTCCAGAGCCAACTCCACCTGTAATCCCTATGATCTTCATGTATATTCTCCTATTTTGCTTCATACCAGTTATTGCCGGTATGCATATCAACCAGAAGCGGTACCTTAAGGTCTGCCGCACGTTCCATTTCTTCCTTTAAAATCTCCTCTACCTGTTCCAGTTCCGGAATATAAGTCTCAATCAGGAGTTCATCATGTACCTGAAGAACAAGTCTGGATTTCATCTGTTTTTCTTTCAGCCTTCTGCTAACGCCAATCATCGCCACTTTAATAATGTCAGCTGCTGTTCCCTGAATCGGCGCATTCATCGCCACACGCTCTCCAAATGATCTCTGCATATAATTGGACGACTTCAGCTCCGGCATCGGGCGTCTTCTTCCAAACAACGTCTCCACGTATCCATGTTCCCTGGCAGACGCAACCGTATTATCCAGAAATGTCTTGATTCCCGGATAGGTCAGAAAATACTGATCAATGTATTCTGCCGCTTCTTTTCTGCTGATACTTAAATCCTGGCTCAGCCCAAAAGAACTGATGCCATACACGATTCCAAAATTAACCGCCTTGGCATTTCTTCTCTGAAGATCCGTCACCTCGTCAAACGGTACATGGAAAACCTGAGAAGCCGTAATTCTGTGAATATCCTGAGCCTGACGATAAGCATTGATCAACATATCATCTCCGGAACAATGCGCAAGAATACGAAGCTCAATCTGCGAATAATCTGCATCCACAAACACAAAACCATCTTCCGGAATGAACACTTTACGAATCAGCCTTCCAAGTTCCATACGAACCGGAATATTCTGCAGATTAGGTTCTGCGCTGCTGAGACGTCCCGTAGCTGTAATAGTCTGATGGAACTTCCCATGTATCCGTCCATCTGCCTGAATAAAACCAGCCAATCCATCCGCATAAGTCGACTTGAGTTTTGCCATCTGACGGTATTCCAGAATCTTCGCTACAATCGGATACTCCGGTGCCAGCTTCTCCAATACATCTGCCGCTGTCGAATATCCGGTCTTTGTCTTCCTTCCGCCCTGTAATCCCATTTTTTCAAACAGGATCACGCCTAATTGCTTCGGTGAATTAATATTAAAAATCTCGCCGGCCTCTTCATATATTTCCTGTTCCAGTTCATGGATCCGCACGCCAAGCTTCTCACCATAAGCTTTCAGCTCATCAGCCTCTACGCGGACACCACACTGTTCCATATCATACAATGTCTCTACAAGCGGCATCTCTACGTCCACAAACAGCTTCCACATATTGTTCTCTTTCAGCTGTTCCTGCAAAATTGGTGCAGCCTTCCATCCGGTATATGCTTCGTAACAGGCTTTGCTGTCATCAGGAAGCTTATCTTCAATCAGCAGATTCAGCCGTTCTCTGGCAACATCCTCGCCGGTATAATCACTTTTCAATGGGTTCAGCAAATATGCTGCGATTGTTCCGTCAAAAGAATGTGAAACCGGAAGACTGCCAAGTTCTCCCATTGCATTCTTTACGTCAAAGAATATGCAACATTCATTCTTCTCCACAAGCTGCACGGTCTGCTCCTTCAGCCATGCCGAAGATATATCATTTCCAGTCTTTATATAATACACATGCTCGTCTGAACAGCATAGTGCAATTCCTGCGAACTCTGCCAGGTCAGCAAATAATGGAAGCACATCCTCTGTATTCTTACAAAGTGCAATGCCAACACGCTCAGCTTTTGCCGCATCTGTGAAAATCTGTTCAGCTTTCTCTTTATTTGTAATCGTCTCAAATGCGTCCTCAATCTTATTCGACAGTTCCGATGTCTCAAATCTTCCCAGCAGATTTTTAAACTGCAGCTTCTGAAAATACACATATGCTTCGTCTGTATACAAATTACCGAGTTTCGCATCCGCAAACTCATAATCAATCTCTGCATCCAATTTGATCGTAGCGAGTGTCTTGCTCAAAACTGCCAGATCCCAATGTTCAATTATTGCCTTCGATGCACGCGGCGGCTTCAATTCGGAAGCATGCTCATGTGCATTTTCGATAGAATGATACTCGGTAATGATCTTCGTTGCAGTCTTCTCGCCTACCCCCGGCAATCCCGGTATATTATCTGAGGTATCTCCCATTAACGCTTTCAGATCAATAAACTCCGTTGGAGTTACCTGATATACATTCAAGACATCTTCCGCATAATAATCTTCAATCTCTGTCTGTCCTTTTTTCGTCTTTGGAATACGAATCTTTACATGCTCCGTTGCAAGCTGTAAAAGGTCTCTGTCACCACTGATCACAGACACTTCCAGCCCCCGTCTCTCAGACATTCTGGAAATAGTTCCGAGAATATCATCTGCTTCCAGACCGGCTTTTTCTATAATTTTAACTCCCATTGCCTGCAGGACTTCCTTGATTACAGGAACCTGCTGCCGGAGTTCTTCTGCCATCGGCTTTCGCGTGCCTTTATATTCCTCAAACATCTCATGACGAAATGTCGGTGCATGTACATCAAAGGCCACCGTCAGATACTCTGGCTTCTCCTGATCCAGAATCTTAAACATAATGTTCAGGAACCCATATACTGCATTCGTGTGAAGTCCATCTGCGTTAGTCAGATCCGGAACTCCGTAGAATGCACGATTCAATATACTGTGTCCATCAATCAATACGATCTTTTCAGCCATTCTAATTACCTCGTAGATTATTCAAATCTCAATTTTATAAATCAAACTTTAAAAATGCCCTGCTATTACTCCAAGGTACTTTTATTATTATAAAAGGCTTACCCTGTTACTGGCAAGCCTTATTTTCATTCAATTCATATGATAGCAAAAACGACCTTTCAAAAACAGTTAACTCTAAATCAACTATTTCTTGAAAGATCGTTTTGCCAAAATTCTCGGAGTATTCTCAGAATCCCCAATAATATCTCATTTTTCTGTCATATGGCACACCGATCTCCCATTCTTCTTTTTCAGATGCATAGTCCCATCTTTCCTCAACCTGGCAATAGTATTCAAAAACACCGGTTAAGCCCCACGGTTCAACCAGATACACATGTCCATTTTCTTCCCAATATCCTCTACAGCAAGGCAACTGAACAGAATTAGGTAACGCAGGACATTTTTTTCGTTCTATTTCGTCCGTAAGCTCTGCTTTATTTGCAACATTTAGCGAGGCATAAACACACCATCTTGTTGAACCGGAACCGCCGCCATCATGGTAAGATTCTGCATAGCTCTCTTTATAGAATATGTAATCCATCGTCTCTTGGTACCTGGCATCATAATATCCGCCATCCAATACTACATTAAGCGTATCTGCCGTTATTTCAAATGAATAAGGTTTATAACATATTTCCTTGATAATACGCTCTGCACATTTTACAATATCATTTGAATATTTTTGGACAAATGGATGAAACGATTCCGCAAACACACTCCTTGCATTTTCTGATTTTTTCACATGATTCCCGTTGCTCATATGCATGATCTCCTTTTATGATTCACTAATGATTTAAAATATGATCTTGTATAAAGTATAACACATATATTTTTTCTTTCCACTGCAATGATTGCTACTAATGAATAAAATTTATATTGATATGTTTTTCCACTATCTGCATATCCTAATAATCCTTTCCATCCCACTCTGCCATAAACTCATCCACATACTCTCTCATGAATCGCTCCCGTTTTTCGGCAATTTTCCTTCCAGTATCCGTACTCATCATATCCTTCAGCAGAAATAACTTTTCATAAAAATGATTGATCGAGGTGGTAACATGATCCTGATATTCATCTTTACTCATTCCAAATTTCGGAACGATCGCCGGATCATAAATTGCTCTGTTATGATTACCTCCATATGCAAATGCCCTCGCTATACCAATCGCCCCAAGGGCATCCAGTCTGTCCGCATCCTGTACGCATTTTCCTTCTACAGTAGACGGAATTACCGAATCATTCCCTGCAAATGATACCTCATCAATAATCTTACAGATTCGTTCGATGTTATCGTCTGACACACACTGTTCTTTCAAAAAACTGACCGCATGCTCCTTCTTTTCATATGTTTCCGGTGACAGCTTCCTTTCATCCACATCGTGCAAAAGCGCCGCTAACGAAACAATCTCCATATCCGCATTTTCCTGCTCTGCAATCGTTCCTGCCACACGATACACTCGCAATGAATGAAAATAATCATGTCCACTGAAATCGTTTAAAAAAATATTCTTTATATAATTAACCGTTTCCGCAATCACATGTTCCATGTTGTCCCCCTTTATATCTTGCCGATCAGTACCACAACTCCCCGTCTCTGAGCCTCTTCTATGGTAAGATTAACATCTATCAACTTCTCCTCATGCTCTATTTATTGAATATCCATTACAATATTCTTTCAAAAACTCCGCCTTCAAAATAAATATCCTTACCTTCGCTGTCCTTATAAAAAGAAATCTGTTCCGTACCTGTCAGTTTGAACTCCAGACTTTCAAGCAGTCTGACTGACGGCAGATTTTTAAATACTGTTCTATTTTCATCAATCCGATAGATGTAAATGTAGACAGTAAAAAAAGAGAGCTACCGCTTCACGATTTTTTAATCGTTGAAGCGATAACTCCATTCTATAATGCGGATGGCGGGACTTGAACCCGCACGTAGTCACCTACGCAAGATTTTGAGTCTTGTGCGTCTGCCATTCCGCCACATCCGCATTCGGCTATTCATGAGCCGAAATTAATAATAGCACAGATTCCATAAAAATACAATAGAAATCTGGAATTAATTATTAATAAATTTATTTTTTAGGAAGACGATCTGCAATATCAAAGCAGTCAAATGTTGCAAAGTAATCTGCCGGTGTCTCTGCACGGCGGATCAGCTGTGTAGAACCATCTTCTTTTAACAGTACCTCCGCTGAACGCAGACGTCCGTTGTAATTGTATCCCATG
Source organism: Dorea ammoniilytica (assembly GCF_025567415.1). Taxonomy (NCBI): domain Bacteria; kingdom Bacillati; phylum Bacillota; class Clostridia; order Lachnospirales; family Lachnospiraceae; genus Dorea; species Dorea ammoniilytica. The sequence continues at coordinate 399,537 of NZ_JAOQJV010000001.1, forward strand.
GAATATCCATGTGCACCTGCATCGTGGATAAACAGCAAATCTCCCATATCGATCTTCGGGAGCATACGGTCTACTGCAAACTTATCACAGTTCTCGCACAAGCTTCCTGTCACATCATACATATGGTCACACGGTTCATTTTCCTTGCCCATTACAGTGATATGATGATATGCGCCATAGATTGCCGGACGCATCAGGTTTGCTGCGCATGCATCCACGCCAATGTATTCTTTGTGAGTATGCTTCTCGTGAATTGCTTTTGTAATAAGTCCGCCGTATGGTCCAAGCATAAATCTTCCAAGCTCTGTGTAGATTGCCACATCCCCCATTCCTGCCGGAACAAGTACTTCTTCGTATACCTTACGCACACCTTCACCGATTACAGCAATATCATTCGGCTCCTGATCCGGTTTGTAAGGAATACCGATACCACCTGACAGATTGATAAATTTGACATGTGCTCCGGTCTCTTTCTGCAGCTTAACAGCCAACTCAAAAAGCACCTTTGCAAGCATCGGATAATACTCATTTGTTACTGTATTACTTGCAAGGAATGCATGAATACCAAATTCCTTAGCGCCTTTACTCTTCAGAATACGGAAAGCATCAAAGATCTGCTCTGTGGTCATACCGTATTTGGCATCACCCGGATTATCCATAATATCATTGGAAATCTTAAACAGTCCACCCGGATTGTATCGACAGCTGATAATCTCCGGAATATGGCCAAGAGTCTCCTCCAGACAGTCAATATGAGTAATATCATCCAGATTAATGATGGCACCGAGCTTATCCGCATATGCAAATTCTTCTGCCGGGGTGTCATTAGATGAGAACATAATATCTCTTGGTTGAACTCCGGTAGCCTCTGACAGCATAAGCTCTGTCAGAGATGAGCAGTCATAGCCGCAGCCATACTCTCTCAGAATATTCATAACAAATGGATTCGGTGTCGCCTTTACTGCGAAATACTCACGAAATCCTTTGTTCCATGCAAATGCATCTTTCAGAGCCTGAGCATTCTTACGAATGCCAGCCTCATCGTATAAATGAAATGGTGTCGGATACTCCTTCACAATCTCTTCCAACTGTTTCTTTGTGACAAACGGTGTCTTTTTCATCTGTGTCTTCCCTTCTGTAAAACTTTTATTTAATCAATAACTGCAATACGCATCATGTTGCTGACGCCTGCTTTGGTCTGCTTAAAGTTAGGTGATGGGATACCTGCTGTTACAATAACAATATCTCCTGTCTCTGCTTCCTGCTTGGCTGAAATCAGATCTACAGCACCATTCAGGATGTCTTCTGTTGTAGCAAATGCCAGTGACTTATAAGAGCGAACACCCCAGTATAACTGCATTCTGCGCATAGTTCTGGAATCTGGTGTTACACCAAGAATGTCGGCTTTTGGTTTAAATTTAGACATCACTCTTGCTGTTGCTCCTGATACGGTTGGTGTTACGATACACTTTGCATTCAAATTAAGAGATGCAGCTACAGATGCATAACCGATTGCGGAAGAAATGTCTTTTTTCTGGTGATCGCTGGTTCCATTCAGGATTGCTTCATAATCCAGATGCAATTCTGTATTTTCAACAATGTGTACCATCATATCCAAGGCTTCTACCGGGTATTTACCGTTAGCAGTTTCTCCGGACAGCATAACTGCATCCGTTCCGTCATATACTGCATTAGCAACGTCAGTTACTTCTGCTCTGGTCGGTCTTGGATTACGGATCATGGAATCCAGCATCTGTGTAGCAATAATAACCGGTTTGTAATTATCATTACATTTCTGGATAATCTGCTTCTGCAAATAAGGGACTTCCTCCGCCGGAATCTCAACCCCAAGATCGCCTCTGGCTACCATAACACCATCTGCACAGCGGATGATCTCGTCGATATTATCCACACCTTCTCCATTCTCTATCTTGGCGATAACCGGAATATACGGTGCGCCACATTCCTTCAGCCATGCCTTGATCTCAAGAATACATTCTGCATTTCTTACAAATGAAGCAGCGATAAAATCAATATCCTGCTCTACACCGAATCGGATATCCTCTTTATCCTTTTCTGTAATAGCAGGAAGACGAATGGCAACTCCAGGTACATTCACACCCTTCTTCTCACCAAGCTCACCACCATTATCTACAATACATTTGATTTCTTTATCTGTTTTACCGATAACCTTCAGCTCGATCAGTCCATCGTCAATCAAAATAATGCTTCCTACAACTACATCATCAATCAGTCCGGCGTATGTGATAGACACACCTGTCTCATCACCGATTTTTTCCTCAATGCTGAGTGTAAATGCATTGCCTTCTTTCAGCATAACCTTTTTACCATCTTTCAGCTGTCCGGTTCTGATCTCCGGTCCTTTGGTATCCAGCAGAATCGCAATTGGTTTCTTCTCCTGTTCGCGGAGTTCTTTCAACTGATCCATTCTCCCTTTATGTTCTTCATGGGAACCATGCGAAAAGTTAAATCTGGCAATATCCATTCCTGATTTGATCAGGGCGCGCATTACTTCTTTATCGTTTGATCCAGGTCCCATAGTACAGATAATTTTCGTTTTTTTCATAATCAATTTCTCCTCATTTAAAATTCTCTTCATTTAGGTTTCTTATCCTGTTTCCTTTAGACATACAATAATCTTCTTAACCGGCATACATATATAGTATTACTTCACATGTGTATGCGTAAACAAGTGATCCTGACAATATTCATAATCACCGTTGCATCTTGAGCAATAACGAAATTCCAGATTCGGATCATCCAGCTCTGTCCTTCCGCACACCGCACAACGGTGTCTCGCGCCACCGGCATAGTGATTAACCGGACGCATTTTCTGCTTAAACTGCTGCTTCCGCATACGCTCTTTCGGACTGTAAGGCTTCATGTTCCGCGAACATAAGAAAAAGATCACGAAATTCAGAATAGATACAACTGCAGCAAGTGCATTCGCTTTATAAAGAATACCATAATATCCTCCGCCATAAGCCGGAAGAAATGCCTGCAGTACTGTGTATCCAAAATACACTCCGTCAATAATCGCCAGCCATTTGGCTTTGATCGGGATCAGAAAGAACAGCAGAAACTCAAGTTCTGGATACATCGCTGCAAATGCAAAAAACAGCGACAGATTCAGATAGCTGGTTCCTAATGGCAGGGAAAGCCCTGTCAGCAGGTAAACAATGATAGCTGCGATCACATGGAACAGCATTCCTGAAAAGAAATATACATTAAACCGGAATGCGCCCCAGGTCCTCTCGAGATTGGATCCCAGCACGTAATAAAAATATAATACAATAATGATAAACAGCAGACTCGAAGATGGTGGCTGAATGATAAATGTCACAATCCTCCATATCTGTCCATGCAAGATCGCCGCAGCGTCCAGACTGAGATAATTATAATAAAATGATGGGTTAATCATCTGAAATACAAATCCCACCGCATACAGAATGATGATGTAATACATCAGATTGTGAATCGCATAGCGGCCGAATTTGCGTTCTAATTTGTCAAGCCAGTTCATATTCCTTCTCCTTAATCTTTGCTGTAAACATGTAGTTATTCTACCTTTTCCTTTTTTATTTGTCAATTACGCACCGATGAAAACACATATTTTACATATTTCCGCCCTGTATTTTATAAATTTTTCACTTGATCTCCGGCAACTTCTAATTGTGTTTTAGAAATGAATGTCGTATAATGTTAAAAGTTGTAAAAAAATACTTTACACATTTTAATAGGAAAAGACACATATTTATATACCAGAAAAGGAGATATCCATGAATAGAAATGAGATCTATACATTGGGAATTGATATTGGTTCTACTACAGTTAAGATTGCCATATTAGATTCTGCCAATGAAGTATTATTTTCAAGTTATGAGCGGCATTTCGCCAACATTCAGGAAACTCTTTCCGACCTTTTGGGGCGTGCAGCAGAGAAACTCGGCAGTATCCATGTTTCACCGGTCATCACCGGTTCCGGTGGACTGACACTTGCCAAGCATCTGAAAGTCCCATTCGTACAGGAAGTTGTGGCTGTATCCACTGCCCTTCAGGACTATGCCCCTCAGACCGACGTAGCAATCGAACTCGGCGGCGAAGATGCCAAGATCATTTATTTTGAAGGCGGTAATATTGAGCAGCGTATGAATGGTGTATGTGCCGGTGGTACCGGTTCTTTTATTGACCAGATGGCTTCTCTTCTTCAGACTGATGCATCAGGACTGAACGAGTATGCTAAAAATTATAAAGCGCTCTACACCATTGCAGCGCGCTGTGGTGTATTTGCCAAATCTGACATTCAGCCATTGATCAACGAAGGTGCATCGAAAGAAGACTTATCTGCCTCGATTTTCCAGGCAGTAGTCAATCAGACCATCAGTGGTCTTGCCTGCGGTAAACCAATTCGCGGACACGTAGCATTTCTTGGTGGACCGCTTCATTTTTTATCTGAATTGAAAGAGGCATTTATCCGTACTTTGAAGCTGGATGACGAACATACCATTGCTCCGGATCACTCCCACCTCTTTGCTGCTATTGGATCTGCGCTGAATTCTGAGCATGATCTGGACATACCTATTCAGACTATGCAGCAGAGACTTGCCGATCACATTCAGATGGACTTTGAAGTTGAGCGTATGCAGCCGCTCTTTGCCTCAGAAGATGACTATAACGAATTTACCAATCGTCATAATAAAGACCAGGTGCCAATGAAGGAACTGTCTTCCTACCATGGTAAAGCCTTCCTCGGTATTGATGCGGGCTCTACTACAACCAAAGCAGCACTGGTAGGTGAAGATGGCACTCTTCTGTACTCTTTCTACCATAATAATGAAGGAGATCCATTAGGTACTACCATTTCCGCAATCAAGGATATTTATTCCAGACTTCCGGAAGATGTGGAAATCGTCCACTCCTGCTCTACCGGATATGGTGAAGCTTTGATCAAAGCCGCTCTGATGCTGGACGAGGGTGAAGTTGAGACCGTATCCCATTATTATGCTGCATCTTTCTTTGAACCGGATGTAGACTGTATCCTGGATATCGGTGGTCAGGATATGAAATGCATCAAGATCAAGAACCAGACGGTAGACAGTGTACAACTTAACGAAGCATGCTCTTCCGGCTGTGGTTCTTTCATCGAGACCTTTGCCAAATCTTTGAACTTCTCTGTTCAGGATTTTGCACATGAAGCATTATTTGCCAAGAATCCAATCGATCTTGGAACACGTTGCACTGTATTTATGAATTCCAAAGTAAAGCAGGCACAGAAAGAAGGAGCTGAAGTCTCTGACATTTCTGCCGGTCTTGCTTACTCTGTTATTAAAAATGCATTATTTAAGGTAATCAAAGTATCTGACGCCTCTGAACTCGGTAAGCACATTGTTGTTCAGGGAGGTACGTTCTATAACGATGCTGTTCTTCGCAGCTTTGAAATGATTGCCGGATGCGATGCAGTTCGCCCGGATATTGCAGGTATCATGGGAGCATTTGGAGCTGCACTGATTGCCAGAGAGCGTTACGTAGACTGCGAAGGTACAACCATGCTGTCTATCGATGATATTAATGCTCTGGAATATCGCACAACTATGACCAAATGCAAGGGCTGCACCAACAACTGTCGTCTTACCATCAGCCATTTTAGCGGAGGACGTAAGTTTATTACAGGTAACCGTTGTGAACGTGGTCTTGGTAAAGAAAAAACAGCTAATAAATTACCGAACCTTTTTGATTATAAGATGCACCGGTATTTTGACTATGAACCATTATCGGAAGAAAAAGCAAAACGAGGTGTCATGGGTATTCCTCGTGTACTTAATATGTACGAGAACTATCCGTTCTGGCATACTTTCTTTACCGAACTTGGATTCCGTGTAATTCTGACACCGGCATCTACAAGAAAAATATATGAGCTTGGTATTGAATCCATTCCAAGTGAATCTGAGTGTTATCCGGCTAAGCTTGCACATGGACATGTCCAGTGGCTGATCAACCAGAAGGTTCCACATATCTTCTATCCTAGCATCCCTTACGAGCGTCAGGAGTTCGAGGATGCCAACAACCACTACAACTGTCCGATCGTAACCTCCTATCCGGAGAATATTAAGAATAATATGGATGCGATTGTGAATGGAGAGGTCGACTTTATTCATCCATTCCTTTCATTCAAGAGCGAAGAGACTCTTTCTTCCAGTCTGACAGAAGAAATCGGAACAAGATTCTCCATCCCTGAAACAGAGATCAGAGCCGCTGTACATAACGCATGGCTGGAGCTTGCCGCCTGCCGTGAGGATATGATGAAAAAAGGAGAAGAAACCATCGCATTCCTGAACGAGACCGGTAACCGTGGTATCGTTCTTGCCGGACGTCCATACCATATTGATCCTGAGGTTAACCATGGTCTTCCGGAACTGATCAATTCCTACAATATTGCCGTACTGACTGAAGACAGTGTGTCTCACCTGCATCAGGTAGAACGTCCGATCAATGTTATGGATCAGTGGATGTACCACTCTCGTCTGTATGCAGCAGCCAACTATGTGAAGACAACCGAGAATCTGGATCTAATCCAGCTGAATTCCTTTGGCTGTGGTCTGGATGCAGTTACAACCGATCAGGTAGCAGATATTCTGAATCGCTCAGACAAAATCTACACCACCTTAAAGATTGATGAGGTTAATAACCTTGGTGCAGCACGTATTCGTGTCCGCTCCCTGCTTGCCGCCCTTCGTGTGCGTGAACAGCGTGGAACCAAACGCGAGATTCGTCCTGCTAATATTACCAAGGTGCCATTTACCAAAGAAATGCGTAAAGAATATACCATTCTTTGCCCTCAGATGTCACCGATTCACTTTTCACTCTTAGAGCCGGCATTCCGTGCTTCCGGTTATAAGATTGAAGTACTTCCGAATGACAACAAACAGGCAGTCGATGTGGGATTAAAATATGTAAATAATGATGCCTGTTATCCATCACTGATGGTGGTCGGCCAGATTATGGAGGCAATTCTTTCCGGCAAATACGATACCGATAAGATTGCTGTCATCATCAGTCAGACCGGTGGTGGATGCCGTGCTTCCAACTATATTGGATTTATCCGTCGTGCACTGAAAAAAGCCGGATACGCACATATTCCGGTCATCTCCATCAACTTAAGCGGACTGGAAGGTAATCCTGGATTCAAGATCACCGCTCCACTGGTTGTCCGCGGTGTATATGCAGTTGTATTCGGAGATATTTTCATGAAATGTGTATATCGTCTCCGTCCATACGAGGCTGTACCGGGTTCCGTTAACGCTATGCATAAGAAATGGGAAAAACGCTGCGCTGATTTTGTGTCCAATGGTTATCCATCCAGACATAAGTTTAAGAAAATATGTCGCGAGATCATTGAAGATTTTGATAATATCGAACTTCTGGATATCAAAAAACCTCGTGTTGGTGTTGTTGGTGAAATCTTGGTTAAGTTCCTGCCTGCAGCCAACAACCATCTGGTAGACCTTCTGGAAAGCGAAGGTGCTGAGGCAGTTGTTCCTGATCTTCTGGACTTCCTGAACTACTGCTTCTATAATCAGACATTCAAAGTAGAGAAACTTGGATTTGCCAAAAAGCAGAAAATGCTCGGTAACCTTGGAATCAAAGCTATCGAATGGCTTCGTGCCCCGGCAACGGAAGCGTTTAAAAAGAGCAAACATTTTGCCCCGCCGGCTAAGATCGAAGATCTTGGTAAAATGGCGTCCGAAATCGTATCCCTCGGTAACCAGACCGGTGAAGGATGGTTCCTTACCGGAGAAATGTTAGAACTGATCCACAGCGGTGCATCCAACATCGTTTGTACACAGCCATTTGCATGTCTGCCAAACCATGTGGTAGGTAAAGGTGTTATCAAAGAACTCCGCAGACGTTACCCTCAGGCAAATATCGTAGCCATCGACTACGATCCGGGTGCCAGCGAAGTTAACCAGCTGAACCGTATCAAATTAATGCTGTCAACTGCTAACAAGAATCTTGATGCTTCTAATTAAAGTCGAACGTCCGTGAGACTTAGCGCGTGATTCTGGTCAGCGAAGCTGACATATTCCTATCAGAATCACTGCGCATCCTCGCGGAGCGTTTATCTCAGTCGGAGATTGGACTCCCACTGAGACAAATTCGCTATTACTCACCCCCTGAAGAGGTTGGAGTCTTCTCGACTGAGATAAATATTTGAAAGGAGTATTCTATGCGGCAATCTACCAAACAGGCTCTTTCGGAAACTTTTAAAATACTTCTGGAAGCCCGAACGATTGATAAGATTACAGTAAAAGATATTGTGACTAAATGCGGGGTAAACCGTCAGACTTTTTATTATCATTTCCGTGACATCTATGAACTGATGGAATGGACTCTGGAGAATGATATCAGAGAATATTTATCCGATATATCAGATTTCTCTGAAGATTCTCTGGTTATCGAATGGAAGGAAAGCATTTATCACTTATATCAATTCCTTTATTCCAGAAAAAAGCAGATTCTTCATGCATATGACCCCGTTAATAAAACATATTATGAGAATTTTCTGCTGAAATTTATTACACCGATCATAGACTACCGCATTTCCCTGTGCACGTCAGCTTCGTCTGTACCAAAGGAAAAACGTGTATTTGTTACCAAAGCCTATACGTGGATCTGCCTCGAACTGATTCTCGAATGGTTAGAACACGGTATGCCAAATGAACATAAAATTCAGTTGGATGATTATCTTACCTTAGTAGATGGCAGTCTTGATACTGCTCTTGAACGTTTCATCCAAAGATAGCATTTTATTCCTCACATACCTTTTAGACAGAGTAATCCTTGTGTCAAATTTTTTGACACAGGGATTTTTTTGTCGATTGTTAATTTCAAACAGATATATATCATTATATATATAACTGAAAGAAATAAGTATAAATGGAGGAATGAATATTATGGATACTTCAAGCAGAATTGTACAATATGGTCTGAAAACCGCATTTAATTATATTGAAAAGAACCCAGAACAGAATCTTCCGAAGCTTATGGATTGGGTAGACAAATTAGCCGGCAATGGACCGAACAGCTATCCATCCCAGCGTGCCGCAATCCGAAAGGTCATTAATAATCCGGACAACAACATGTATCAGCTTATTATTAATATACTGACAGAGATTGATCCCGGCATATTAAAAGCAGTGTTTGAAAATTTCTTTCTCAATGCCAACTTACTTGGATGGAAAAGACAAACAGAGTTGCGCGAGAAATACCACTGTAATATTCCATGGGCAATCCTACTCGATCCTACATCTGCCTGTAATCTGCACTGTACAGGTTGTTGGGCAGCCGAATATGGAAACAAGCTAAACCTGACCTTTGATGAGATTGATTCTATCATTATGCAGGGGAAAGAAATGGGCATCTACATGTACATATATACCGGTGGTGAACCGTTGGTACGTAAAAAAGATCTGATCGCATTATGCAGAAAGCATCATGACTGCCAGTTTCTTTCTTTTACCAATGCAACCCTTATTGATGAAGAATTTGCTGAACAAATGCTGGATGTAAAGAACTTCATTCCTGCAATTAGCGTAGAGGGATTTGAAGAAGCCACCGATGGACGACGTGGAAACGGAACATTCCAGAAGGTTGTAAAAGCTATGAACCTACTGAAAGAGAAGAAACTTCCATTTGGTATCAGTTGTTGCTATACCAGTCAGAATCTGGATTCTATCAGCAGTGATGAATACTTTGACCAGATGATCAAATGGGGAGCCAAGTTTGTATGGTATTTCCACTATATGCCGATTGGAAATGATGCTGTACCTGAACTCCTGCCAACACCTGCGCAGCGTGAATATATGTATCATAAGATCCGTCAGGTACGTGCAACAAAACCAATTTTTGCTATGGATTTCCAGAACGACGGCGAATACGTAGGCGGATGTATCGCCGGTGGACGCCGCTATCTGCATATCAATGCGAATGGCGACTGCGACCCATGTGTATTCATCCATTATTCCGATTCCAATATCCGCGAAAAGAGCCTGTTAGAAGTGCTTCAGTCTCCGATGTTCATGGCATATCACGATGGTCAGCCATTCAATGAGAACCATCTGAAACCGTGTCCGATGCTTGAGAACCCACAGCTTCTGCGGCAGATGGTTGCTAAAACCGGTGCACATTCTACCGACCTCCAGTCACCGGAAAGTGCCGATCACCTCTGTGATAAATGTATGGCATATGCCGAGAACTGGACTCCGACCGCTGAACGGTTATGGAGCAATAGCTGCCGATGCAAGAAGGCTGAATAATCTGACACCCATTTTAACCTATCCTATATAAAATGAGCGCCCGGACATTACGTCTGGACGCTCATTCTTACAACCATTCATTATTTTCGATTATTTTACAAGCAGTGATTTACCTGTCATTTCTTTTGGCTGTTCCAGTCCCATCAGCTCGATCAGAGTCGGTGCGATATCTGCAAGGCATCCACCCTCACGAAGCTTGTATGCAGGATCTGCATTTACCAGAATAAATGGTACCGGATTGGTTGTATGTGCTGTAAATGGCTCACCTGTCTCTTTGTCAATCAGCTGTTCTGCATTGCCGTGGTCAGCACAGATAAACATCTGTCCGTCTACTTCACGGATTGCATCTACTGCTTTTCCAACACATGCATCTACAGCTTCAATTGCTGCGATTGCTGCAGGTTCTACGCCAGTGTGACCTACCATATCCGGGTTAGCAAAGTTGATGATGATCACATCATATTTATCAGATTTAATCGCATCTACCAGCTTATCACATACTTCGTATGCGCTCATCTCCGGCTTCATATCATAAGTTGCAACCTTTGGTGATTTTACAAGAATACGATCCTCACCTTCATTTGGTTCCTCAACGCCGCCGTTAAAGAAGAACGTTACATGTGCATACTTTTCTGTCTCTGCAATACGTGCCTGTTTCAAACCATTAGCAGCAAGGAACTCACCAAATGTATTGGTAATCTCTTCTTTTACAAACGCAACCAGCTTGTTAGGAATGGTCACATCATACTCTGTAAAGCAAACATATGTGGTGTGGATTCTTTCTCCACGATCAAATCCGTCAAATGCATCATCACAGAATGTTCTTGTAATCTCTCTTGCACGATCCGGACGGAAATTAAAGAAGATCACGGAATCGTTATCTTTGATCGTAGCTACCGGGGCTCCGTCTTTCTCTACAACAGTCGGAAGTACAAATTCATCCGTTACATCCTTGTCATAAGAAGCCTGAATGCCTTCTGTGGCACTTGTAGTCTTCTCACCCTCGCCAAATACGAGTGCACGGTATGCTTTTTCTACTCGATCCCATCTGTTATCACGGTCCATAACATAATAACGTCCCATAACAGATGCCACTTCACCTACGCCGATTTCTGCCATCCTGGCTTCAAGTTCAGCTACGTATTCTTTACCAGATGCCGGTGGTGTGTCGCGACCATCAAGGAAGCAGTGTACATATACTTTCTCGATGCCCTGACGCTTGGCCAGTTCCAGGAGTCCGTAAATGTGTGAATTATGGCTGTGTACACCTCCATCGGATACCAGCCCATATAAATGCAGTGCAGAAGCATTTTTCTTTACATTCTCGCATGCGGCAAGCAGTGCCTTATTCTCAAAGAAATCTCCATCCTGAATTGCTTTTGTGATCTTAGTCAGATCCTGATATACGATACGTCCGGCTCCCATGTTCAGATGTCCTACCTCTGAGTTACCCATCTGACCATCCGGAAGACCTACAGCAAGTCCACTTGCGTTACCCTGTACAAATGGGCATTCAGCCATCAGTTTGTCCATAACCGGCTTCTTAGCCTCCGCTACGGCATTACCTTTGGTCTCATTATTCAATCCATAACCATCTAAAATCATGAGTACGGTTGGTTTCTTGCTCATTATTCTATCTCCTCTATGTTCTACTATTTTTTATCACAAATTCATAAAAACATAAAATCGCAGGGGCGAATCTTTCCACCCCCACGACCTGAAATTTTGTCTTATTTGTAGTTAACGATTTTTCCGAAATCTGGCTTCAGAGCTGCGCCGCCTACAAGACCACCGTCGATATCCGGCTGAGCAAATAATTCAGGAGCTGTAGTAGCATTAACAGATCCGCCGTACTGAATACGGATTGCTTCTGCAGTAGCTTCATCATATACTTCAGCGATGCAGGCACGAATACCTGAGCATACTTCCTGAGCCTGCTCTGTAGTAGCTGTCTTACCTGTTCCGATAGCCCAGATTGGCTCGTAAGCGATAACCATTGTCTTAGCCTGATCAGCTGTTACATTCTGCAGACCAACTTTAACCTGCTGACGGATGAAGTCCATTGTAACTCCCTGCTCTCTCTGCTCAAGAGTCTCTCCACAGCACATGATTGGTGTAATACCATGCTCAAATGCTTTCAGGACTTTCTTGTTAACTGTCTCGTTAGTCTCAGCAAAATACTCTCTTCTCTCTGAATGTCCAAGTACTACATACTTAACACCGGCATCTACCAGCATAGCCGGTGAAATCTCGCCTGTGTAAGCACCTTTCTCTTCAAAGTACATGTTCTCAGCACCAACCTGAATGTTCGTTCCTTTAACAGCCTCAGCTACTGGAATAATATCAATAGCCGGTACGCAGAATACTACGTCTACATCATCACTAGCTACCAGCGGTTTCAATTCCTCAACAAGGGCTACTGCCTCACTTGGTGTCTTATTCATTTTCCAGTTACCTGCAACAATTTTTCTTCTTGCCATGTTTGTTCTACCTCTTTCTTCTTATTTATCGTTAGCAGCAGCCACACCAGGAAGTTCCTTTCCTTCCAGAAATTCCAGAGAAGCTCCACCACCTGTAGAGATATGTGTCATCTTATCTCCGTATCCAAGCTGGTTAACTGCTGCTGCAGAATCACCACCGCCAATGATAGTAACAGCGTCTGTCTCAGCAAGAGCCTTAGCTACTGCCTCTGTACCCTTTGCAAAGTTTGGCATCTCAAAACATCCCATTGGTCCATTCCATACAACTGTCTTCGCATCTTTTACTGCTGCTGCAAAGATCTTAGCTGTCTCTGGTCCGATATCAAGACCTTCCCAACCTTCCGGAATCTCACCAGCATTTACCACTTTGCTGTTAGCATCATTTGAAAAATCATCTGCGATCACATTATCTACCGGCAGAAGGAGTTTAACGCCCTTTTCATCTGCTTTCTTCAGCATGTTCAGTGCATATTCACAATAGTCTTCCTCAAGCAGGGATTTACCAACTGAGCCACCTTTTGCTTTGCAGAATGTGTAAGACATTCCACCACCGATGATCAGGGTATCTACCTTATCGATCAAATTCTCGATTACAGAAATCTTGCTTGATACTTTAGCTCCGCCAAGGATAGCAACAAACGGTCTCTCCGGATTATTAACTGCATTGCCAAGGAAGTCAATCTCTTTCTGCATCAGGTAACCAACCACAGCTGTATCAACAAACTGTGTTACACCTACGTTAGAGCAGTGTGCTCTGTGAGCTGTACCAAATGCATCATTTACAAAAACATCGCAAAGAGAAGCCAGCTCCTTAGAGAATGCCTCTCCGTTCTTTGTCTCTTCTGCTCTGTATCGTGTATTCTGAAGAAGAATCACCTCTCCGTCTTTCATAGCGTCAACAGCAGCTTTTACACTGTCATCTACTACTACATCACTCGGAACAAATTTAACTTCCTGATCCAGCAGTTCTGAAAGACGAACAGCTACAGGTGCCAGTGAAAGTTCCGGCTTTGGTTCTCCCTTTGGCTTACCAAGATGTGAGCAAAGGATCACACGTCCTCCATCAGCAATCAGCTTCTTGATTGTAGGAAGTGCAGCTACCAGACGGTTCTCGTCTGTGATCTTACCATCGATCAATGGTACATTAAAATCACATCTGCACAGAACCTTTTTCCCCTTTACATTAATATCATCAACAGATTTTTTGTTAAGCATAATTTCATCTCCTTCAAATTAATCATGATAGAAAAAAGGATCCGGTCCAAACCGACCGGACCCTTTTGAGTCTCTTATAAAATCAATTACATTATGCTAATTCAGCAAAGTATTTGATTGTTCTAACCATCTGGCTTGTGTAAGAGTTCTCATTGTCATACCAAGAAACAACCTGAACCTCTGTAGTTCCGTTGTCAAGTGGCAGAACCATTGTCTGAGTAGAATCAAACAGAGAACCATATCTCATACCAACGATATCGCTGGAAACGATCTCATCTGTGTTGTATCCGAATGACTCTGTAGAAGCTGCCTTCATAGCTGCGTTGATCTGATCAACTGTAACTTCTCCGTCAACAACTGCTGTCAGGATTGTTGTAGATCCTGTAGGGGTTGGTACACGCTGAGCAGCTCCGATAAGCTTTCCGTTCAGTTCTGGGATAACCAGACCGATTGCTTTAGCAGCACCTGTGCTGTTAGGAACGATGTTAACTGCTGCTGCACGAGATCTTCTCAGATCACCCTTTCTCTGTGGGCCATCAAGAGTCATCTGATCTCCTGTGTAAGCGTGAATTGTGCACATGATACCAGACTTGATCGGTGCAAGATCGTTCAGAGCCTTAGCCATTGGTGCAAGACAGTTTGTTGTACAAGAAGCTGCAGAAATAACTGTATCTTCTGGCTTAAGTACGTTATGGTTTACATTGTATACGATTGTAGGAAGGTCATTTCCTGCTGGTGCAGAGATAACAACTTTTCTAGCTCCTGCCTTGATGTGAGCAGATGCTTTTTCTTTAGATGTGTAGAATCCTGTACACTCCAGAACTACGTCTACACCGATCTCTCCCCAAGGAAGCTCTTCAGCGTTAGCCTTTGCATAAATCTTGATTTCTTTTCCGTCTACGATGATAGAATCATCTGTAGCTTCAACCTTGTCAGCCAGAGCGTATGTTCCCTGTGATGAGTCATACTTTAACAGGTGAGCAAGCATCTTAGGTGATGTAAGGTCATTGATTGCAACTACATCGTATCCTTCTGCTCCGAACATCTGTCTGAATGCAAGACGTCCAATACGTCCAAATCCATTAATCGCTACTTTTACTGCCATGATTAATTCCTCCTAATATGATTTTGACTGTTATACAGCCGTTTTTATTTGAAATTCCTTAACATCTTGTTAAAGAATCATCAACCAGTCTTAATTTTACTAAATATCGCAAAAAAATTCAACCCTCTTTTATCTTTTTATAATAGGAACGGTATTTCTTTCAAAAAACCGTGGATTTTCCACATTTTTCTATTAAATTTTCACAAAGAGTGGTTTTCTTCCTTTGAACTCCGTATAATACTTGAATCCACAGGATTTCAAAATATCATCAGCCAGATGATAGTCGTAAGCAATATGCTCAGGGATATGTCCATCTGCGCCGACTGTGATAATCTCACCGCCAAGCTCCCGATATCGTTTTATGATCTCCGGCTGCGGATGTGGTGCTCCCAACCCATACTTAAGACCGGACATATTCATCTCAATGCCCTTGCCATGCGCGATTACCTGTTTTAATATTTCTTCGATTATATCCATATAGTCATTTAAATCAAAGCCCTTACTTCCCTGATTGCTGTATCTCACAATGTAATCCAGATGTCCCAGCACATCGTACGATTTAATCTTCTGTACATCCTGAAGCATTTCCTCAAAATAGATCTTATATCCTTCCGGATCACTGTGCTTCTGAAAGAAATCCAGTGCCACATCATGTTCCAGCACCGAATGCACAGAACCGATCACAAAATCAAATGGATGCTGCGCCATGAAATTCTGATAATATTCCGCAAGATACGGCTGCATGCCGATCTCAGCGCCGATCCGGATCTCAATCCGATCCCGGTATTCTTCCTGCAGCTCTATCATTTTCTGAAAATACGATTCCACATCGAATATTGCTTCATCGCCCCAGTCCAGATTATCTTTATCGTAATGATCCGTAAAACAGATTACCGACAGACCTTTTGCGATCGCATTCTCGACCATATCTTCCGGTCTGGTCTCCGAATCATTCGAAAAACCGCAATGCATATGCACATCTGCTCTCATATCTATTTTCCTCCCGTAATCGTACCGCCACCCAGCACATATTCACCGTCATACCATACCACTGCCTGCCCAGGCGTCACAGCGCGTTGTGGTTCGTCAAATGTACAGACCACTTCATCCGGTCCTGTCTTTTCAATCACACACCACGCACCTTTATGATTATATCGAATCTTCGCCCACACTCGTTTTGGTTCTGCAAGATCCTCCACGGACATGAAATTCAGCTGAACTGCCCGTACTGTATTTGTTAGTGACTCATCATATCCACCGATCACTACTTCATTCGTCTCCGGTCTGATTTCAAGAACAAACGCAGGATATCCAAGTGCCAGTCCCAGTCCTTTACGCTGGCCGACAGTGTAATGGATAATCCCCTTATGACGTCCAATCACCTTACCATCCGCAGTCACAAAATTACCTTCCGGGAATCTGGTGTCTCTGTATTCTTCAATAAAAGACGCATAATCACCGTCCGGCACAAAGCAAATGTCCTGACTGTCAGGCTTATGTGCCACAGGAAGACAGGCTTCCTCAGCCATCTTACGGATCTCATCCTTTTCGTAAGCACCTACCGGCATTAACGTTCTTGAAAGCTGATCCTGTGTAAGATTATACAAAGCATAAGTCTGATCCTTTTTTTCGGTACGAGATGTACGCAATGCATATCTGCCATTCGGCAGCTTATCCACCCGCGCATAATGACCGGTTGCAATATAGTCGGCACCAATATCCATACTTCTCTTAAGAAGAGATTCCCATTTCACATATCGATTACATGCAATACATGGATTCGGCGTTCTGCCGTTGGTATATTCTCCCACAAAATAATCGATTACATACGCACGAAAATCGTCTTTAAAATTCATTACATAATAAGGAATTCCAATCTCGGCCGCAACTCTTCTGGCATCATCCACTGCACTCAATCCACAGCATCCGCCATTCTCTTCCTGGATGAATTCGTCTTCATCCTGCCAGATCTGCATCGTCACACCAATCACATCATAACCCTGCTGTTTCAAAAGCAAAGCTGCCACCGATGAATCTACTCCACCGGACATTCCTACTACTACTTTCTTACGGTCCATATTTCCCGTCCTTTTTTAATATTCCTCTTCTTCCTCTTCTTCGCCTTCATGGATATCTGACTTTGGCTTAGAAAGTCCCTTGATCTCGATACCATTCTTCTCTGCATAATCCCAGAGTGCCGCATGAATTGCTTCTTCTGCAAGAAGTGAGCAGTGTACTTTTACCGGCGGAAGTCCGTCCAGAGCTTCCATAACCGCTTTATTAGTCACTTCCATGGCTTCCTGGATATTCTTTCCTTTTACCAGTTCTGTAGCCATACTGCTGGTTGCGACAGCCGCGCCACAGCCAAACGTCTTAAACTTTACATCTCGGATAATCTGATTTTCATCAATATCCAGATAAATTCTCATGATATCTCCACATTTTGCATTACCAACTGTACCCACACCGCTGGCGTTCTCAATCTCTCCCATATTTCTAGGATGCTGGAAATGATCCATTACCTTTTCTGTATACATAGTTTTCCTCCATTTTTATCTCTGTTATGTCTCTGTCTATATTCAAGTCGAACGTCTGACTAATCTGTATAATTATCTGTTCTGTTTTCTAACAAAATCTTCATAAAGTGGTGACATTGCACGAAGGTCAGCCACAATCTTCTTCAGACAATCTACTACATAATCAATATCTTCTTTGGTTGTATCTTCACCCAATGTCAGGCGAAGTGATCCGTGAGCAATCTCATGAGGCAATCCGATTGCAAGAAGAACATGTGACGGATCCAGGGATCCCGATGTACATGCTGAGCCGCTTGATCCACAGATTCCTTTCATGTCAAGCATGATCAGGAGCGACTCACCTTCTACGAAGCGGAAACAGAAGTTTGCATTATTCGGAAGTCTCTTTTCTCTGTGACCATTAAGCTTTGTATAAGGAATCTCATTCATTACACGCTCAATCAGATAATCTCTTAATTCAATCTCTTTATCTGTACGTTCTTTCATCGTACGCATTGCTCTTGCTGCTGCTGTACCGATTCCAACGATTCCAGGCACATTCTCTGTACCGGCACGACGTTTTCTTTCCTGCGCTCCGCCATGAATAAAGGAACGAATCTTAACACCTTTACGGATGTATGCGAAACCAATTCCCTTTGGTCCGTTAAATTTGTGTCCGCTTGCACTGAGCATATCGATATGATACTCATCTACATTAATCGGCACCTGACCAAATGCCTGTACTGCATCTGTATGGAACAGAATTCCATGTTCATGTGCGATCTCACCGATCTCACGGATTGGCTGAATCGTTCCGATCTCATTATTTGCAAACATGACTGAAATCAAAATCGTAGTCGGACGGATCGCTGCTTTTAATTCTTCCAGATCCACAACACCGTTCTCATCTACTCCAACGTATGTTACTTCAATACCTTTCTTTTCCAGGTATTCACAGCTGTGCAGAATTGCATGATGCTCAATCTTAGTTGTAATAATGTGATTCCCTTTGCCTGCATATGCATCAGCAGTTGCTTTCAGCACCCAGTTATCTGACTCAGATCCACCGGCAGTAAAATAAATCTCATTAGACTGAGCTCCAAGTGCCTCTGCAATGATCTCTCGCTGCTTTGTAATTACATCTTTGTTCTGAGATCCGATGCTATATACGGTAGACGGGTTACCATACTTTTCTGTAAAATAAGGGATCATGGCATCCAGTACTTCCGGTGCCGTCCTTGTAGTAGCTGCATTATCCAGATAAATAATCTTTTCCATTCTGTATTTCCTCCTTAAGGTCTGTATCTTTTTGTCTTCCTGATTAATCTGCTGATCCTATTCTATTGATCACATTTCTTTGCATGACTTCTGTCACTTCCAGATAGCTGCCTGCTTTCTTTTACGAGTGTATCCAGCTTCATCTCATCTACCGTTCGATTAATGCTTTCATTAATCTTCCTCCAGACATACTTGGTGACACACTCTCCGGCTGCTTCGCATTCCCCATCTGGATTGAATCCATCACAATCTACAGGTTCCAGGCTTCCCTCCAGGGCACGAAGCACATCACCTACCGATATTTCAGAAGCATCCCTCGCCAGCACATATCCGCCGCCGGCTCCGCGTACGCTTCGAATCAGTCCATTCTTTCTGAGTAAAGACATCAACTGCTCCAGATATCGTTCTGAAAGGCTCTGGCGTTCTGCAATCTTACAGATCGGTACCGGTTCTTTCTCACTGTATACCGCGATATCAATCATTGCACGCAGTCCATATCTTCCCTTTGTAGAAAGCTTCAATTCATCACCTTCTTTTAAATCCCTACTTTTTTACTAGGATTTACGTATGTAGAATATCACTGGGAAATGGTTCTGTCAAGGCGAATTTGGGAATAAATTATAAAGATAATGTAAATAAAGGGGTCACTCCATGCAGCGAAAAATCCTCATTAAAGGAACATTAATTCTTACATTTACAGGCATTGCTACCCGATTGATCGGTTTCTTCTACCGGATTTTCTTAAGCCGTTCCTTCGGAGAAACAGCAGTTGGTCTATATCAGTTGATTTTTCCTGTCTATGCACTTGCAATTTCATTCACAAGTGCTGGTATCCAAACCGCTGTTTCCAGATCGGTTGCACGTGAGCACACACTTCATCGAGATAAAAAATGCACCTGCCTTCTTTACACTGGGATAGGACTTTCTTTTCTGTTATCTATGATTACCATGTATCTGCTTCAGCATTACAACTCTGCAATCGCAATTCATTTTTTACACGAGCCAAGATGCATGTTTTCTATTACTGCCATGTCATACGCAATCCCCTTTGCATCCATTCACAGTTGTATCTGCGGATATTACCTGGGGTTAAAGCAGACACGTATTCCGGCATTTTCACAACTGATCGAGCAGACTTCCCGGGTTGTTTTTGTCTGTCTATTATTTACCGTTTTTACGAGAAACGGTTCCCATGCGAACGTTGCTCTCGCAGTCGCCGGACTTGCAGCCGGAGAATTTTTCTCTATGAGTTACAGCCTGTATATTCTTCGCAGCAAACAGGGTATTACACTTGCGCATAGCCAGGCTACTCCTTCCATGTTTTTATCTTCCTTAAAAGAGTTAACAGCTTTGTCCGTTCCGTTAACTGCTAATCGAATACTTCTGAATATTTTGCAGAGCATTGAAGCCGTATCCATTCCGGTGCAGCTTCGTGCCTTTGGCATGGATACGAATAATGCTTTACGTATGTATGGCGTGTTGACAGGCATGGCACTTCCATTGATTTTGTTTCCAACTGCAGTCAGCAATTCAATAGCCTCTATGACATTACCTGCCATTGCAGAGCTGCAGGCATCCAGAAATCATACTGCCATAAAAATTTTTGTCAGTAGACTATGCCTTGGAAGTCTCCTGTTGGGAGCAATGTGCAGCGTAGTTTTTTTATTTGGCGGCAGTCTTGCAGGTATCTGGCTCTTTCACAGTTCACTTGCCGGCAAATTCATCACCACATTGGCCTGGATCTGTCCATTTCTATACACTAACAGTATCCTTACAAGCATAATCAATGGTCTGGGCAAACCATTTATTTCTTTTCTGTACAACAGTCTTCACCTGATCATCCGGATTCTGAGCATCTACATATATATTCCGCAGAAAGGTATCTACGGTTATTTAATCGGATTATTATTCAGTCAGGTACTTCTGTTCTTTTTGTCTCTTCAGTTTTTATACCGATATTTCCAAAAGGGCGAGACATTATAAGAGCCACACCCATAAAGGATGTGGCTCCTGATTTTATTGTTCTGATTTCATTGTCTTTTGTAATTCTGTTGAGTTAAAAGGGCAAATTAAGAGTGACGAAGCATACTTGGAGTAATCGTTCCCTTAATTCCTGCCTTGGCAGCATAACCTTTCAGAATCTTCCAAAAGCCCTGACGGCTCATCTTCTTTCCAGAAATATTCGGGAAAAGAATGTCTGATTCAGTACCCTTAAGCAGCTTATCACGACCGCTTCTCAAATATGCGTTCATTGCTTTCTGCGCCTGACGATCTAACGGATATGCATTCTGATTACCTTCAAAATGGCACTGCAAATATCCGAGTTCTGTATTGATATCGCCCACTTTCAGACCGACCAATTCTTCTACCATGATACCGGTAGAATATAACAGTTCGATCATTGCTTTGTCTCTCAAAAGCTTCGGTGTCTTGCCATTAGGAACAGCAAGCACTTTCTTAACATCTTCCTTGGATGCACTCTTCGGTGCACGCCGCTCAATCTTTGGACTGGTCAGTGTAGAAGACACGTCCTCAGCCAGAATTCCTTCTCTGACAAGATATTGGAAAAATCCTTTTATGGATGCAACATTTCTTGAAATTGTCGTATTGGTCAGCCCTTGTTTCTCCATATAAAGCATGTAAGAATTCAAATTTGTGACCGTAATCTGTGTAACATCAGATACATTCTGTGCATCAAGATACTTTACAAGCTTCATCAGATCACGCCTGTATGCCATCTCAGTATTCAAGGAAATTCCTTTTGTTTTTTTCAGATATTCAACATACTCTAATACTTTATTTTCCATATTCTTATCTCCTATTGTATATATAAGATTATAAGTAAAAATGCGGTAAAAATCAAATCCTTTTTAGTATCATTTTTACCAAAATTGGATTCGCTTTATATTCTAACGCAATACCCATACAAATAGCAAGACAAAATGCTATAGTTTTTTCATAATTCCACTGTTTTTTTGGATAGAAGAAGATTGTCATAAACAAAATACCATATGCAAACAAATAACATGCCATATGTGGCAGCAATCCAACCACACAAAACAACACGCCGCTAACTCCGTGATTCATTACCGCACATGTAAAATACACGCCGCAAAGTATGCCCGTCCATACCAGAAATACAGTTGAACCAATTCTGCGAAAGCGTGTCATTCCGATCAGCGCAAGAATAATCGCGGGTAAAACACGCAGCCGAACGAGATATCCCAGGTACTGTACCCCTTTTATGTCTGTTTTCTGAAATTGTTCTGCAAAATTCCGGTTGAATATTCCCATAGACGAGATATATTCTCCAGCACTCATATTCATATAGACAATCCCCAACAGAAAACCAATCATATAAATCAATATCACTACTCTGCTCTGATTCTTTATCATTGCTCACCTCGTACTGTCAGGATATTTCATTATATGCCCGCTCCGTTCCTTTATACCTGCTTTAGCGATTATATTTCACTGCATATGCCATGATGGCAGCGATTGTCTTGGAATCTTCAATCTCACCGGAAAAGATCTTTTTCTTCAGTTCATCCAATGTATAGGCTTTCACGTCAATATACTCATCCTCATCCAAATCCTGGCTGGTCGGTATCAGATCATGTGCTGTAAAAATCTCAATCCGTTCATCACAGAATGCAACCGTTGTCCGAAGCGTGATCAGCCATTCCAACTTATCTGAACGATACCCCGTCTCCTCTTCCAGTTCTCTGGCAGCACATACAATCCCTTCCTCTTTCGGGTCATCGAGCTTGCCAGCCGGAAGCTCCAGTGTATATCTCTCCAATGCATTCCGATACTGACGCACCATCAGAAGTCTTCCGTCATCCATAACCGGCACTACAGCCGCCGCACCGTCGTGATGAATAAAGTCCCATTTAGCAGTATTACCATTTTCAAATTGCATGGTGTCACAGTAAATGTCCAGCACTGCTCCTTTGTGTACCAGTTCTCTTTTTATTCTTCTTACTTCATCAGCCATTTGCGTTCTCCTTTCGTTTTATGATATTCTCTTTATGATAGTTGTTATAAAATAATGTTACATTCTTTAATTATACAAAAAACCGGGCCGAAGCCCGGTTTTTCTGACATTATCTTCTATACAGATGCCTTATTTTGCGTAATCTGTTACCCGCGATTCACGGATGACATTTACCTTAATCTGTCCCGGATATTCCAATTCATATTCAATCTGTTTTGAAATATCTCTGGCCAGTAATACCATATCTGCATCAGATACCTGTTCTGGAACTACCATGATTCGAATCTCTCTACCTGCCTGAATAGCAAAAGATTTTTCAACACCCTTAAACTGGTTGCTGATATCCTCTAATTGTTTTAATCTGTTTGTGTATGTTTCGATTGTCTCTCTTCTCGCACCTGGTCTTGCTGCTGAAATTGTATCTGCCGCCTGTACTACACATGCGATCAGAGTTTCCGGCTCCACATCGCCATGATGTGATTCAACCGCATTAATAACGGTTGCCGACTCCTTGTATTTTCTACAAAGATCCACACCTATCTGAATATGCGATCCTTCAACATCGTGGTCAATGGATTTACCAATATCGTGCAGAAGTCCGGCACGCTTAGCAAGACGTACATCCAGACCGATCTCTCCGGCTAATAATCCGGAAAGCTGTGCTACTTCAATGGAATGCTTCAATGCATTCTGTCCATAGCTCGTTCTGAACTTCATACGTCCAAGAAGCTTGATCAATTCTGGATGGATGCCATGAACACCAACTTCGAGAGCTGCTGCTTCACCTTCCTCACGAATGATCGCATCTACTTCCTTCTGCGCTTTTTCTACCATCTCTTCGATTCTTGCCGGATGAATGCGTCCGTCTACGATCAACTTCTCCAAAGCAATTCGCGCTACTTCACGGCGAATCGGATCAAATCCGGAGAGAACTACTGCTTCCGGTGTATCATCAATAATCAGTTCTACACCTGTCAGAGTTTCGAGTGTACGTATATTACGACCCTCTCGTCCGATAATCCTTCCCTTCATCTCATCATTCGGAAGCTGAACAACCGAAATGGTGGTCTCTGCTACATGATCGGCAGCGCATCTCTGGATAGCAGTAACGACATATTCTTTTGCCTTCTTGTCTGCCTCTTCCTTTGCCTGCGCTTCCATTTCTTTTATCATTTTCGCAGTGTCATGTTTCACATCGTCTTCAACAGTTTTTAACAAATATTCTTTTGCCTGTTCGGAGGTAAGTCCTGAGATTCTTTCCAGTTCCTGTACTCTTTGCTTACTCAGCTCTTCCACTTTCGCTTCACGCTGACGTAAATGTTCTTCCTTTGCCGTAAATGCCGCTTCACGTCTCTCGATTGCGTCAGACTTCTTGTCTAAAGACTCTTCCTTGGACAGAACTCTCTTCTCATAACGCTGTAACTCTGCTCTACGTTCTTTGGTTTCCTTTTCGAGCTCATTCTTCGTCTTGATAGATTCTTCTTTAATTTCCAAGAGAGATTCCTTCTTCTTCGCCTCGGCTGTTTTAACTGCATCATCAATAATCTCGCGAGCTCTGCTTTCCGCATTACCAATTTTAGACTCAGCATTCTTTCTGAGATTGGATACCGTCACGAAATGACTGACAACTGCGGCTACAATGACTAATACTGCGGCTACAGCAATCACAATTCCTATTGGCACAGGATCACCTCCTTATTAAATTTTCATTGTACAAATACAACATTTAAATTTTATACTGTTTTCACAAATATGTCAAGTATTCCACTCGTTAATCTGTATTACTTGACGGATATCTTCATAACCAAATCCTTTTCTTGCCAGATAGCCGTATATTTTACGCATTTCCTGATCTGTAGCACTCTTCGGATCATATCTCTTTTTCCGTAAAAGATCACGTATAGCATTCAGAGAATCTTCCGCACTGTAGTATTCACTCAGAATCTCCCGCACCCGTTCCATATCTACACCCTTCTTCATCAGAAGTGCATAAATCTCTTTCTTACTTTTACTATTCTTCCTGCTTTCAATAAATCGTCGGATATAAGACTCGTCGTTAATATAGCCAAAAGACTTCACATAGGCAATTGCCTCATCCGCAATGTCTGCCGGATAATCACCATTCAGTAATTTGGTGCGCAGCTGGCTTTCTGTACGGTCCATATCATTCAGCAGATGCATCGCCCGCAACTTTGCTCTTTTCAAAACAACCTTTTCCCGTATCTCCTGATATACTTCTTCACTCAGCTCGCCATCTTCCTGTATTCTATAGCGAAACAGTTCGCCTTTATAAAGTGTAAAGGCGAACTGTCCATCCAGATATACTTTAAACTTAGTCTTACTTACCGACTTGATATCTGTAATCTGCATCTTTTATTCCACATCTTTTCCCGCGCTCTTGTCTGAATCTGCGGTCTCTTCTGTTGCATCTGCATCCTCAGTCACCTGATAATGTGCACGTACTTTATGATCGATCTCTTCCATCTTATCCGGATGAGATGCAAGCCACTGCTTGGCGTTCTCACGTCCCTGTCCAATCTTATCTCCATCATAAGCAAACCATGATCCACTCTTATTCACAATACCAAGGTTCGTCGCCAGATCCAGGATATCTCCTTCCTTGGAAATACCTTTACCGAACATGATGTCAAATTCAGCCTCTTTGAAAGGTGGCGCGATCTTGTTCTTAACCACTTTAACACGAACTCGGTTACCTACCATCTCGCCGCTCTGCTTCAAAGTCTCAATACGACGGATATCCATACGGATAGAAGCATAGAACTTCAGCGCACGACCACCTGTAGTAGTCTCCGGATTACCGAACATCACACCAACCTTCTCACGTAACTGATTGATAAAGATCACGACACAGTTCGACTTGCTGATAACAGGTGTAAGCTTCCTAAGCGCCTGAGACATCAGTCTTGCCTGCAGACCTACATGTGAATCACCCATATCACCTTCTATCTCCTGTCTCGGTACAAGCGCTGCTACAGAGTCCACTACGATAATATCCATCGCACCGGAACGTACCATAGTCTCAGTAATCTCCAACGCCTGATCACCGCTGTCCGGCTGTGAAATATACAGTTCGTCAATATTCACACCGATATTCTTCGCATATACAGGATCCAGTGCATGTTCTGCATCAATAAATCCTGCAATACCACCCTGCTTCTGTACTTCTGAAATCATATGAAGTGCTACTGTAGTCTTACCACTTGACTCAGGGCCATATATCTCGATCACTCGTCCTCTTGGTACCCCGCCAAGTCCTAATGCAATATCCAGGCTCAGAGAACCTGTTGGAACAGTCTCTACTGCAACTCTGGCAGCCGGATCTCCCAGCTTCATCACTGTACCTTTACCAAAATCCTTCTCCAGCTTCGCTATCGCTGCATCTAATGCTTTCTTCTTATCATCACTTGCCATGTTATAATCTCCTTACATCTCGAACGCTTTCTCGAACATTCGTTCGTCATCATGTATTAATAGTATTATAGTTCTCAAAAAAAGTCAACAATTAATTTCACAGATCTGTATATGTGAACATAATACAGCAGACTGCGGTTATTGTCAACCGCAGTCTGTGTTTTAATTCTGATATGATACTTTTACATTTCCAAAATCGCATTTTTACTCCTGAAGAGAAGTTTTCTTTGTAATCGTAATTTTTTCACTGTAGCATGAGAACATATTTTCCAGAACCTTCTTATCCTGTTTTCCTGTAAATACACTTATGATTGGGACAATAATCAGTCCGCCTACCATTGCTACCACACCGGAATTAATGGATGATTTAAAAATGTAACTGAGTACAGTTCCCCAGCCGCTCACATCGGTTCCTGTAAGTGTGATCACTAACTGCAATACAGCCACAGCACATCCCCAGACAAAGCATACAGCTACGGATGTCTTGCTGATTCCTTTCCAGTACAATCCATATAAAAACGGTGCAAGAAATGCTCCTGCAAGCGCTCCCCAGGACACACCCATCATCTGGGCAATAAATGTAACTTCCGGATGTGCATCCTTGAAAATTGCGATCACTGCAGATACGATGATGAAAAATACGATGAATAACCGCATTGTAGATACCAGCTGTTCATCCGGTATTTTTTTCTTTGATGCCGGTCTGATCACATCCAGTGTAAATGTAGAACTGGATGTTAGTACCAGTGATGACAGTGTGGACATGGATGCCGACAATACAAGCACAATTACCACCGCAATTACAATAGACGGAAGTGTCGATAACATCGTAGGGATGATTGTGTCAAATAACGGTTTTCCGGTCATTTCATTGATCACAACACGGTCTGCATATAACCGTCCGAAACCTCCAAGGAAGTAACATCCGCCTGCCACGATAATCGCAAATATTGTAGAAATCACGGTACCTTTATGGATATCCTTTTCACTCTTAATGGCATAGAATTTACCAACCATCTGCGGCAATCCCCAGGTACCAAGAGATGTAAGGATAACTACAAAAAGAAGTGCCAGCGGATCCGGTCCGAGAAATGCTGTGTACGCACCCTGCCACCCCGCATCTCCGGTAACAGAGGCAAGTGTCCTGGTAGCATTAAGCAGTCCGCCGTTATCCATCAGTACCGCGCCGATTACAGCACAGATACCAAACAGCATGATAATTCCCTGAATAAAATCATTGATTGCTGTAGCCATGTAACCGCCAAAGATAACATACACACCGGTCAGTACTGCCATAACCACAATAACTATCCAGTAAGGAATATCAAACACCAGACCAAACAGACTCGATAATCCGTTGTAAAGAGATGCAGTGTATGGAATCAGAAAGATAAATACAATCACAGAAGCTGCCACTTTTAATGGGACAGATTCAAATCTCTTTCCAAAAAAATCCGGCATTGTCTTGGCATCCAGATGCTGCGTCATAACTCTTGTTCTTCTTCCCAGAACATTCCACGCAAGCAGCGAACCGATAAACGCATTACCAAGTCCCGCCCAGGTAGATGCGAGACCAAAGTTCCAGCCAAACTGTCCCGCATATCCCACAAAGATAACTGCTGAAAAGTATGATGTTCCAAAAGCAAATGCTGTAAGCCATGGACCTACACCGCGCCCGCCAAGAACAAAACCATTCACATCCTTAGCATGTTTTCTAGAATAAAATCCAACGTACACCATAACTCCAAAAAAGATGATTAACATTATGGCACACAGTAATTCTTTCGACATATTCATTTCCTCCATTCATTTCTCTCATTCTCAAAAACACCGCCGCTTTAAACCGTTGCGCTTTAAAGTGTTAAAGTTGATGTTGTTATAATATCACAGGATGAATATACTGTCAATAAAAAAGATTCGGTTTAAAAGCCGAATCTTTTTATGCTATATGATAATCTCTAATACTTCTACTGCTGTTTTCACACATTCTCTGCAGCATGGCAATGGCTGTGCTCCTTTATCCGTAAGCAAATCTCTGCACATCAGAGATCCCTTCTTTTCTTCAAACAGACGAGCAGCCTCCATAATCTTGTTATAAGTATCTGATTTCGTCATATATGGATCAGAGAGATTTCCTGCTGAATTGGCAAGACCTATAGTCATAAACATCCCAACAACTGCACCGCAAGTATCTTTAAGACCTCCCATTCCCAGACCAAATCCTTCTGTCATGCGAAATACATCTTTTTCTTCTAAGCCAAATTCCTCACAATAACAACATATAACTGACTGGCAGCAGTTATACATGTGATTAAATTTGTCTTCCGCTATTTGAAGCTTAGATTCCATATTTTTCCACAACCTCGCCCTGTTTTTTGTAAATGCTTCCTGCCGGCACCACTCCTCTTACGGATGAAAGCGGATAGATATTACTGTGTGCTCCCACAACTGTTCCGGGATTCAGCACAGATCCGCAGCCTACCTCTACTTCATCTCCAAGCATTGCTCCGAATTTCTTGATACCGGTCTCAATATTGCCTTCCGGAGTCTTAACAACTACCAGCTTCTTGTCGGATTTTACATTAGAAGTAATAGAACCTGCTCCCATATGCGCCTTATAACCAAGAATGGAGTCACCTACATAATTGTAATGTGGCACCTGAACTTTGTTAAATAGCACAACATTTTTCAGCTCTGTAGAATTGCCCACAACCGCGCCTTCACCTACGATCGCATTGCCACGGATAAACGCACAATGTCTCACTTCTGCGTTCTTACCGATAATTGCCGGTCCGTGAATGTATGCAGACGGAAATACATTGGCAGATCTGGCGATCCATACGTCATCTCCCACTTTCTCATACTCGTCTGCCGGAAGCGTAGCTCCCAATTTCAGGATGAATGCGCTAATCTTTGGCAACACTTCCCATGGATAAGTAACTCCTTCAAACAAATCCTTCGCAATCGTCTCATCCAGTGTGTACAGTTCTTTGACAGTTATTTCTTTCATGATTTCTTTCCTTTCTTATAGAATCCAGCCGCACGGTCATAACATCCGCGCAGTTCATATTGATTATTCAGCCGCAGTACCCCCATGGTTCTGGACCGTATAAAGTTCTCTAATTTAGTCATATATTCTTCTGAAGTAATATCGCCTTCAGCCACATAAGTAAGCCCCTTTTCCCAACTTGCGGTAAGCTCCGGATTCAAAAGGGACCGAATAGAATGTTCCACCACGTCATAAATCATCTCGCCTTCCAGTGTCGGCGTTACGATCTGTGTCTTTTTATTCAATGCCAGATAGCCGTTATTAAATAACTTCTTCAGAATCTCTCCTCTGGTAGCGCTGGTTCCAATACCACTTCCTTTAATCTGGGCACGGAGTTCCTCGTCCTCAATAAGCTGACCTGCATTTTCCATTGCAAGAATCAATGAACCGGAATTATACCGTTTTGGCGGAGAGGTCTTCCCTTCCCGGATAGACAGGTCTGTCACCGGAAGAGCCATGCCTTTACGGAGTGATTTAACTGCTTCCAGAAGTGCATTTTCTCCGGATTCGTCCTCCTCCTTTTGTCCCGGCACACCAGCTACTTTCATATATCCCTTTTCTGCCAGAACTTTGGTACTGGTAAAAAACGACTCTTCTCTTATCTTACCGGTTACCAGCACTTTCTGATATACCGCCGGCGGATAGAAGATACTTAAGAATCTCCGAACGATCACATCATAGATCTGCCCGGACAAATGAGACAGACTCTTTAATGCACTCTCTCCCTGTCCGGTCGGAATGATCGCATAGTGGTCTGTAATCTGCTTGTCATTCACATATCGAGTCTTTGCCAGTCCCTTATGACTTCCCATAGTCACAATATCATTCAGAAATGGTACCGCCGGACTATATTTCATGAGTCCGTTCAGATTCTTATGGATTTCCTTTGCCACAGCCGTTGAAAGCACTCTGGCATCCGTTCTCGGATAAGTAACCAGTTTCTTCTCATAGAGTTCCTGTACTACCCGCAGTGTCTCGTCAGGACTGATCTTAAAGCGCTTGGAACATTCATTCTGAAGTTCCGCCAGGTTAAACAGCAGTGGTGGATTCTTCTTTTCTTTTTTCTTTTCAATGGATTCGATCCGATACATACACGGCTCTTCTTCTTTTAGATAACGGATCAGTTCCTCCGCAGTTTCTTTTTTCTTGAATCCGTTTTCCTTGTAAAGAAGCGGAGATGCATAATACCTGGACCCTTCTACCGCTTTCCATTCGCCTTCCAGCTTCTGCCCATTCACTTCTACGGTACTGAGGACACGGTAAAACGGAGTCTCCACAAATTCACGTATTTCCCGTTCTCTGCGGACAACCATGCCAAGTACACAGGTCATAACTCTTCCTACAGAAATAACGGAATACTTTTTATTCAGATAATTCGATATACTGTTACCATATTTCAATGTCAGAAGACGGGAAAAATTAATTCCCATCAGATAATCCTCTTTGGCGCGCAGATAAGCCGATGCCGATAGATTATCATATTCTGACAGATCCTTTGCCTCTCTGATCCCACGCAGGATTTCTTCTTCTGTCTGGGAATCAATCCAGACTCTTAATCTCTTTTTATTCTGTACACCGGTCATCTGTTCCACCAGACGATAGATGTATTCTCCCTCACGACCGGAGTCGGTACAGACATAAATGGTATCTACATCATCTCGTTTCAACAAACCGGATACAATCCGAAACTGCTTGGAAGTCTGTGGAATAACTTCGTATTTGAATTCATCCGGCAAAAAAGGCAGAGTCTCCAGACTCCACCGTTTGTATTTCATATCGTAGACTTCCGGATAGCTCATCGTGACCAGATGTCCCACACACCATGTCACGATACTGTCTTCTGCTTCCAGATAGCCGTCGCCGCGCTTTGTCTTTAAGTGAAGCGCCTTGGCAAATTCCTGCGCCACACTTGGTTTCTCAGCTATATATAGCGATTTACCCATATATTATCTCCAGTTCTGTCTTATTCTTCCATATATCGGAGCAGATTTGTATACTCCTTCTTCATCAGAGCATAACCATGCTCATAAAAGCTCATCAGCTTATCATAATCACGCTCCAGTCTGGATACCGTCGGAACCATCGGACGAATCACATAAATCCTTCCTTCTGCTTCCAGCTTCTCTACCAGTTCCATCGTACGGTTATACATACGATTCCTGTGAACAGCACACGCCGCCATCTTTGGATAGCTCTTGTATGCTTTGCGGTAAAGCTTCGCCGTCCCCTTAGACACCGGTTTCTTTCGGTAACCCGGATTACGCGTAAGCACTACGATGATCTTGTCATTACCACTTTTCAATGCATGACGGATCGGCACAGAATCAGCCACTCCACCATCCAGATATGGCACGCCATCAATATTCACCATCGGTGAAACCAGCGGCATACTGCTGGATGCACGGCACAGCCTCATCAGACGTTCTCTGTCGCTGTGTTCTTCCATATATTCTGCTTTACCGGTCACGCAGTTCGTCGTTACAATCTCACATTTTATATTGGATGCAAAAAATGTATCATAATCAAATGGATAGATTTCATTCGGATAACGGTCAAAGATCATATCCATATTTAATAAACTTTTGTCTTTTAAAAATCTTCTTACTCCCTGATAGTAACTGTATTCCTTCTCTCTGTGGATCATACAGTCTCTGGTCCTGCCCGGCTGTCTGGATACATAATCCACGCCATTGCAGCTTCCGGCAGATACGCCGATAACATGGGAGGTATAGAACTCTTTTTCCATCAGGTAGTCCAATACGCCTGATGTGAATACTCCCCTGGTGGCTCCGCCTTCCAGTATCATGGTTGCATGATGCATGATATCCCCTTCTTTCTAATTACAACAAGTATGGCATAATTATATACCAGCTTCCTTGCTATTTCCATGTTTTTTTGATAAGATTGTCTGCGGATATAAGAATAAGGAGGATTATCAAGCTATGATAAGCACAAGCAATGTTACCCTGCGTGTCGGTAAAAAGGCGCTATTTGAAGATGTAAGCATCAAGTTTACCGAAGGCAACTGCTATGGTCTGATCGGAGCAAATGGTGCCGGTAAATCGACATTTTTAAAGATTCTGTCCGGTCAGTTAGAGCCTACCAACGGTGAAGTGATCATTACGCCTGGTGAGCGTTTGTCATTTCTTCAGCAGGATCATTTTAAATATGATGAATACATGGTTCTTGATACGGTCATCATGGGCAATGCCAGACTGTACGAGATTATGAAAGAAAAAGAAGTACTCTATGCCAAAGAAGATTTTACTGATGAAGATGGAATCCGTGCCAGCGAACTGGAAGGCGAGTTTGCAACCATGAACGGATGGGAAGCCGAGTCCGATGCCGCTACACTTCTGAATGGACTTGGAATTGGTACCGAACTCCATTACACCATGATGAAGGATCTTCCTGGCCCGGATAAAGTAAAAGTTCTTCTTGCCCAGGCACTGTTTGGCAACCCGGACATCCTGCTTCTGGATGAGCCGACGAACCATTTGGATCTGGATGCTATCGGATGGCTGGAAGAATTTCTGATCAACTTTGACAATACCGTAATCGTAGTGTCACATGACCGTTATTTCCTGAACAAGGTATGTACACAGATTGCTGATATCGATTATGGCAAAATCAAGCTCTATGCCGGTAACTATGACTTCTGGTACGAATCCAGCCAGCTACTGATCCGCCAGATGAAAGAAGCTAACAAAAAAAAGGAAGAAAAGATCAAAGAGTTGCAGGACTTTATTTCCAGATTCAGTGCCAACGCTTCCAAATCCAAACAGGCAACTTCCCGTAAACGTGCCCTGGAGAAGATCCAGCTCGATGATATTCAGCCGTCTAGCCGTAAATACCCATACATCAATTTCACTCCAAACCGTTCCATCGGTAATGAGGTACTCACCGTTGACGGACTAAGCAAAACGATTGAGGGTGAAAAAATTCTGGACAATATCAGTTTCACACTGAACCGAGAAGACAAGGTTGCATTTGTCGGCGGCAATGAGCTTGCTAAGACAACACTTTTCCAGATCCTGATGGGTGAAATGGAACCGGATGAAGGTACTTATAAATGGGGTGTCACCACTTCACAGGCGTACTTCCCATTGGACAGCACCTCTGAATTCGACAATGAAGATACCATCGTAGAATGGCTGACACAGTATTCTGAAAACAAAGATGCCACTTACGTGCGTGGCTTCCTTGGACGTATGCTGTTCGGTGGTGACGACGGTGTTAAGAAAGTAAAGGTTCTCTCCGGTGGTGAGAAGGTACGCTGTCTTCTGTCAAAGATGATGATCTCCGGTGCTAATGTACTGCTTTTTGATGAACCGACCAACCACCTTGATATGGAATCCATCACCGCTCTGAATAACGGTATGATCAAATTCCCTGGTGTGATCTTATTTACATCCCGTGACCACCAGATCGTGCAGACCACTGCCAACCGTATCATGGAAATCGTACCGGGCGGCAAAATGATCGATAAGATCACCACCTATGATGAATATCTGGAAAATGACGAACTGGCAAGAAAGCGTCAGACATACACGGTTGAAAGTGATGATGAAGATTAAACTTACAAAAAGAACTCTCGTGGAATCTGAACTGCTTCCCGTCAAGTAGACAATCAAAAAAATAAAAACTATTTCTGCCACCAGATACGAGAAACTGGTGGCAGTTTTTATGCCGCCAA